>JADZEY010000138.1 GCA_020850315.1 Armatimonadota bacterium | reverse complement strand
TCAAGCCAACGATGATCCGCCGATGGCTGAGGGTTCCCCGCAGCACCTGATCACCGCTCGGGCTGCCTAACGACTATCAACGACAACACTTCCGGGTATGCCGTACACAACTTTTGGGAATATCTCGCATTATTACCGGATATGATGGAAAAGGGAGAGCACCTAGCGTCCCGATAGTGCCAGATAAAGTGCCGAGTTGGGCTATGATAGATCCAAGCCATCCTAATCCAAGGAAAACCCCTCCTAAAATACGATTTATCGAAGACGCACATTCCGCTGGGGTAAATCCTTTTACAGGAGAGACATTTACTGATAGCGAAAAGGAAGCAATAAGACAAGCAATGGATATGTATTTATATCCAGAGGTTCAGGATTTATTGTCATTATTTGATGGATTACTTGGTTATAGTTCTTTTTCAATCAACCTATCTGGTTTCTTTGATTCTGTTTATATTAGTAAAAATCGCAATACTAATAGTGTAAAATTTAATGCTCATATTGCTGGGATAATTAGCCTAGTAATGCCACAAAAAAGCATTACTACACCAGCAGACGTATTCGTTTCTACGTTTTTTGCTGCTATATTATTAATGATGCTCAATGATGGCTCTGTAGATAAAAAATCAGCATATTTAGATGCGGTCGCTATGACTTTATTTTTAATTCAAATTCTCAAATCAGAAAATAAAAATATAAGCAATAACTTAATAAATGATTTAATAAAAATATTAGATGAAATTTATAATCTTGCTATTAAAGATGGAACTTCAATAATTAAAGGGGATTTTTTTGTATGGGATATAGTTAATGGAAAATTGTATCTTAAGGATACAATGGAAGAATTAAATATTATAGGAAAATGGAGGCGATAATGTATGTTTTTGTGTGAGTCGCTAAAAAATGTTCGCGGAGTTCTACGAAACTGTGTGCAGTAATAGTCTCTATAGCTTTCCGCCTTCGCAGAAATGGTAACGAGAGTGTTGTCGCAAAATTCTTTTATTCGATTAGGAAATAATTTTGCACTCCATGATTTCCTCTATGATATTTTTGCTCAAAATATAATTCATGACACCGTATGGCATGCTCGCGTGTCTTCAGTTTACAAAATTGTCACCCGCGAAGGCGGGAATCTACAAGACCTGACAGGGATAGAATTTCGCAATCTCAATGCACGCGGACATAACATGGCAGACGGCAGACTTTCTACCTACTTATTTTTCGTGCCGAAGCCTCAACAAAAAACTACTTTTTTCATAAAAACTTACAAACCAATAACAATGGCAAACAAAAAATATTTCTCCATAGCATTATCATCAATTATTAAATTGATGATAATGCTATGGATTTATACTTACAAATCAGCAGCAAATACATTCAATTTGCCACTTAATCAAAAAGATTCAATTAAATTAATTAATGCTACAGAACAAGAAATAAACAAGAATAGATTTTTATACGGTTATTTAGATAATGTGAAATTTAAAATAAGACTACTATCTGCAATCAGATTTATTTCTTGTGAGAACGACACAAGTATTCATACGCTAATGTGTGCCGAGTCGGATGATTCTTTAAAATTATCTATTGTTCTTATTATGAAATTTTCAAAAGACACTCCTCTATTGAATTCAAAAAATAATTTCCAAGATTTCTACATTTGGAAGATGCCTGTTCCATCTACGGGATTTAATCTAAATGATGACCTTGAAGACGTTTATCAAGAAGAAGGATGCTTACCGATTATGGTTTTTAGTACACCTCCTAGTAATAATCAAATTGAATGGTTCCTTAACAACCTAACAACTGAAGACATGAAAGCCCCATATACTACATCATTCCATTGGAAATTATTACAGGCCAATTTTTATCAAAACTATAAAAATCAGAATCGTAAAAAAAAGAGGGTGTGCCCAGCAGTTACAGGATACATCAACACTGTCAATTGGTATAATTTCACTCATGAATACCCTACACTGGCAATCCCTGCATTATCAGCTCCACAAAAAAAATAATATACTCGAAATGGGAAAGATACAGACCTCATTCAATACTGGTGATGAAGCACGCGGCAGCTGATAACCCCTGTGCTCTGGCTGGACTGCCCCACAACGATTCGCTGTAGCACTCCCCGCACCACTATCAGAAGAAAACCACACACCACCAGCGTAAACCATTGCCCACGCCTGCGAAGTCGTCATCACCGAGCTGCACGGGGCAACCCTTTCGCGTGATTTCGACATGGAGACAGGGTTGCCGCTGTGGAAGGCCACATCGCTGTTGATTGTGCCGGAAGGGTAGTGCGTTTCTCTGTAGGTTTCGCAAGCTCCATTGCCCCGGGTATAATTCCGAGGATACCTCCATACGCGTTCTCCATTTCGTAACTTCGCCTACGTTTTTCAAACACAGCATCAATACCGAACAATGACCGAACAAGAACTTGTTGGAACCGCAACCGCCACTGGTAACGGCGCAACCACAGCAGCAACGCCCGAACCCGTGCCCGCCGAAAACCCGTTCGAGCGACTGGGGCGGATGCGCGCCGAGTCACGACTTGGCGGCGGCCAGCGGCGGGTTCAGGATCAACACAAAAAAGGGAAGCTGACCGCCCGCGAACGGCTTGAAGCACTGTTAGATGAAGGGAGTTTTGTGGAAATAGATGCTTTTGTGCAGCACCGCTCGCGCGATTTTGGATTGGACGAACAACGCTACTTAGGCGATGGCGTTGTCACCGGAACCGGGACGATTAACGGGCGGACGGTCTGCGTCTTCTCGCAGGATTTCACGGTGTTCGGTGGGTCGCTGTCGGAAGCCCATGCCGAGAAGATTTGCAAGGTGATGGACCTTGCCATGAAGATCGGCGCGCCGGTGGTTGGATTGAACGATTCCGGCGGCGCGCGAATCCAGGAAGGGGTGGTATCGTTGGGTGGGTATGCCGATATTTTCTTGCGGAACACGTTGGCTTCCGGGGTGATCCCGCAAATCTCGGCCATTCTTGGCCCCTGTGCCGGCGGGGCTGTCTATTCCCCAGCCATCACCGACTTTGTGGTGATGGTGCAAGGCTCCAGCTACATGTTCGTGACCGGCCCCAACGTTGTGAAAACCGTCACCCACGAAGACGTAACGCAGGAAGAGCTTGGCGGCGCAGCCACCCACGCAACCAAATCGGGGGTTGCGCACCTTGCCGAGCGGACCGAGGTGGATGCCCTGATGGCAATCCGGCGGATGCTTGGCTACATGCCGCAGAACAACCGCGAACAGCCACCAACCATCAGCCTTGACGACCCCGACGACCGCCGCGACTTCATGCTGAACGCAATCATCCCCGACAACCCAAACAAGCCCTACGACATCAAGGAAGTGATTAACCGCGTGGTTGACCAGCGCTCGTTCATGGAAATCCACGAAGGCTTTGCCGATAACATTGTGGTGGGGTTTGCGCGGCTTGGCGGCCAGGCCGTTGGGATTGTTGCCAACCAACCGGCGGTGCTTGCCGGGGTGTTGGATATTGATGCTTCGGTGAAAGGTGCACGGTTTGTTCGGTTCTGCGATTGCTTCAATATCCCGTTGGTGGTGTTCGAGGATGTCCCAGGGTTCCTTCCCGGAACCGACCAGGAGTGGCGGGGGATCATCCGGCATGGGGCCAAGCTGCTGTATGCGTTCTGCGAAGCCACCGTTCCCAAAATGACAGTCATCACCCGCAAAGCCTACGGCGGTGCGTACGACGTGATGAACAGCAAGCATATCCGTGGGGATTTCAACGTGGCATGGCCAAGCGCAGAGATTGCGGTGATGGGGAGCAAAGGCGCGGTGGAGATTTTGTTCCGCAAGGAGATTGCCGAATCCGCCGATCCCGAAGCCGCGCTGGCGGCAAAAGATGCCGAGTACCGCCAGAAATTCGCCCACCCCTACCTTGCCGCCGAACGTGGCTACATTGACGATGTAATCGAGCCAGCCGACACCCGCCCGCGCCTGATCCACGCGCTGCGGCTGCTGCGGAACAAGCAGGACACCAACCCGTGGCGCAAGCATGGGAATTTGCCGTTGTAGCGGGTGCAGGTGTAGCAGTCCAACAACAACAACAGCGGCCACCGTTACCGGGTGGCCGCTGTTCATGAAATCTGTTGGTTCTGCTGGCGATAAGGCTACCGCCCAAGCATTGTTAGGCCAAACATTCCCAAGACCGCTGTTGCAAGGATTCCGGCCAGCACAACGTACACAACGATGTTCACAACCAACGCGACGATGACATACACAACCCGTTTATCGTCCGGCGTTTGCATGGTGTGTGGAAGCCCCAAGTACATCAGGTAGATGCCGTAGAGCCCACCAGCCATTGCTGCAAATCCGCCAAGAACTGGGACAATGGCCAAGATACCAGCCACCCATGCCGGAGTGTTGGAGTAAATCACCAACTGGAACGCGCGCCCTTGGTTCGGTACCGACCCGAACGACGACGCAAGCGCGTTCACAACAAACGCGGAAATGAAGGTGCCAACTAACGATGATATCAATGAGGCAACCCCCATTGCTACACCGAACATCAACCCCAACGGCCCCAACAACCCGCTGCCGATTAGTGTGCCAATAACAGGTATCAGCATCAGCGGCAACGCATACCCGGTGATTAACGCTCCGGTATCCGGCTCCTCGGTTTCGATAACTGGCCATTCGGTCTTGGGCGTTGTGATGATGCTTTTTGCGCGGTCAACAAGGCTCATGGTCGTTTCCCCTTTTTTTGATTGTTGATTGATGCTGCTGGCTTGGCCATAATGTGTGTGTGATTGCCAAACCGTGCCGAACATACAGGATATTTTCACAACCTGAAAGAAACTTCAACGATACAGCCACAATTCAATGGGTGATATTGCCAAATAGTTATCCAGGCCTCAACGTTTCCCAGCATCATGCTCCATACTTCTCAATCGCTTGAATCGGTTATCGAACACTTAAGCAGCCTTCCCACCATTGGCCGCAAGACTGCGCAACGCATCGCACTCTATCTGCTGAAACAACCCCGCGAGGAGGTGGTGGCAATGGCCCGCGCCCTTGTGGATATGAAGGACAAAACCGCCTACTGCACCATCTGCCAGAACATCACCGAGCAGGATCCCTGCGCAATCTGCCAATCACCAAAGCGGGACAGGAACGTGATCTGCGTTGTTGGCGAACCAAGCGACGTGCTGGCCGTGGAAAAAACCAACGACTACCACGGCCTGTACCACGTGCTTGGCGGCGTGATCCACCCGCTGGATGGCGTGGGGCCGGACGACCTGAAAATCAAAGAACTGCTGGCACGAATCGGCAGCGGCGACCAAGAGGTGATCCTTGCGCTGAACCCCAACGTTGAAGGGGAAATGACCACGCTCTACCTGGCCAAACTGCTGAAACCGCTTGGTGTGAAAGTCACCCGCATCGCCCGTGGAGTCCCGTTGGGGTCGGCGTTGGAGTTTGTGGACGAAGCAACCATCTCCCGAGCATTGGAGGGGCGCGTTGAAGCCTGATCCAACCCCTGCGCCACAGCCAGAACCGCACCAGCAGAGCGAAGAATGGTTCGAACGCTGGTTCCGCAACCCGCTGTACCTGAAGCTGTACGCCCACCGCGACCGCACCGAAGCCGAACATTGTGTGGAGCTGATTCTTCGGGCAATCCCTATCGCCCCGCACCCAGCACCACCCCACGCGCTTGATTTGGCCTGCGGGCCGGGTCGCCACTCGATCACGCTGGCGCGCCACGGGTTCCAGGTTACGGCGGTGGATCTTTCCCCTACCCTGCTTGGCCACGCACTTGCCACCGCCGCAAAAGAAGGGGTGGAAGATCACATCCGTTTTCTTCGTTCCGACATGCGTCACATCGAATTTCACCAGGAGTTCGACCTTGTGGTGCAGCTGTTCACCAGTTTCGGCTACTTCGATAGCCCCGCCGACGACTTCCTGGTGCTGGAACGGGTTCATGCCGCGCTGCGCCAGGGTGGGCACTACGCGCTGGACTTGCTGAACCCAGAACATTTGCGTACTTCGCTGATGAACACCAGCACAAAATGGGTGGATGATCTTGAAGTGGTGGAACGCCGCCAGATTGTTGACGACCGCGTGGAAAAAACCATCACCATCCATGCCGCAACCGAACAGATGGAGTTTCACGAATCGGTTAGGCTTTACTCGCCAGAAGCTATCGCAGAGATGTTGAACGATGCGGGGCTGGTTCCGGTGCAATGGTTCGGTGATTATCACGGGACAGCATTCCACCCCCAACACTCGGCACGGATGCTGGTGATTGCGCGGGCAGAGTAAGCATGGACCGAAACAGAGAACGATGAACAACAATATCCCGGGGAAATGAAGCACCGTTCAACAGCAACCCCTATTCTGTATTGCGCGGCATTGCTGATGTTGGGGGCCGCCATTGCTGGCTGCGGGCTGTTTGCCACACGCGACCCCGAGCCGCCAACCAGTGCGGGTTCTAACTTCGAGCCGCCAACCGCGCCAACGTTGGTGCTGCGGAACCTTGAGAACGCACTGAAGTTTGGGAATCCCAGCGATTACCGCCGTTGCTTCAGCGATTCCGGCCGTGGGCTTCCCCCCTTCCGATTTTTTGCTTCGGCCCAAGGGATTGCAGCCGCGCCAACCCTGTTTGCCGATTGGTCTATCGAGCGGGAGGAAAAATATCTCCGCACAATTCTTGCCGAGCTTCAGCCCGACCTTGCCTGCTCGGTGCTGTTTACTCCATCGGAAATTACCGAACTTCCCATCGGCGACTCTATCCAGTTTACCGCAAGCTACCTTGCCCGTTTTCCCCACACCCATACTGCGGTTGAACAAGTTGCCGAAGGTGAGTTACAGCTTACCTTGCGGTTATCGCGGCTGAACGAGTGGGCAATCGCAAGCTGGCGCGATGTCGCGATTCCGGGAAAAACAAGTTGGTCGGTGATAAAGGCGCGGTTTAGTAATTAGGGGGAAGAGTCATTGGTCATTGGTCAGTAGTCAGTAGTCAGTAGTCATTGGTCATTCGATACTCTCGATTCGACGGTCAGTGGTCAGTGGTCGGTGGTCTTTAGCCATTAGGAAGAGAGAGAGCTTCATCTGACACTTGATATTTTCACTTTTCACTCTTCACTCTTCACTCTTCACTTTTCACTCTTCACTTTTCACTTTTCACTTTTCACTTTTCACTCGACATTTGAAAAACACTCTCACCATCATGTTGGCTGTGCTGCTGCTTGCGTTGGCAAGCTGCACCAACCCGTTTGCGCCGAAGTTAGAGCCGGGCCTCTCCAATCTTTCTTCGGCACTTGGCGACCAGCGCACGGTGGCGGGGGTGTTCCAGAACGTCCAGTATGCCTTCACCTACGGCGACACGCTGATTTATGGGAACCTGCTTCACCCTGATTTCCAGTTCCGCTACTACAATCCCGACCGCGCTGCCGAGGTAGCCTTCAACCGCGATGAAGAGATGCGGATTGCTTGGAACTTGTTCCACAGTGCCGACCAGATTGACATCCAGTGGAACGACTACATCTCGCAAGACGGCGACTCAGTCCGCCTGACAGTTACGCGCGCCTACACCATGAAGGTCATCCTGCCAGCCAATGAAACCTTCCGGGTTGATGGCCGCGCACAGTTCCGCCTTACCCGCAACGCACCAACCGATGTATGGCTTATCAGAACCTGGTTCGACGAATCAAATTCTTGACATCTGCAGCACGGCGGCATGGGCTGGGGCATATTGCACAAGTGTTCCGGCAAGCGTTGCGCCGCCGAAACTACGCCCGCAAGCCTCACCCACGCCCACGCCTTGCGGCCTTTCAACAGCAGTTCGGGTTTTTCCGCACGGCAGAAACCTTCGCGGCTGATTTCCATGCGGCAGTGTTGCCACGGCTTCCGCTTGCTTCTATCACCCCAACATTGCTCGCCAGCCTGTCCGATCTCACCACTATCCTTCACGATGCCAATCGGTTTGCGGCGGGGAACACCACACTGCTTGGCTGCCAGATTTCCGCGCCCGATGGCCGCTACGATTGGCACCGCGATTATGGATCGGGAACGCGCTGGCCGCTGGATCATTTCTCCCGCATCCGATTTATGGATGGCAACGGCGCAGATGTGAAATACCCCTGGGAACTAAGCCGGATGTACTGGATTGCATGGCTTGGGAACGCCTACCGCGCAAGCGGCGATGAACGCTGGGCAACCGAGTTCCAACGGCTGGTTGATGACTGGCAGCAGCAGAACCCACGCGACGTTGGGGTCAACTGGGCAATGCCGATGGAGGTGGCGATTCGCGGCTTCTGGCTGACGTGTGGCTACTCACTGTTCGCCGGCTCACCTTCCATCAGCCGCGACTGGTGGAGCAGCTACGTTCTGCTGGTTTGGGAGCATGGCGACCACCTTTGGCATAACCTTGAGTATTTCTTCAATCTTACCAACCACTACCTTTCCAACTGCTTTGGACTGCTGGCCATTGGCGCGTTTCTGCTGGATCACCCCGACGGGAAACGTTGGTTTGCCAGCGGGCGGAAATGGATGATTGAACAGCTGGCGGCGCAACTCACCAGTGATGGAGTTCACTACGAACGCTCGATTGGCTACCACCGTTTGGTGCTGGAAATGTACCTGATTGCCATTCCCCTCTGCCAGCGTGCTGGAGTTCCATTCGGAGAATCGGCGCGGCGAACGGTTGAGCAGATGGCCGAGTTTCTGTGCGATTACATCCCCCCCTCCGGAACCGTTCCGCAGTTTGGAGATTCGGATGATGGAGTGATCCTTCGGCTTACCGAATCGCAGGCGTTGTACGACCACCGCGGGTTGCTGGCGCTGGCAGCCGTGATCTTTCACCGGGAAGATTTTACGGGGCAGGCAGGACGTTTCAGTTTGGAGGGGGGAATGCTGATGGGGGATGTGGGGAAGATGGAGTACGACCGGCTGGGAACCAAGAACCGTGAAGCATCGCACCTGTACAGCCACGGCGGGTTTGCGGTGCTGCGGAACCGCTGGATGCACGTCGTTGCCGATGTCGGCCCAATCGGGCTGCATGGAAACAACGACACCCTCTCCTTCACAATTCACACCGCAGCTGGCCAAGTGGTGATTGACCCGGGGACATTCTGCTACACCCGCAATCCAAGCCTTCGCAACGAACTGCGCAGCACCCGCGCCCACAACGCGCCAATGATTGACCGAACAGAAATTGCCCAGTTCGACGGCCTGTGGCGGGTGAAACAGGATTCCACTAACACAACCATTTTGGAGTGGGAAGCAACCGACGATGGGGCAACCCTTGCCGCCGAACATCACGCCTACCGGGAGCTCCCTTCCGGCAGCGTTGCGGTGCGGCGGCGGTGGGAACTTCGCGGCCCGCAGCTGGCGGTGGAAGATGAAATTGCGGGCAACGGAGAACACCACGTGGAGCTTCGGTTTACGCTGCCGGGGATGCTGCCGATTGAGCAGATTGAGCCGACCCGCGCAATCATTGGCGGCGGCGAATCGGGCCAGATAGAGTTGGAGTGCAGCCACCCGTTTACAATCACCCGCGGCTGGTACTCGCCCAGCTACGGCGTTTCCGAACCGGCCTGGTGGTTAGTGATGAGTTTCGACACATCCCCGCCACAGCGATTGCGCTATCTTTGGCGCGTTCTGATCTAGAGTCCCGCACGCACGGGGTGTACGTGAAGTACACCAACGCCATTACTCCTTCTGTTTGTTTTCATGCCTGAGAACAACCCACAATCAACAGCCGAACAATCGCAACGCCCCGCACGCTCGCCGCAGCGGTTGGCGTTGTGGGCCGCCGCCGATAAAAGCCTGCAAATGTTGTATGGTGTGGTGCTGATTCTGGTTCCGCTGAAGCTCTTCAGTCCAGACCAGTGGGGGGTGTGGACGGTGTTCCAAGCACTGTTTTTGGGGCTAAGCCTGCTGGGGGATTTTTTCATTCTTCAGCCAATGGTGAAGCTCTGCGCCGAAGAGCACAAAATTTCCCGCTCGATCATCACCGCCTCCTCCCTGCTGTACATTGTCTTCATGGTTGTGCTGGGCTACAGCATCACCCTGCTTGCCGTGCCGATTGCTGATGTTCTGAAAAGTGGTTCGGCGGTGGATGCGTTCCGCACCATCGGTTTTTTGGTGCTTAGCACAGCGGCGCGGAACATCACCATTCGGGTGCTGCAGGTGGATTACCGGATCATCCCGATTTTCCTTGTTGATCTTGCCTACTTTGGCGGGGTAATCGCACTGATGCTGGTTGGCGGCGCAAGCGGCCACCTTACCGATTCAATCGTGCTGATTGACTACAACCTGTATGCCTTCATCGCCAGCTCCATCACCGGGCTGCTGTTCACATGGCGGTGGATGATCCCCACAACAGATCAACTTGCCAACTCCATCCGCCGTGTTCTGGCGTTGGGAATCCATCAGGGGGGAACGGGGATGCTGACGATTATTCAGCAGCAGGGGGATGCAGTGATTGTGACGGCGGTGCGCGGCCACATTGCGGCGGGGGTCTATAACGCTGCAAAAATTTTCTACCGATTTTTTGAGTCCATCCGCGACGCTGCACAGTTGCTGCTGGTTCCGGCAACCTCGCGCGCGTATGCCCAGGAACGGGTGGAGGCGGTGAAGGAGATTGCCGAGCTTGCCACCGCCGCGTTAGTGGTGTTGATCTTCCCTCTCTCGCTTCTGCTGATCGCCTTTGCGAACGTTGTGGTCCCGATAATTTTGCCAAGCAAAGAAGGCTCCATCCCGGTGTTTCAGTGGTTGATGGGGTCTGGCTTTTTTGCACCGTTTGTGATTGTGCCGTCGGTGGTGTTGCTCGGCATGGGCCACACCCGCGACCTGTTCCGTGGCACGCTTCTTGGCACGGTGGTGATGGCCGTTGGCGGGGTTCTGCTAACCTACTTTTTCTACGAAGCCGGAATGGGGATTGCCCTGCTGCTTGGGACTGCCACAACCGCGCTGTTCCTGACCCAACGGATGAACCGCTACATCCCGTTCACCTTCGGCTCGGTGATTCGCCGCTCCCGCAGTTTCGGCCCCGCCGTCCGCCGCCGCCTTGCCGCCATGCGAAGAGCCTAATCCAACAGCCATAAACTCATCCTTCATCCTTTCCCCCTGAGCACATTTCCGAGACCGCGAGGAGTAGATTGGTGCCCATTGTTGAGGCTCGGTGAACGGTAGCTGAAGGCGTTCAGCAACTGCCTCAAAAAAAAAATTCATTCATCACAAAAACTGCTTTGTTGTTTTGCTTCAACACCCTATTTTCGTGTCGGTCATCATTTGAACACCCCAGTTATCCATCTCATATCTGGCAGAGAACAGAGCAAGAAACTGCGATACCAAAACCTTCATTTCATACACAACTAACCGGAAAAACGATCATGGCTGACGCATCATTGGACGCACGGAAGAAAGCCCTTGAAACGGCAATGGATGCCATTGAAAAACAATATGGCAAAGGCTCCATCATGAAATTGAGCGACCATGCGGTCGTTCCCGTGGAAGCAATCTCCACTGGCTCCCTTTCGCTGGATACCGCCATTGGAATTGGCGGCGTGCCGCGTGGCCGTATCATCGAAATTTTCGGCCCGGAATCATCGGGGAAAACCACCATCTGCTTGCACGTTATCGCCGAAGCGCAAAAACGTGGCGGAATGGCTGCCTTTGTGGACACCGAACACGCGCTGGATATCAACTACGCCGCACGGCTTGGCGTGGACGTGAACAACCTTCTGCTGGCCCAACCAGAATATGGCGAGCAAGCGCTGGAGATCGTCGAGACGCTTGTCCGGTCCGGCGCGCTGGATGTGATCGTGGTTGACTCCGTTGCCGCGCTAACCCCACGTGCGGAAATCGAAGGGGAGATGGGGGATGCACAGATGGGCGCGCAAGCACGGCTGATGTCGCAAGCCATGCGGAAACTGAACGCATCCATTGGCCGCTCCAACTCGGTGGTGATGTTCACCAACCAGCTGCGCAACAAAATCGGCGTGGTCTATGGCAACCCCGAAACCACTACCGGCGGCAACGCCCTGAAGTTCTATGCCTCGGTACGGATGGACATCCGCCGCAAGGAGATTTTGAAAGATGGAGCCGACATCGTTGGCAGCCGCGTTCGGGTGAAAGTGATTAAGAACAAGGTGGCTCCGCCGTTCAAAGAAGTGGAGTTCGACATCATGTTCAACGAAGGCATCTCTAAGATTGGAGATATGCTAGATATGGCAATCAGCCAAGGGCTCATCCAGAAAAGCGGATCGTGGTTCACCCTGGGCGAGGAACGAGTTCAGGGCCGCGACGGGCTGAAAAAACTTCTGAGTGAAGACCCCGCACTTGCCTCGGCATTGGATCGCCAGTTGCGGGAACACATGGGAATTCCGGTTCCGGTGGCCACCCGCAACGGAGCCAGCAGCACCCCCGCCGCCGAATCCGAAGGCGCGCCGGTGAAAGCCAGCAAGAAGCAATCGGTGAACTAATCGTCCGATTCTTCCCCCACCAAAGAACTATCCGAACAAGTTCGCCCCACACCACAACACAATGGCCGAAGCAACGCCCAACCACACCACAGGGCAATGCCGATAAGACAACAGGCCAACCAAAAGGGACCCGCCGCCACCGACGTTCACAGCCGTCGGTGGCGGCGGTATTTTTTTTTTGAGGCTTAATCCACAAACGCTGGCCATTCCCTGCATGAGCGCAGAGAGCGCGCAACGAATCCGCAGCGGGGAGATCGCATAGCCCCTACCCTACTGCTGTTGTACGGGAAAAAGGAACGCGGTGGCTAACGCTGTCAGGGTTGTGTTCGCAGCAATTGCGGTATCGGGAATCAGAAGATAGTTCCAGGGCTTTGTGCCGTGCTGTTGGGCGTGGGCGGTTGCGTGGCGGCACCACTCGGTTGCGGCGAACGCTTTGGCTTGCACGTCGCTATCGCTGATCTGGGAAGCGCGTTTTAGCTCAACAAGGTAGCAGCCCTTGCTGGTCTCCACCACAAAGTCGGGCTGGTAGGCATCGTTGCTGTTGTAGTAAATACCCAGTTGGCGGAGGGCAGGGCGCAGCCATTTCACCTGCGATTCTTCCGGTTCGTTCTCCAAGATTACTGCAAACTGCCGCTCGGTGTCGCTATCAAATTTCTGCACGCGGTAGCAGCAGCGTCTGAAGCCAGTAAACAGCATCCCCTTCATCAATGCCCGCTCCGTTACCGGTGCGCGGAAATTCAGTGCCGAATCCCCGTCAGCCAACCCGTAGGTGCTTTCCTGCAACGTTGTGAACCCCTTGGTTACGTAGGCGGAATAGGCTGTTTGCTCCTCCCAACAATGTGCCCGCATCTGCGTGTGAATAATGCCCGCAAGGGTGCGCTGGTGGTACTCCACCACGTTCTGAACATCATCGTCGGCGGGCAAGTAGGAACGCAGGTGGGCCACCATCTGACCCGATAACTTGTAGAGAAGATCAGCGGTTTGGTCGTAGCTGATGTCGTCGTAATTCACCAGTGCGCGCACGATGTAGTGCTCCACCATCAGCTCGGTATTGCCGCCGCTGGCTTCCAACAATCGGCTGCGTTGGTGGGTTCGTAGCTCCTCGATCAGCAGGTTCATTGGCACCGGCTGCAGCCGTAGTTGGCCTACTTCAAGGTCGAAATCATGGTAGCCATTGGTGACCTGGCTGGTGGGTTGCAGCACAATTCGCGGAATATCAATGCTTAACCGATTCCGAAGCTGCACGGCAGCTTCAACCACCTGGCTCATGGTATCGGGGGAGCGAAGCAATGCCTGCAACTGATCCCGCCCCGGCTGAAGTTCTGCGCCATCCCCCTCCAACTCCAAACTCCCTTGTTGCGGCGCAAGCTCTTCTATCACCGTTGTGGCTATTGCTTGCTGGATTTCCGGACGCAACAGATGCGCCGAGCTTGGCAGCGACTCATATCGCTTGATGACCTCCAACACTTTGGTTGCTACCTGCTGGCTTGCCGGGGTTGGGAACAGCAGTGCCTCCTGCTTGGCAGGTTCTGGCTCCGTTGCCGGGTTCGCGCTTGCGGCTGTTGGTGTGGTTGCTGCGTGGGTTTGCGGTGGGGCCGTTGCCGTGGCGATAGCTTCGGCGGCCAGCGGCGCGACGGTCACGGCGATGTGCCGCTCAGTTGGGATATCGCGCCCAATTACTACGCCGGAACGGATGATGGAATCAGGGCGGTTTGCATCGTCAATGATTTCCTGGAATCGGTCGTGCGCAACCACGGTCAGCCGGTCGGCAACGGCGTTGCCGGTCCGCTTGCCGTAGGGTAGCCGCAACCCGCGCCCAATGGATTGCTCCACCAGTCCCCGAGCATTGGCCGCACGCAGCGGCACTATCGTATAAAGGTTCGTCACGTCCCACCCCTCCTTCAGCATATTCACATGGATCACAATCTCCGTCGGCTCGGCGGGGTTCTCCACCGCCAGCAATCGCTCCACCGTATCCTCCTTCTCCTCGCCACGCTGGGCCGAATGCACGGTGATCACCCGTTCACGATAACGCCCATCAAAAAAATGCTCACTTTTGATAAGCTCCAGCACCTGGTTGGCGTGTTCGGTGTCGGCGGCAACCACTAACATGAAGGGCTTCACAACAGGCAACGTGTTCTGCCGTGCGTACAACTCCAACTCCACTTTTGTATGCTCGTGGATCCGGATTCCATCCTCCAACTTCAATCGCTCCAACTCCTGGTCGGTGTACTGTTTTGGATTGAAATTTTCCCGCGTGGCCACGGCTGGTTCCTTCACGTAGCCATCGGCCATTGCGGCAGCAAGCGGGTAACTGTAGATGACGTTCTTGAACGGCTGCACGTTCCCCCGCCCCGCTTCCACAAATGGGGTGGCCGTAAGCTCCAATCCAAAAATTGGCCGAAGCTCGTTGATTGCCCGCACCCCCGCACTTGCACGGTAGCGGTGCGATTCGTCCATCAGCAGCACAAGGTCATCAAACCCTGCTAAGTAGTCGAAGTAACTTCGACCGATGTACTCGCTTAATCGCTTTATCCGTGGCGACGCGCCGCCGCGAACTTCGGTGTTGATTTTGCTGATGTTGAAAATGTTGATGTGGACATCATTGAACATGTTATTCAGCACGCCGATCCCGCTCTCGTAATTTTCACCAGTGATAATAATCGGGGGCCGCGCCCCAAACTCCCCAATCCCCTGGAACACGTACTTCGGCGTGCCGGGGGTGAAGTCCGCAATCAGTTTGTTGTAGATGGTGAGGTTTGGCGCAAGCACAAAAAAATGCCGCGAACGCCCCTTCAGAAATAAATAAGCAATGAACGCCCCCATTAACCGCGTTTTGCCAACCCCCGTTGCCAACGCAAAACAAAGCGACGGAAACTCACGCTCGAAATCGTCAACGCTGGGGAACTCCGATGCGATAACCCGCAGCTGCTCCTGCAACGATTGCTCCGCCGATAACACCTCCTCCACCCTCGCCAGCTTTTCCAACGATTCCCGCTGTGGCGTGCGCAAACTAAGCCGCCCGCTCACGCTGTTGACGATCCGCCGCGAACGGATGCTCAGTTCTGAAAACTCTGTTTGAATGTCGGTCATGGGAATGTCGAGTGTCGAGTGTCGAGTGAAGGAAACAGGCTGCTTTTTTCATACTTCATACTTCATACTTCATACTTCATACTTCATCCTTCATCCTTTCCCCCTTCCCAAACAGCATCGGCTCGTCGGAGGGATTTTGCTTGGCTTTTCGTGGTTTGCCCGGGCGGGCTGGGGGGGCATCAGGGGGGATTGCTGGCACTGGACTCTGCGGCGGCAGCGCGGCGATTTGCAGGCTGTAGTCGTCGCGGCCAAACTCGCAGCGATCCAGCACCGCGTTTGGTATTTTTTTTAGGGTGAGGTTCGGGAAATCGTCGGCCGCGCCATGCCACGCGCCGCAGCAGACCAACAACGTGCGGCCGGGGCCAACTTCCTCGCTGAGGGCCGCAAGCTGCGCCGCCGTTAGCGTTTGGGTTGTGGTGTAGATAGCATCCCGCTCGCTGCTGCGCCCCTGCGCCCAGTACTCGGTCTCGCTGGGGGCGTAGGCAAACCCCTCGTGGCGGCACATCGCCTCGGCAAGCATTGCGGCGTTGTACTGCTTGCTCACCACCCAGTTCCCCCACTTGTCCCGCTCCAGCAGGCTTGGTGCCAACCGGTAGTAGCGGAATCCCCCGCCGCCCCCCCATCCTACCGTTTTGGTGACACCACCGCTATCCTGGTTATCAATCACTTTTTGCAGGCGCGGAATAATATGCGTGTGGCAATGCTCCCCAAGTTCCACCATAATCCACCGCCGCCCCATTTTGTGCGCCACCGCCCCAGTGGTCCCGCTCCCCGCAAAACTGTCAAGAACAAGGTCGCCGGGGTTGGTGGCAAGGAATAAAATTCTTTCGATTAATGCTTCTGGTTTTGGCGTATCAAATGCTCTCTCATCAACAAATAATCCCTTTATCTCATTTTTGGAAGTCCGATTACTACCTACCTCTTCGTGTGGCCAAATTGTCTCTGGTGGACGTGAAGCTCTGGCATCCCCATAAATGCGATAATAGGGTGTCCAACCTTGCCTACCATAAACCCATTCAATTCTATCTATTTCTTTTTGAATTTTCTCTTCACCCCATCTCCAACGTCCTTCAATATTTTCTTCTTTCATTGGGTAAGTTAAAGTTCCATCAGGAGCAGTGATAGGAAAGAACATACTTGGTCGATCTTTTTTTGTATCAGCTTTTCCCATAGCTCGCAATGGCTTGAGATAATAAGCTCTCCCATTTTCATCAGCCCTATCATAATGTTCAGGAAGATTATCTTCGGTAGGGTGAAATTTATTTATCTGAAAAACATCAATATTTTTAGCAAATACTAAAAGATGGTCATGGCGTGTTGAAAAGAGTTGAGCATCCATTCGTGGGCTATCGCTTTTCTCCCACACCACATTCGCCACAAAATTTTTCCTTCCGAAGATTTCATCACAGAGGACTTTAAGGTAGTGGGCTTCGTTGTCGTCAATGGTAATCCAGAGTGAGCCATCGGGAGCAAGGAGGCGGTGGATAAGTTCCAGGCGGTCGCGCATCAAGCTAAGCCAGAGTGAGTGTTCGATGCCGTCGTCGTAGTGTGTGAACGCGCTGCCGGTATTGTAGGGTGGGTCAATAACAACGCATTTAATTTTGCCGGTAAACTCGGATTCCAGGGCTTTCAGGGCAAGGAGGTTATCGCCAAAGATGAGGCGATTATCGAACAGGTCGGAATCGGCAACGCGGTGTTGTGCGTGGTAGCTACGTGCGGGTTCTTCCAGCAGGATACGTGGTTCCAGCCGGTGGCGTTGTTCTTTGCCGATCCAGGTAAGTTCAAGGCGTTGGGTTGGCATGGGGGGAAGATTAAAGTGCGGGTTCACCATGCATCATTGGGAGCACAAATTCCTCCAATACTGTGCCCTCCACTTTTGCAAACCAAACTCCTTGCAGAATGTTGTGGGAGCATTGCATGACAGCTTTAACAATGGGGGGCTCTATTTTTCGTTTGATTCGCGCCGTCTCTTCTACATCCAACATATAATCAACACGGATATGAAGGGCAAGGATATTGGTATCGGTAGTATTCTTATCTGCTGCTGCAACGAATATCTCCACACTGATGATAGCCCCATCACCTATCAGTGATACTACTCTTTTAAAATCGAATCTGAGCGATTCAAGATCTACATTGCGTAAGAGGTGATTATCAACTTGAAAGGCCAGCGTCTGGATACAAGCCAGCCGCCACTGGGTGGTAGGTTTCGCAGGTTTTTTGCTCATGGTGTTTTCTGGAGGTTGTTGCCGTTATTTTTTTGGATGTACCTATCGGCTGTGTAAGCCATGATTTTCTGGTTATTGGAACGCGGCCCAATCTAATTTTTGTTTTAGGCCATTGCAATTTCTGTACGGGATATAGCCGTGGTGCTGCAATCGTCCCACCACAATTCCTGGGGCAATCCCAAGTTGCTGGGCAAACTCCACAATGCTCTGTTGGCTGTTGAAGTTGGCTGTTTCAATAAATCGCTGGAATGCTTCTTGGGGTATCAAGAAATCCGCTGCAAACGTATTGGCTTGGTGCTCTTGTTCAGAAGGAGTAGCGATGCCTTCCCCATAATCAATAAACGTAGATTTACCATGAAGGAGGATATGGCCGGCTTCGTGAAAGAAGCTAAACCAGAAATGATCATCGGATTTATGGCGCAAGCTAAGCTGGAGGATAGCTTTGCTGGGAGTTAGCCAGTGGGTGGCACCACAAGCGCGGCTGTTGGGAAGCTCGGGCACAAGCACTAACGCCACCCCGGAACCAGCGCAAAGCTGTTGAATGTTTGGGAAACAGGTGGCAAGCGGCTCCGTGGTTAACGTGCGGATGGTGTGCAATGCCTGCCTGAATTGTTGGTTGTTGTAGGGTGAGCATTCGATCGCGCGTGCGTCTATCTCCCCTTTCCGAAGCCAGACGGAGTCGGCTTTGGTGAGGTCATCACCGGGCTGTTGGGCAACAGCGCGGGTTTTCCGGTAGGCAACCCTGGGGGCGCACCAGACCGATTGCCACTGCTGGGGTGAGGCAATGCCAAAGAATTGAAGGAGACTGCGTAGCTGCTGGATTTTGTGAGTTGATTGCGGTATCCATCCATGTTTCATCATGGCTGCTATGGGGAAGCCCTGTATCCAAGATTTGTGTTGCTGTAAGAATTGTTCTTGGGTTTGCTTGGCAAGGAACTGGCGATAGTTGCGTTCGGCATTATTCCAGAACGAAGCAGCAATGCCCAACACCAGTTCTAATTGCTGTGCTGTTTCGGGAGTCAGCAGGGCCTTGCCCTTGATGATTTCATTAATAGTTTTTTTGGGGCGCCCGGTGCGTTCGGCAAGCTCGGCTTGGCTCATTCCCAAATGTTCAAGGGTTTCCAGCAATATATCCCCTGGTGGAGTAACCCAATCGGGAGCATAATGGTTTGTAGTGTCAGCCATGGTAGTCAACAATTTCTTGAATTTCGATAATCGTCACGTTTGCTTCATCAATTCCTCCATCGGGGCGCAACGGCACCGGGTCATGAAGCGGAATAACGATCATCCTGAATGGATGCCTAACCGTTACCGCATATTGGCCTTTTCTATCTCCGGTTAACAGGTGGAAGGCTGCGCCTGGTACGGTTCGCATCACTGCCAACGAATCGGCAGCACGAAGCTCATCCAATCGCCGACGAATCAGCTTCGCACGGGTTCCATATTCCTGTGCCAGACGTTTTTGCTCATTCAATATTCGTTCAAGTTTACGGTTCGCAAACCGAATATCCATCGCTACATCACCTTCCAAATTTGATTAACCTTTTGGGTGAACGAACATACGATTTTATTCACAAGTGTCATACATGAGAAATGTTGTCGTTACGAAAAAACAGCATTGCGTGCTTGGGTTGTGCGGCCATCTACACCACCCCCCACCGCACCAGCATCAGCCCGTTGCATTGCGTGGTTTGTTGCAGTCGGGCGGCAATTTGGTCAATAAACTGGTCGCGCTGTTCTTCGATTTCGTCCTGGGCTACAAAAATTGCGCGGCGTTGGCGTGCGCGCTCTACTTCCAACGTTTTCACGGCCCGCTCTGCCTCTAATTTTTCGGCCAATGTTCCTCCCCCCCGTTTCTGGTTTTTTGCCTCCTTGATTTTTACGTCAAGGTCGCGAAGTGCTATCTCAAGCCCTTGTTTGCGGTCTTCGGCCCAGCGTTCAAGTTTTTGGCTTTCATCTTCATAGAATTTGGTGTTGCGTTGCTCAATCTCCTGCAGCACTTGTTGTTGCTGGGCGGCCAACAGTGTTTGCAATTGCTGGGCAATCGCAACCGGGGCTGCGCCGCCAGCCGGGGCCGTGGCTTCGGGTGTTTCCGCCACTGCCGCCCCTTGAATTACTGCCCCTTCCACAAGGAACAGTTTATCGCAGCAATCGGGGTGCAGCTGCGTGCCGTCGTCGCAGAGAATGGCACGCAAGATGTGGTCTTCTTCTTGATCGAGCGAGGCCACGGTTAGCCGCTGCAGCTGCATCCATCCGCTTTTTCCGACCAGCGGCCAAAAGGCATGGCCCCGTGTTGCTTGGCGCAAGTTACCCTACCCACTGTGGCCACATCGGACAGGCGGTGTCCGATGTGGCGCAGCAACGCGACCCCTATTCGGGAATATCTGGCAACCAACGCGTCAAAGGTCGGACCAGGAGTGAGGCAATGCGCTGTGGTGAGAAGCTGCTGGAATCCCTCTACCGATGCACCACGAACCGCCCCCGAACTACCGTTTCCCCAACTTGAAGCTCGTAGAAATAGCTGCCGTTGCTTAACGCTCTGCAATCCAACGCCACGCTTTGCGCGCCAGCAGCAAGCACTCCAAGATGTTGTTTGCTCACAACACGGCCAACCGGGTCCATCAACCGCACTTCAACCTCACGTTCATGTGGCACATGAAATTCAAGCAGTGCATTGGTTGCAATGATGTTTGGCCTGATGGTTGCGCGTTGCGGACTCCGCTCAAGGTCGCTTCCCACAGTCCCTTCGGTGAACATCACGTTGTCAATGAACCACCCTTCGGCTTGGCCCAACGTTCCGGTGGATAGCCTGAACCGCACAAACACCAACCGCCCCTGGCCCGCCGAAGCAAGGCCCCCGAACCGCTCGGAGTGCCACTTGCCGTGAGCAGTGCCGGTGTCCTTCCAGTCGTCGTAGGATTGCGAGTTCCACTGCCCAAGCGGTTGCCATGTTTGCGCGGTGTCGTGGCTGATCTCCACATACCCTGTGTCGCTTTTGTCAATAATGGCGATATGGTCGAACCGGAATTCTGTGGTGGATTTGGCCAGCACCGGCCACACTTGGGTGGCAGCGTTGACCCGGGACTTGTAGCGGCCAATGGGGGAATCGGTGAGGGAGTTTGGTGGGGTTTGCGATTCGTCGTCGGTTAGGCCCCAGGTTCCTGTGGTCAGCATCTTCAGCGGGTCGGTGTCGAACCCCTCGGTGTAGTTGCTAACCGGCCCACCGAAGGCGATCACCGAATCACTGAGCGCGCTTTGGTTGCCGGGGGTGGTGGCATCCTGGATACTGGCGCGATAGACGTAGTAGCCACGCTTTGCCGGGGCATCGTTCACCATCACAACCGCCCCGGTATCGCCAGCTCCTTCCGCCACTTTTTCGCCGTCGCGGAACAGAGTCCACCCTTTCAAGTTGTTCAGCGGGGTGATGGAATCCGCACGGAGTGCGGGGAGCTTCAACCGTAATTCCACCTGTGGGCCAATCTGGGTGATTGCAAGAATCGTTGGAGCCAGCGGCAGCTTTGCATCCCCCGGCTTGAACGTCACCTCGCGCAGAATACTGGTGTCGGGGCCGGCTGCAACACGAACGTCGTAGCGGTATTCCTGCCCAATCGTCAAGCCGTTTTCGGTGAAGGTGGTGGTTCCGGCAGGCAACGTGCGGTGCGGAACTCCATCGCGCGAAAGCTCCAGCGTGTAGCTGGTGAATGGCTTCCCAAAAATGCTCTCCATTGCTGGATTTTTCCACGACAAGCTCACCTCCGTTAAATCTTCAAACCGCCCCTGCGCCACAAAATTTTCCACGGGATATGGTTGGCGAATGTTGATGATAGCGGTGTAAACGTCGTTGTTATCATTGTTGCGGGTGTCCAAGTGGGAAGGATAAATACGGCCACCGTGGAAGGCGCAGCCGCTGTAATCCCCTGCGAACACTTGGTCAATGAACGGGTTCTTCCGGAAGTCGCTGGTGGCATCGGTGGCGCGGCGGTCAATCCACGTTTCGCCGCCGTCGGAGCTGTAGCTGATGTAGGTGTCAATGGCGATGTTCGCCGGGTCGTTGCGGCTGTCGCTGTACATGATTGCAATGTCCCCAGTGGTTTCGTCCACGCTCATCCAGGGCCACCATTGGTCGTTGGCGGCGGTGCTGGTAATCACCCGTGGCTGGGTCCATGTTTGGCCGCCATCGCTGGAACGGAGGAAATAGAGATCGGGAGTTAGCCCCGCACAGTAGGCCAGATAGAGCCAACCTTTGCGGGGTGAGTTAGAGTTGTCGGCTGCCATGGTGGGGTAGGTTTCAGCACGGAAGGTCCCTTTCAGAACGTGGTAGGTGCTTTGGTTTGCGCCACTGCCAACGGTTCGGACGGTTCCGTGGGTGGGATAGCCGACCACGGGATAGGTCGGTTGGGTGAACGTCAGGCCGGCATCGGTGGAGCGCGCAAACCCGATGGAGCGTGCAGGGCCATCGTTCCAAGCAACATACAGCTGGCCGGTTGGGCCGGTTGTGGTGATCGGGAAACTTTGGCCGAAGGTGGTGTCTAGGCTATTCCCCGATTTCCGGGGGCTTACGCGCACGGGTGTGTTCCAGGTTAGCCCGCCATCGCTTGAACGGGAGACCACAATTTGGGTGGAGCTGTCGCGGTCAATCACCCGCTTCCAAGGGGTGTACAGATACCCACGATAGGGTGAGCTTGGGGAGTTATCGGCCTCGATGTAGTACTTATCCTCGAACGCCGAATCATCGGTCATCGTCCCCTTGTGCTCAATCACCGTGTAGGCTGCCGACCAGGACGCGCCCCCATCAGTTGTTTTGCAGAGATAGACCCCTGACTCACCAGTGTTGTTGCCACGCGGGAAGGCACCGAACATCACGTAGCCATTCCCCAAGTGGTCGAACCCCACCGAGGGGTCGTTTCCGGTCTGCCAGTTGCCGTTGATCTTCCCCAAATCGGTGTTCTTCCAGCTGTTCCCTCCGTCGGTGGAAACGTACACGATAGAGCCGCGCGTGTCAACCGCCGAGGATATCAGCAGGTTAGGGTTCAGTGGGCTAATGGCAATCGAGCTTTCATTTTGGGCGGGGGGATTCAGCGCAGGTTCGCCAGCAATGGTGCTGCGGTTCAGAAAAAAACCCGACTGGCGGTTGATTGGCGACCGAAGCAGATACGGGCGTTCGCTCCCTTTCTCCTCGGCCTCTCCCTCCCTTTCATGGCGTTCCCCTCGTTCGTAGGATTCATCCAGCGCGGGGCGGGCACGGCGGCCATGGTCGGGGCGTTCGCCAGAAGATTCGG
This sequence comes from Armatimonadota bacterium, assembly GCA_020850315.1. Classification (GTDB taxonomy): domain Bacteria; phylum Bacteroidota; class Ignavibacteria; order OLB7; family OLB7; genus OLB7. Next base: position 39,922 of record JADZEY010000138.1, on the reverse strand, counting down.
GTTGTGCTTGTGCGGTAACAACGCAGGCGATCAGCAGCAGTGGAAGAAGGAAGAATCGTTTCATGTTGACGTTGAAGGGTTTACGCGGATCAGTTGGCAACAAAGTAAAGCATCAGCCGCCGAACCACAACACCGTGACGGTTCAATGGTTATTTTCGATCCATGTTCCGATCCGATTACGACCGCTGGAAGGACCTACCTCCCGTTTCACCCGACGAACTTCGCCAGGCACTGCGCCAGTTTGCCAGCGGTGTCACGATTGTCACGACTCAGCATGAGGACATTCGCTACGGCATCACTGTTTCGGCGTTTGCGTCGGTGACGTTGGATCCGCCAACGGTGATGGTTTCGATCAACCGCGCAAGCCAGTTGGCGAATATGATCCAGGAAGCGCAAGCGTTTGCGGTGCATATTCTTGCCGAAGACCAGGAAGAGCTTTCGCAGCGATTCAGCGCGCCGATTGATGCCGATGAAAAATTTGGGAACCTTCCGGTTGCCGAAGGGGTTAATGGGATTCCGATCCTGAACCAAACGCTTGCACAGTTCGAGTGTGTGCTGGACAGAACCATCCAAGTTGGAACCCATGTGGTGATGTTCGGAAAAGTTGTTGGCACGGTTTCCCATCCCGATCCCGCATGGCCACTGCTCTACTATCACCGCGAATATCACCAGCTGAACCGCCCCGAATAATCCGCAAGCAACAGCCATGAAGCCCGCCGCCAAGCATAGCACCAAATTTTCGGCTTGCCACATTGGGGCGATGCTGATTGCCATTGCTGTGCAAATTTCACCCACGCAAGCGCAGCACCTTCCCGCACCGGGAAGCAACCGCACAGAACCACGGGCGGCAATCGCACGGCTGGCGCGGGATATTGATGCAATCATCACCGACCGCAATTTCAGCGATGCAACGTGGGGCGTTTCCGTTGTTAGCTGCCAACATGACACCCCTATCTACCGCTATCAAGACCGCCGCAACCGCCAAATGGCCAGCAATATCAAGTTGCTGACCACCATCACCGCCCTGAATAAACTGGGAAGCAGTTTCCGTTTTGCAACCGAGGTGATTGCCACCGGCGAGGTGACGAACGGCGTGCTTCAGGGGGACCTGGTGATCCGTTGCAGCGGCGATCCTTCCCTCTCCCCCAGCTTTGGGATTAACCCGCAAGAAGTTCTGCAAGCGTGGGCGCGTGCGCTTGATTCGCTCGGTATCCGCTCGGTGCGCCACGTGTTGGTGGATGCTTCCTTGTTCGACACCATCCCCTATGCCCCAGGCTGGGCTTGGGATGATGAAACGTTTGGGTTCAACGCGCCCATCAGCGGCGCGGCAATCTACGAGAACAGCATTGCCGTCACCATCACCCCGGGGAAAACCGCTGGGAAGCCTGTGCAGATTGATCTTTCCCCTTCCACCGCCTACGTCACGCTTCGGGTGACGGCGCAAACCACCCGCTCCGATTCCGTTGCAACTCTGGATATCCACCGCGACCGCGGAAGCTCGGTGATTGTGGTGGCGGGGAATATCGCTGCCGGTGCCGAACCATACACCGAGCATATCAGCATCGAGCAACCACCGCTCTTTTTTGCAACGCTACTCCGCGAGGAACTGGAGCGGAGCGGGATTGAGGTTCGTGGCGGGGCATTTAATTCCGACCACGCCCCAATACACGACCCACAGCGGACGACGCGCCGGGTTGCACTCTATCTTTCCCCCGAACTGCGCCAGATTGCAGCGGCCACCAACAAGCAGAGCCTGAATCTTTCTGCAGAGATGATGTTGAAGATGCTTGGGAAGCAGACCGTTGGTGTTGGCACAACATCGGCCGGGGTGGAAGCGGTGAAGCGGCAACTAAGCAAGGCGGGGATTGATGTTGAACGGCTTCGGATGGCCGATGGATCAGGGTTGTCGCGGCAAACAGCCATTTCCACTGCCGACATGACCATGCTGCTTCGCTGGGCCTATTCCAAGCCGACGCTCTTCCGCGACGTTCTTTCCACGCTCTCGGTTGCCGGCCACGACGGAACCCTTGCCACACGGATGATCGGCACCGCTGCCGAAGGGAATGTGTTCGGAAAAACAGGATACATGGGGGGGGTCAGGGCGATTAGCGGCTACGTGCGCACCCGCGATGGCGAGTGGCTGGCGTTCAGCATTGCCGCCAACAACTACACCGTCCCAACAGCAATGGTGAACAAAGCGCACGACCAAATTTTGACCCGGCTGGCGAACTTCAGCCGCAAGGGGTGAACCGTCGGGAGTAGCGGCTATCAGTTGAAACGGTTCTGTTGGTGGTGATGACTTGTTCGGCGCGGTCAACTTTCCGTATTCTTGCCACGTTCGTTCGCAGCGATTCTTCTTCTTTTCCCTCCCTTCCTTTCCACAATCCCATGTTGCCACCAAGTTCGTGGAGTGTGGTGGCTCACTTTTTTTTCTGACAGCAGAGCTATCCAGTGTAACAGCCGCGCCTGTTGGTTGGTTATTACTGCAATCGAACTCACATTGCCTGAACTCACATTGTCTGAACTCACATTGTCTGAACTCACATTGTCTGAACTCACATTGTCTGAACTCACATTGCCAGCATATACATGAGCAACAATCGTATGAACAACTCAGCATCGAACCGTCTGCACCTTCGGCTGATGGTGGGGGGATTGCTATTGATCCTTGTTTCCCCGTGGCTCCGCTCGCAACAGATCGAGATGGAGCGGGAAGAGGAGAACCCGATGAAGCGGATGGAGTTCTACTTCAATCTCCGCTCCTACCCTTTTGGAACAATCCCCAAAGGGGCGCGCCAGGATGCCATTCTTCAGATGACCGAGAAGATGCGGCAGCACCGCAGCCCATTCCAGGCATTGAAGCAATGGCGGCAGCTTGGCCCGTATGATCTTGGCGGCCGCATCCACAGCATTGCAGTGCACCCCACCGACGGGAAAACCTTGTGGTGCGGCGCGGCAAACGGTGGGGTCTGGAAATCCGTCAACCGCGGCGACACGTGGCGGCCAGTGATGGATACCGAAAACTCACTTTCGATGGGGGCAATCGCTGTTGACCCCAAAAACCCTGATGTTGTCTATGCCGGAACTGGCGAACCGGTGAGCGCGAACGGCGACACCTACAACGGCGCGGGAATACTGAAAAGCACCGACGGCGGCGAGACTTGGGCGACGCTGGGGCTAACCAACGTGGGGTCCATCACTGACATTGTGATTAACCCAACCAACACCAACAACATCATCGCCAGCGGCGTTCGGAACAACGCGGGATTGTACTGGACTGAAGATGGTGGCAACACTTGGACCCGCTCATCGAACATTGCCATTGCCGACCTTTCGATGCACCCCAGCAACCCGAACACCTTGCTGATTGGCACCTTCAGCAACGGCCTGTACCGCACCACTGATGGCGGGAAAAGCATCGGCACAAAGGTTCCAGGGATTGGCAACGCAAACCTGACGGTCAGCCGTATCTCGGTGGAGTTTGCCCGCAGCGATGGGAATATCGCCTACGCATTGGCGTATGAGTACCCCGGAACCACGCTCCATTACTCCCGCATCTACAAATCCACGAACGGCGGCCAAAGCTGGACAAACTCCTTCGATAGCGACCGCAACGGCATTGATTTTTTGGCGAACGTTGCCCAAAGCCAGGGGTATTACAACAACGTGATCGCTGTCCACCCCACCAACCCAAACATTGTGCTGGCTGGCGGTGTGTACATGGTCAGGACTGACAACGGTGGCAACACTTGGTCCCAAGTTGGGAACGAGGTTCACGTTGACCACCACGCGATGATGTTCGACCCCGCAAACCCAAACACTTTTTACAGCGGAAACGATGGCGGGATGTACCGCAGCGAAAATGCAGGCCAATCGTACGACAAAAAATCACGAGGGCTGGCAATCACTCAGTTCTACGCAATGGCGGTTGACCAGAACAAAGACAGCTTGAACTACGGCGGAACCCAGGATAACGGAACCGTCACCAGTAGCTCGGCAGTGTATGGGAATATCATGGGGGGTGATGGGTTCTTTGTGGTGGTTGACCACACAAACTCCAACATCTACTATGCTGAGAATCCAAACGGCGAGAATATCACCCTGTTCCGCAACGGAAACCGCTCCACCGTGATGCGGGGGATTGATACCGACGAAGAAGCCGGCTGGGCCGCACCGCTGGTGATGGATCCTTCCCGGCCAGAAGTGATGTTCGCCGGACGGCGGTCGGTGTACCGCACAATCACTGCTGGAAATTCTTCCATGACGTGGGAGCGGGTTAGCCCCTTCTTTGATGGAGTTGTTTCGGCGATTGCTGTCAGCCCTGTGCAGAGTGAGGTGGTGTATGCCGGAAGCACGCAAGGGACGGTGATGGTTTCCAGAGATGCCGGAGAGCAGTGGAGCGATGTCTCCAACGGCCACGGGCTTCCCAACCGCGCCGTCACCGATTTTGCTCCATCGCTGAAGCAGGCCGGAACCGCCTACATCTGCTACAGCGGGTTTTATTCTTCGCACGTTTACCGCACCACCGATTTTGGCCAAACTTGGAGCGACGCAAGCAACGGGCTTCCCGATATTCCGATCAACGCGCTGGCAGTTCATCTGGATGACGATAACATCATCTACGCCGGAAGCGATGTCGGGATGTTTATCAGCACCGACGCCGGCAACAGCTGGGGATCCTACAACAACGGTTTCCCCCGCACCGAAATCCGGGATATTGAAGTTCATAAAGCCAAGCGTGTGGTTCGCGCCGCCACCCACGGAAGAAGTATGTGGGAGGTTGATTTAGAGGTTCCCACAATCCCCCCCTCTATCACCTCACCCGTTGGTGGGGAAGTGTGGCGGGGAAGCACAAGCCAGATACTTTCGTGGCGCGGGTTCACTGGCCCTGTGCATCTGGATTACTCGCTGGATAATGGCCGCACGTGGAAACGGCTGAAAAACAACCTTGCTGGCGAAGTCATGCGGTGGGTGGTGTTCGATACCTCCATCATTGAGGCTCGGATCAGAGTCACCTCCATTCAGGAGCCGTCGCAAAGCGTTGTTAGCAACAGCTTCACGATTGAACGCTACCAAGTTGGGACGGTGCTGAACGCCACCGGCGCGCCGGGCGTTCCTTACGGAATCTGCTACGATGGTGAGTTCCTGTGGGCAACCAATTTCAGCGGCAACAAGCTGCTGAAGATTGATCCAAAAACATTGATTTCGGTTGCTGAAGTCACCATCCAAATCGCTGGTGCCGATAGCTTGTTTACCGACATCACCTACGTCCCAGAACGGCAAACATTTTTTGTACATCGGCTCCGTTCAACCGGGACCGAGGACCCGGGAGGGTTTCTGTACGAAATCAACAAGCAGGGGGAGCGGGTGAACCAATGGACCTCGCCGTTCAAGTATCCAATCGGGCTGGCCTGGCTTGGCGCGCGCAATCCCAACCAGCCATATTTGTACATGAGCGACCGTAATGGGGCGCAGGAAGTCCGAATCGTCTCGCTTGATAATCCATTGGAACCACTGCTGAAATACAACCGCACCAAGCAAGTGCGCTACGGCCCACGGGGTGCCTGTGCCGGGGCCGATGGGCTATCGGTATGGCAGGTTGTCACCGACTTCACAGGGGATGTTCTGAATAACGCATCGGCAACCCGCTTCAGTTTTGATGACGACACGCAGCAGTTCTGCCCGATTGAGCTCACGGCCGGCGCGGCCTCTGGCTTTATCAACGCACGCGGGATTGAGCTGGACCCTGCGGATTCCAACATCTGGGTGTCGGATTATCAAGGGAGCATCTACAAGCTGACCACGTGCGACTACAAGCCGAACATTCCGGGACCAGACACGCCAACCGATGCACCAATCAACGTGGCAGTTGCCGGGTTGCGGCTTTCGGAAAATCGCCCGAATCCCTTCACCTCGGCAACGGATGTCACCTTTACCATCGGGGCCTCAGCTTCCGTTCGGTTCGGCTTGGTGGACTTGCAAGGGCGGGCGGTGATGGAGACCGATGCGGCGATGTATGAGCCTGGCGACCACACACTCCGGCTGCAACCGCTTGGCATTGCTGCGGGAACCTACCGTTTGGTGATGTATGCCAACGGCCAGCCCGCTGAATCACGCACAGTGGTGTATCTGAAGTAATCGGCCCGAACCAGGCCGGAACGTACTGTTGCATCCTGACACTATGGACGGAGCGTTGGCGGTACACGAAACCAGTGGAATAGCGCGTCATAGAGGTTGAGTGGTGAAAACCAAGCAGAGTGACACCACAACCCGCAAGGGTTCTCACGATGCTTGGCTCTAAACTCCTCCTTTTTGTTGTGATGGGTGTGAATGCTGCTCTCGGTTTCGGGAGCAGCATTTTTTTCACCGTTCCAGTTAACCCACATTCCGGAAACAACCGACCATATGATCATGGCAGAACAAGAACCCGCCGCTGTTGATATTCTTGCAATCGCTGCGCATCCTGATGATGTTGAACTTCACATTGCTGGCACGGTGATGAAAGCAATTGCGCAAGGCCACCGCGTCGCCATCTGCGACTTGACCGCTGGCGAGCGGGGGTCGCGGGGGTCGCGCCAATTACGCCAGCAGGAGACCGCCGCAGCCAACAACATTCTTGGCATTCCGGAGGGTTATCGTGTGAATGTAGAGATACCGGATGGTGATATTCAGCTTTCGCCGGAGAATGTGCTGAAAGTGGTTCAGGTGATTCGTGCGTTCAAGCCGCAAGTGATACTGTTCCCGTCCGAACGCGACCGCCACCCCGACCACGAAGCCGCTCACCAGTTGGTTTGCCGTGCATACTTCGATGCAGGGTTGCGTGCGGTTGCCAGCACTCACAACAGCCAAGCGCAATCCCCGCACCGCCCCGCACGAATGTTTATGTACTCCCATTCATGGGAAGACACGCCGGACTTTGTGGTGGATATCAGCGATTTTTTTGAACGGAAGCTGGATGGGCTGGCAGCATACGGCTCGCAATTCTCTGTTCCCGGCAGAACCGTAGAAGACCCAGCAATGGGGCCACAAACGTTCATTTCCGGCAACGATTTCATGGAATACTCCATTGCACGAATGCGCCGCCTGGGCTTCCAAATTGGAGCCCGCTACGGAGAAGGCTTCCAGACCTGGGGCGGCCCATTGAAAGTGGAAGATTTGCTAACAACCATCTAAGCAACAGACCTCTCTCTTCAACTTCTTCTTTCCATCTTCGCACCCTTCGCGCCCCTTGCTTCGCGTCTTTGCGTGAACACTCTTACTCCCGCCCCAACCCCAATTCCTTCCGCAACGCAGTGTCGGCGTTGTTGTGGCGGCTCCAGTAATCGGTCATCATGGTGTGAGTAAGGCGTGCGGTGGTTGTCAGCGGTGTCCCAAAATCGCTGTAGCTCTCGGTCCAGCCAACGATTTGGTGTGGGAACTCACTTCGGAAATCAATCGATAGCACACGCTCGCCGGCCCCGTAGGTGATAGTGTAGCGGCGAAGTTTTGCCCCAGCCGAATCGCTCAGATCGTGTAGCTCAGCTTTCGCATCCACCACCGCCAACGGCTTGTGCCGAAGCCGCGAAGCCAACGTCCCGGGGATTATCTTCACCGCACCCAGCGGAAGCGTCTGCGGGGCAAGGCGGATGCGGGTCCAGAGTTCATCTTCCAGCATGGCTGTATCCAACGCAAAGTTCTTGTCCCCCTCGCGCTCGAAGTAGGAGCGTTCCTCCACGTTGTACGATTTCCCTTTCAGGTTCAATTGCATGAAGACATGGCCGCACCACTCCTGCACGGTGGTGCTGACTTTCAGCGTGCGCGGCTGCGCGAACACCTCCACCGGCGTGAAGACCGAGGCCATCAACGAGTAGGGATAGATCCCGGTGGTGAACTTCTTGGTGAAGTTGAGCTTCAGCACCGATGCCACCGGGCGGCCAGCGGGATCGGACTCCAGCTTCACCTGTGGCTCGGTCAGGAAGTCCTCGGTGACAAACACCAGCACCGCATCGCCGCTGTGAAGCTGGCCGTAGCGGGCTTGGGTCAGTTGGTAGCGGCTAAGTTCGGCCTTCCCCTGGCTCCAGTAGCGATGCCACTGCTCGGTTGCAATGGTGGCGGTGGGAGCCGGAGTTGGCTCGGGTTGTTTTGCAGGCGTATCCCCTCCCAGCTTTTCTTCCTTGCATCCAACTACTCCAACAACAAGCCCAAGCAATGCCGACAGTATGGCGTTCATAATGGTATAGTTTTTGGTGATTGGCATCTCGGTGATCCCCCTACTCCGCAATCGTCCAACGGGTTCCTTCTTTGGTGTCTTCCAGCACCACTCCGCGTTCTTTCAGTCGGTCGCGGATCAGGTCGCTGGCGGCCCAATCTTTGCGGTCGCGGGCATCGCGGCGCAGCTGGATGAACAACTCCATCAACTCACCCGTCAGCGCGTTATTCTGCGTGGTCGCGATTGGCCGTGAGAAGAGATCGAACCCGAGAATGTCATCGAAGGCAATCCGCAGGGCGTGATAGTACCGCAGCAACGTGGCGCGGTCGAGGTTCCCGGCGGCCATCAGTCCATTCAGCTCGGTGATGCCAGCCGAGAGCGCGCCCAGGGCAATGGTGGTGTTGAAATCATCATCCATCGCGGCCATGAACTCACCGAAAAACCCCGGCATTGATTCCCCGCTTGGTGCGCCGCCGGGATCGTCCCCCACGGCTTGGCGCAACCGCTCGGCAGCGCGGCGGAACCGCTCAAGCCCGGCTTCGGCAGCAACCAACGATTCGATGTCGAAATCCTGCGGCGAGCGGTAATGGCTTTGCAGGATCAGATAGCGAATCGCCATCGGGTCGTGCTGCGCAAGCATCTGCTTCAGCGTCATGGCGTTCCCCGCCGATGCGCCCATTTTGTCGCCGCCGATACGGATCAAATTGACGTGCATCCACCAGTTGACAAACGGCTTCCCGTTGGCCGCTTGGCTTTGCGCAATCTCGCACTCGTGATGCGGGAACATATTGTCCAGCCCGCCAGCGTGGATGTCGAACGTCTCGCCCAAATAGTACTGCGCCATCACCGAGCACTCCAGATGCCACCCCGGATAGCCCCATCCCCACGGAGAGAACCACTGCATGGAGTGTTCCGGCTCGGCAGCCTTCCAAAGCGCGAAATCTTGCGGGTTCCGCTTCTCCTCGAACACTGCGATTCGCCCGCCATGCTGCTGTTCCTCCAACTTCCGGTTGGAAAGCCCGCCGTAGGGGACAAAGCCATCGGGAAGGCCCCGTCCCTCGTAGGCGTGAACATCGAAATAGACCGAGCCGTTGACTTCATACGCCAACCCTTTTTCGATCAGTTGCTCGGTCATCTCAATCTGCTGGCGGATGAAATCGGTGGCATGCGGCACGCGGTCGGGGCGCATCACACCAAGCCGATCCAGGTCATCAAACCAGCTTTGTTCGTAGTAGAGTGCGATCTCGAACGGCGAGCGATTTTCGCGCCGGGCCTGGGCCTCCATCTTGTCCTCGCCGTCGTCGGAGTCGTCGGCAAGGTGGCCAACGTCGGTGATGTTCATCACAAACATCACGTGATCCGGGCCGAAGGTGTGCATCAGGTAGCGGCGGATCATATCGGTGCTGACGTAGCTTTTGGCGTGCCCAATGTGCATGTGTTTATACACCGTTGGGCCGCAACGGTACATCCGAACAAGGCTGGGGTCAATCGGCTGGAATGCTTCTTTGGTTCGGGTTAGTGTGTTGTAAATATGAAGCGGCATTGCTGTTCTTTGTGTTGGTTTGTGCCTCTGATGAACACGGGCTGTATGCCCCCCCTGATCGGCTGCAAGCAGCCGATCGTTCCCCCCAAGCGTGGGGGGAAGACAGTTCGCTGCACCTTCGCGTTATCTCTCTTGCAGAACTTCCCCCCCAAAAAAACCTCGGCCAAAGGCAGTTCGCTGCACCTTCGCGTTATCTCTCTTGCAGAACTTCCCCCCCAAAAAAACCTCAGCGAAAGGCAGTTCGCCGCACCTTCGCGTTATCTCTCTTGCAGAACTTCCCCCCCAAAAAAACCTCGGCGGAAGGCAGAATTGGAAGCTGCATTTTTTTATTCGACATCCCTCATTCCCCATTCGACATTTTTCCTGTCCCCCTCTCCCGCCGGAGTGTAGCATTGCTCACTGCGGCGAATCGGGAGAGGGGCTAGGGGTGAGGGAACACGCTGCCCCTTCCGTTGCTCCGCTCATACTTCGACTAAGTTCAGCATGAGCGGATGCTCCATTCGGCCAAAGGCAGAATCGGAAGCTGCATTTTTTATTCGACATTCAGCATTCGACATTTCTACATTCGGCATTTCAACCCCGCCACTATCTAACAGAAGAACTCCCGAATCTCGGCTGCCAGACGCGGCAATGGGACCTTCTCGATTGGATGCTGCGTTGCGGGAAGGATCGTTAGCTGGCCGTTCGGAAGCTGCCGGTACATCGCCACCGCCTCCTCGATACCAACCATCTGGTCGCGGTCGCCAACGCCAACGCGCACGGGGGTTTGGATAGTGGCCAAGTCGGGCAACGTCACCGCGGGCTTGGCCCCAAGCGCGGTCATCATCGCGCTGGTGCGGCGCAGAAGCTCGTCCAGGTTGTGCGGGCTGTGGCGTTGCTGCATGGCTTGGTAGAACTGTGGGACTTTCTGCTGCATCTTTTCTGGATCCAACATCGCGGCATCGCGGGCGGCTCCATCGGGGTTCCAATCGAACTTGGTGCCCAGCGTGAACAATCGCCCAACGTGCGCCGGATAGTGGCGGGCAAGATACAGCCCCACGTAACCACCCATGCTGTAGCCGAAGATGTCGGCCTGCTCTATCGCTTGCTCCTGCATCCACTGCAGCACCTCCAATGCGCAATGGTGGATGCTGAAGGGACGCTCCGGGAACGGCTGGCCGCCATGCCCCTGAAAGTTCAGCGTATGGAGTTGGAAGGTATCCGCCAACAACGGAAGCAGCGGGTCAAATTGCGAAGCCGCGCCAAGCGCACCGTGAAGAAGAAGCATGTTGGAATGTTGAATGTTGGAATGCCGAGAAGTGACGAATCAAAGAGAATGGAGAATGTCGAATGGCCTTTTCACTACTGACCATTGACAAGGTGCTTGAACCCATTCTCCCAGAAACAGTGGCCCTTCGCTGGCCGAGCAGACGCTCGGCGATCCCAGGGAACCAATCTCCCCCTTGCAACTGACCAATGACAACGAACTCCCCCCTACTTCATCTCCTCCCCCCACGCATGTTCTTGATCCCCAACTTTCATATCATGGAGGAGTTTTAGGCCGTGGGGAAGGACTGGCAAAATCGCTGAAAGGCATTCGGTGGCAGCTTTTGGCGAGCCGGGAAGGTTCACGATCAGGGTGCGGCGGGCAATGCCGCAGACCGCACGCGAGAGGGCAGCAAACGGGGTCTTCTGCAGCGAGGCCGCCCGCATTGCGGCAGTCAGCCCATCGGTGCGGCGGTCAATCACCATCAGGGTTGCTTCGGGGGTGATGTCGCGCGGGGCGAAGCCGGTTCCGCCGGTGGTCAGCACCAACGCAATGTTTTCGCGAACGCATCCTTCCAATGCCCGAATCACCTTCTCCATTTCGTCGGGAATGATGTCAATCCGCTGAAGGTCGAACAATTCTTCGTCCAATAATGCCGCAGCTTCCGGCCCCGAAAGGTCGGCGCGTTCGCCAGCGGCAGAACGGTCGCTGATGGTGATGATGACGGTACTCCATGCCATGATGTGCTCTTTGTTGGTTGTTGGTTGCTTCGGTTGTTGCGCCGCTACCGATCGGTCAGCGCGTGGTGGACAGAGATTGTTGTCGTTAGGTTCCCCTTCGGTTTGTTCTTCATCAGGAACCCTTCCTTGCCAGTGCTTGCCAGCCCCAGCGCGCCCTGCAATGCCGACGGGATCGGCAGCAGTATCCCAAGCTCGGTAAGGTTTCCGCGTGCGGCTTCGCAGCCGTGGGGCAGCCCAATCCGCACCGCAACCTTCTTCCCTTCAAGGTGATGGAATGCAAAACGGGAGAGAACATCGTCGGGGAAATAATACTCACACTTCCCGTTCCACTCCGCCAAGCCGGCCATCAACTGCGAGAGTTTTTGCGGTTTCCTGCGGATGCCCCGCTCGGCCAATGCGCCTTTCACCAATTTGTCGGCAAGCAACGCTTTCAGCAGCTGGGTTTCGGGGAATAGATCCGTCAGGCTGACCGGCTGGCCGGGGCGGGCGGTGTTGATCGTCACGTAATCCGTTTGCATCATCGGGTGGGCAAGGTAGATGCAGGTGGCGAAGTTGTTCCGCCGCAGCGAAAGGTAGCTTCCCACAAACGAGAGCGCGGCCACACCACGTTCGTACTGGCACCAGATGGAGTCTGGGGGACTATCGTTGCTGGCACTGGCAAACTCCTTGAACTCTTCCTTCCACTGCCGCAGCGCATTGTCGCGCTCGGAATGGAGTGTGGTGTTGTTGCGGGTGATCGTTAGGTCGGCGGCGGACCAGGTTAGCGTTCCGCCATCGGTGGTTGCGCCGCTCCAGAAGGTTTGGGCAAGGGTTGGCATGGATTGCAGCAGCACGGCAACCAGCAACGCCGTCGTTCGGGTGAGTTTATTGGGCTTCGGTTGTTTCCGGCGCAGTGTCATGCTCATATCGTTCTAACTTAAAGGATTCGCCCAGGTAACGGCGGCGCACCTCGGGGTCGCTTGCGATTTCGTGGGCGGCTCCGCTGCGGAAGATTCCACCATCAATCAGGATGTAGGAGCGGTCGGTGATGGTGAGTGTTTCGTGGACGTTGTGGTCGGTAATTAGCACCCCAATTCCCCGCTGGCGCAAGCGTTTGATGATCTGCATGATCTCCTCCACCGCCAACGGATCAATCCCGGCAAACGGCTCATCAAGCAGGATGAATTTTGGGTTGGTGGCAATGGTGCGGGCTATCTCGGTTCGGCGGCGTTCGCCACCGCTTAGCATGTAGCCCATTTGCTTGCGGATGTGGGTGATGGAGAACTCTTCCAACAGCTCATCAACACGGGCGCGGCGTTGCGCACGGGGGTAGCCGATAAGCTCCAACACCGCAAGCAGGTTCCCCTCCACGGTCATCTTCCTGAAGACCGATGCTTCTTGGGGAAGGTATCCAATCCCCCGGCGCGCCCTGCGGTACATGGCGATGTTATCAATGCGGGTATCGTCCAGATAGACCCGCCCCTCGGTGGGGCGAACCATCCCAACAATCATGTAGAACGTGGTGGTTTTTCCGGCTCCGTTCGGCCCCAGCAACCCCACAACTTCCCCCTGGCGCACCGTTAGCGAGACATCGCGGACCACTTGGCGTTTCTTGTAGCTTTTCACCAAATGTTCGGCACGCAACGTGACAAGCGATGCGCTTTGGTTTGGCAGATCGGCGGGCGTGGCAGTTGCTGGGTTCTGCTGGTTTGAAGGAAGGGTTGTGTTCATCGTGTTGGGGCTGGAGCCAGCTTCATGGTTTTCTCGGTGGTTGTGCCGTTGCGCAGCACTTTCATCTTGATGGTGTCGCCAACTTGCGAATCGGAGATCAGCGCAACTGCATCATCCTCGTTTTTGATTGTCTCCCCCTTGATTTCTTTAATCACATCGCCCGGCTCCAGCCCGGCTTGTGCGGCTGGCGAGCTTGCGATAATCTCCACCACCACCACCCCCTCTTTTTCTTGCAACTGAAGGTAGCGGGCGATGCGGTCGTCAATCTGCTGGATGTTCATTCCGGTCCAGAAATTGCGGTCAATCCCGTCCCCTTTTTTCAGCTGCGCAACGATTGTCTTCAGCCGGTTGGATGGCACAGCAAACCCGATGCCGATGGACCCGGCACCCATACCACTTTGGGCTGTGGAGTAGATGATGGTGTTCATTCCAATCAGCTCCCCAAGCGCGTTCACCAGTGCCCCGCCCGAGTTGCCGCTGGAGATTGCCGCATCGGTTTGGATCATCCCACGGTACACGCGCCCATCTTGCGGCTGCAAGTTCACATCGGTGTTGCTGACAACGCCAACGGTGACGGTTGGTTTGGAGTTGATGTCGAACAATCCGAACGGATTGCCAAGCGCGATTGCCCACTCACCCACCACTACATCGTCGGAGTTCCCGATCTCGATGTACGGAAGATTTTTGCCCTCTATTTTCAGCAAGGCAACATCGGTGGTGGGGTCGCTGCCGATTACTTTGGCATCGAATTGCTTCCCATCGGTCATGGTGACAATCACTTTGCTTGCGCGCCCGGCAACGTGGTCGTTGGTGACGACGTAGCCATCTGCCGAGATGATGAACCCCGAGCCAAGCCCATGGAGTTCTTGCTTAAAAGTCCGGCGGCGCGGGGCCATGTAGCGTTGGAAATATGGATCTTCTTCGAAGAATTGATCCATCAAACTGCGGTAGCGCATTTCGCGGACTTCGGTCACGTTGATCCCCACCACTGCCGGCGAAACTTTCTCGACAGCGCGGGTGATGGCGTTGCGGCGCGACCCGGTGATCTCGCTGTTGGCGCGGTCAATGGCTGGCGCGTTGGAGGTGCGGGTTCCGGTTGTTCCGTTGTCGCGGGGTTCCTGCGCGGTGCAGGCCGAGGCCCCCAACGCCAGCAAGATCAGCGGAAGGATGCGGGTTTTATAAGCGAACGTTAGTCGGTTCATGGCGATTGTGTGGTACTTGTTGACATCACGAAAAAACAACAGCACGCTGGGAAACGGTTATTGCCGAAAAAAATTGAAGGGCGTTCGTGCGTAGTTGTGATGCAGGATGTTGTTGCGGGCGCAATTTACATAATCGCCCTATCCAAAAAACAGGGGGCGATTGGTGACTTGCAAGAGTTGCAATCCTGCAGAATTGAATCAGTACGCTGCGGCTCCGGGCGGTGGGATGTTGGGGGGGCTCACGGTGTTCCGCCACCACCCCGGCCTTACGGCCACCCCTCCACAGGAGGGGAATTATTCCAGCGGGTTCGGGGAACATTACAGTCACAGTCTTCCCGCATCTTTCATTCGACACTCGACACTCGACATTCCACATTTTCCTGCTCCCCTCTCCCGCCGGAGTGAAGCATTGCTCACTTCGGCGCATCGGGAGAGGGGTTGGGGGTGAGGGATTCCCATTCGACATTCTCCATTTTCCTGCTCCCCTCTCCCGCCGGAGTGAAGCATTGCTCAGTTCGGCGCATCGGGAGAGGGGCTGGGGGTGAGGGATTCCCATTCGACATTCCACATTTTCCTCCTCCCCTCTCCCGCCGGAGTGAAGCATTACTCACTTCAGCGAATCGGGAGAGGGGTTGGGGGTGAGGGATTCCCATTCGTCATTCCACATTTCCCTGCTCCCCTCTCCCGCCGGAGTGAAGCATTGCTCAGTTCGGCGCATCGGGAGAGGGGTTGGGGGTGAGGGATTCCCATTCTCCATTCTCCATTCTCCATTCTCCTGCTCCCCTCTCCCGCCGGAGTGAAGCATTGCTCAGTTCGGCGCATCGGGAGAGGGGCTGGGGGTGAGGGATTCCCATTCGACATTTTCCTCATTGCACCTGCTTGGCCACAACATCCGACAGCAGCGATTCCCCGTTTTCTGTCACCACGCGAAGGGCGTACTTCCAGATGGGTTCGCCAAGAAGGTTGTCATCGCTAAAATTCCGCGCATCGGGGGGAAGGGTTTTGTACGGTTCCAATGCTCCTTGCAATCCTGCACGGTAAACCTCGATGCGAATCGGAGATTCGTTGTTGCCGGGGGTGTAGCTCCAGCGCAGTTGGATGCTTGCCGAATCGGAACCAAGCTCGATGGCAAGATCGCGCACGGTGGCCGGCGGACGAAGCCGGTAGGCCGCAGCATATGCCGAGTTGGAGGGCTGGCTTCGCAGGCCGCTTGCATCTTCGGCCACCAGCTGGTAATGGTAGATTGCCGATGCCACCGCCGAGGTGTCTTGGTAGGTTTCGGTTTCCTGCGGTAGCTCGGCCACTTGGATCCAGAGGCTGTCATCGTCCTGGCGGCGCAGCACCAGCTGCCGGACAACATCGGTGGCACTGCTGCGATTCCACCGCACAATCACCGAGGAATCGGTCCCTTCGATCCCTTCGATAGATGGAGCATCGGGGGCGATATGATCCGGCTGAATCAACTCCAACGGATCCGACAGCGGCGATTGATTTTGCCGCGCATCGTAGGCCATCACTTTGTAGTAGATTTTCCGCGACTCGCTTTGCAAACGGAGCGTGTCCACAAACGCGGTGTCGGCGATTGGATACGGGGTCAGCCGGGTGAACTCATCGGTGGAGTCGTTGGCAAAGAAGAGGTCATACGTGCAGCTATCGCGATCCACCACGCGAGGCCATTGCAAGAAGATCAATCCGCTGGTATCCACCCGCCCTTCCACCCCCATCGGTTTTTTGGGGGGAACCCGATCAATCACCTCGGCAAACACCGTTGTTGCTGGGCCGTAGTTCCCTGCGGTATCCACCGACGCAACGATGTAGTACGCCCCGGCGGTGTCGGCCCCGTTCACCGTGAAGCTGCGGGCGGTTGGCGGAAGGGTTGTTATCACCGTGTCGAACGGCCCTTCGTCGTGGACCGAGCGGAAAATTGCGAACCGTGCAAGATCGGGGCTGGCGGATGCGGGCATTGTCCATTCCAGCGTCATCGCCGTCTGGCTGGCTTCTTTCCCCGTGACCTTGTTGGGGGCGGTGGGCGGGGTCCGATCCCGCCCCATCGCGCTGTCCAGAAACTCTGGTCGTGTTCCGCCAAACGGATCAATGCTGGAAAGCCGATAGTGATACCAACGATAGTTGGTGATGGTCGTGTCGCGGAAGGTGAACTGGATCACCGATGGGTCATTCGCGGTAGAATTGCTATCGGTGCTTAAGGCAACCAGCGGGCTGCGGTGCAGCTTGCGCCATGTTTTCCCGGCATCGTCCGAGCGTTCCACCCAAAACCCCGAAGGGCCATTGATCTTTAACGAACTCCACTGTAGCTGGATCGTGCCGTCGCCCGCTTGGATGCTGCTCTCTGTAATTGGCGCAACCCCCGAACCAAACCCAGCAAAGGCATGGCCCGGCTTCACCGGGTCGGAAGGGGCTTGCACGGCAAGGGAGACGCGATAGATAAGCTGCTTGGAAAACAGCGTTCCCGTATCCACCGTTCTGTCAACAAAACGGATTCCTAACCCTTCGGCAGCAACCGGGTCAAGATCGGCGGCATAGAGTGCCATCCCGTGGCGGTTGGAAAGCTCGGTGGCCTGCAACCCCAACGACCGCGCACTCCCCTGCGGAGCCTTCAAGGCGGCAGCCGGGGTGGACTCGCCAAGAAGCACCTGGGCGGCAACCATCTGCCACTGCTTGGCCGTGTCGGTCCCGACCGATTGCTGCCACTGCTCAAGGGTCCAGGGGCGGATCGGCTGCGGGGTTAGCCGCGTGAAGCTGAGGCTGTTGAAGTTGACAGGATAGGTGACGTTCTCCGGCACCACAGCCCGCTCCACAATGTAGCCCACCTTGTTGGCCGTAAGCCACGCCCCGGGGGTAGTTGGCCCCCACCGAACCACCACCGAATCCCCCTCGCGGAAGATTTTGGCGGCAACAACAATAGCGGCTGGCGGCGTGGTTGCTGGTTGCGCCACGGCGACGGTGGCAACAACCAGCACCAGCACGGTAAGGCTGACGATATGGCGGATAACTACGCTGATATGGTTCATGCTTGGTATGCGATTGAGAGTAAGCAGTATTGGCGCATCACGGTTGTTACTCGTTCCAAATCTTCAGGTGACTTGTTCGCGGAAGTACATGTTATTGCCGCTGGAGCACCCGTAGTAGAACGAGGGATCGCCATCAGTTCAACGGATGCCCAATCGTCACGGGATACGGCGCATCACCCGCAGGCCATGCTTTGGGAGAATCCACCACGCGCTCCCAGGGGAACCACTTCGTTGCCCCTGAACATCTGTGCTTGATAAGGACACCATAGCTGACTTGTTCGCGGGAGTAGATGTTACCACCGCCATTGGATCGCCCGTAGTAGAAGGGGATATAGTGGGTCTCGTGGTCGCTGTAGCCGCCATCATTATTCCAACCGAAGTCGTATGGGCGCGGGCCATAGCCATGGTGCCGCCATACATTGCGGTTCCATCCTTCATCAATGATCTGCCGGTTAGCATCAAGGTTCGCCTTCATCTGGTACAGATACCAGAAGGCGTAGTCGAAGGAAAAGAGCACTTCTTTTCCGTCACTGATTACTCCGCCATTATCCAATCCAATAAGCCGTTGGTGTTTGAACCCATCCCTGGCTATCGGGCTAATAGTATGGCCATACTCTCCACCCTCCATCGCTCCTTGGACTTGGTGCTTCCACCATTCTGTTTTTTTGATCTGCTCTTCATCCGGCAGAATCTGCACGATTGGCTCTGAGAATACTTTTTCTCCATCCACGAAGAACTCATACCGCTCCGCGCCAATCTCGTGACGGTCAAACCCCTCCGGGTTGGTGATGGCCAATTTCGTAGCGTAGGGCAATTCCTGTACAACCCTAAGCGAACACCCACCCAGTTTGCTCTTGTAGTTCCGATGCCCGCTGGTCGTAAATCCAAAGGAGGCCAGCTTCGTGGTTATGAGGTAATCACGCGTTGTAGCACCCGACATCTGCCGCGTGGTAGTGGTGGCCGAGTTTGCCCCCATATCGCGGCTTAGTTCCTTCTGTTCGGTTGTGGCTATCGTACCAGTGCTTCCAGCGTAGAAGTCCTCCCGGATAAGCTCAATCGTGACTGAGGCTCTTGGGTCAAGATAGTGCCCATATTGGTCGCTGCGCATAATCACCTCTTTACGCGCCTTGTCGTACGATGCGGGGTATTTCCATGTGCCATACCGCGTATGCACCAAGCCAGTGATTTTGGTACTTGCTGCCTTCGGGGCAGTTCGTTTCCAGTAGGCAGTGTCGAACAGATACTCCTGCCCCTGCCGTAACCGGATTGCAGCAATAGCGAAATTCAGAACGTCGGTGCGGCACTCCCAGTCCTGGATGAAGAACCGCTGATTGGTTTCCGGCGTGGTGTAGGCCACGTTGGCTGTGGGGATGAACGGGGGCCGCTCGCCGCTGGTGAAGGTGATTGTGGTGTCCTCCATCATCGGCTTGCCGTCGTAGTACGCATCCTGCCATTGGCCATTCACCAGCTTCATCATCTTCACCCGCACGCTTGCCCGATATTCTGTGTTTGCTTCCAACATATCTTCCGCCACAAACCGGACGGTGATACGATCGCCCGCAATATCTTTGGTTCCCTTTGCCACCACGTACCCACTGCCCATTTTTTGCTCCAGCTTCATGTAGTCCAACACCATGCGGTAGCGGTCTAGTGTCACCCCATCCCCTAACTCCATCTCGGTGTTCAGTGCAAGGTTGAAGGCGGCGCGGGGGGCGGCCATCACCGATACATCATTCTCGCCGGCGCGGGGGGTGATGTCGGAGATCATTTTGATGTCGGCAAGCTCATCGCGCATTGGCGCACACTGCTCGCCAACCTCGAACTCGAACTTGAAGCTCCCTTTTATCAGCCCACTTAGGACGCTGTACTGCCCCGCCACCGCCCCTTTTGCCCACGTAGGGCTTGGCCCGCCGGCTTCCAGCACAGCATAGGCTTGGGCACGGAAGATGCTGACGCTTACCCGCTTGAAGAAGAGCTTCACGCTGATGCCAATGTCGGCATCCAGCCCTGCGTACATCTGGAAGTTGCCGTACCATCCGTTGATCCCGATTGGGCTGGTTCCCTGGCAATTAGCGCTTGCGGGATACTGCATCACCGAGGCATCGAACCCGGCTTCCGCACTGATGTCGCCGTAGAAAATCAGGAACTCCCTCCGCCCCGTTTCAAACCCAGCTTTGAGACCAAACGCCAAGCCTTTCCCCTCGGTAATCCTCATGTTGTCGCGGCCACTTGTGTACTTAATCCCATTCCTGTCTAGCCCAGCCATGATGTTACTGGGAATCTCCGGCATGGCAGGAATCTCGCTGCCAAACATGAAATATCCTTGCACTGTCATGAAATTCAACAGCGTGATGTTCATTGGCCCGGGCTGAGATTCATCACCAGCAACCTTCCTTGGAGTTCCAAACCGCACATACCACTTCTCCGGTGAGGCGTGCAGGCGGATGTTCGCCTCTGCTGTTATCAGAGGGGGGTACTGCAATTTGGCATTGAATGTCCCCTCGAAGGTTTTGGTCGGGGGGGTGTAGGTAAGGTCTATGAACGTTGTCAGCTTTGCATCGCTGCGGTTGGGGAACTTGCTGGTCATGCCATAGCCATTGCCTTGTAGGCTAATGCGCCCAAGCCCCCAGTCCTTGGTGATCTCAATCTCCAAGGCGATATCCCCATTGAAAACCTCCGGTTTGGTTGCCCCCAGGGTCAGCATCAGCCGCGCACCAAACAGTGTGTTGTTATTGGGCTGATAGATGTAGCCGGAAAGGGATTCGCCAATTTTTGCTTTGCTGGGGTCGGCGCTGGACTCCAGCGGAAGTTTTGGGCTGGGGGATGATGGATCGCGCGACATGCTGAACCACAAGCCACCGCCACCACCGTAGAAACTCAGCCCGGTCTGGATTGCCCCAACGCCAAGCGGTATCCCAGGAACGAACTTGGCCGCAAAATCTATCAGCCCGTAGCGGAATTTGGATTCCCCCTGTGGCTCCACTGCGCCGAACTGCGCCACAACGTCAACTTGAATTTTCTCAAGGATGTTCGCCATCACCTTGCCGTAGAATCCGGTCCCATATTTGGGGTCGTTCCGGTAGAAGATCACTGTCCCTTTTACGCTGACCGCCGGCCCCACTTTTGCATCAACATCAATGCGGTTCACCTCCACACGGCTGAAGGAGAATTTCTGCGTGTTGGGGTCGGTTCCCATCTCGCCAATCACCGAAAGCGTTGTTGAGCCACTGAACGAACCGCTGCCAAGTTTCAGCAGGTTCAGGTTCACGGTGAACTTCACCCCGATCTCCGGCTGCTCGGTTCCGGTGCTTATGGCCGTCACCCCGGTGATGCTTAGTGGGAAGCCGGCCAACCCACGCTGTTCGGGCTGCGGTTCGGGCGCGGCTGTGGCTGTTGTTGTTGTTGTTGTTGTTGCCGATGGGTCGGCAGCAACGCCGGTGCCGCTGCTTCCGCCAGCAACGGTGGTTCCGTTAATCAACCAGGTGCCGCTGTTCAGCACGTAAGGCTGCACCGATTGCACCTTGAAGTTCTGCACGGCAATGTCCAGCGCAAATTTTGGCGGCTTGTTTGCTTCGGTCTCCCCGCTTCCCGCTCTCCCCTTGCCAAAGGCAATGCCAGCACTAAGATCAAGTGTTGCCACCCATTTTAGTTGCTGTCCACTTGCTGGTGAAGTAGTGGAACTTGTGCTGGCTGGCCTTGTTGGGCTGGTTGGCGTTGTTGCGCCAGGGCGTGTTGTTGGTGTCACTGACTTCTTTTCCAGCGTCACCGTCACGTTATCCAAGCGCGCCCGCGCAACCCAAAGGTTCATTGGGATAGCACTCAGATTGGAGAGTGATAGAGTGATTTTCGGCAGCCGAACTTTTGTGGCAGCTCCGCTTCCGGCTGGCGGGGTCGGCGTGGTGGCTCCCACCGGCGTGGTCGGCGTGGCTGGCGAGGTCGTCCCTGCCGGGCGGTTGATGCTAACGGCGGGATACGCAATGCTTGCTTTGTAGTTGATGGTGGTATCGGCAATCGGCAGCTGGATTGCGCCGGCAACCGAGAACGATTTTGGTGAGTTGCTCACCACCTCAATGGCTGCGGTGTCAATGCTGATCCCCCATCCGCCGGCGCTCCCTTCGCTGATCGGCAGAAGTTTGTGGGCCGCAGCGTTGCAGCTGATGCCGGTTTGATCAATCATCAGATACTTGATCCCGATGGAGATCGCCTCGCTGGAGTTCTTCCGGTTGGTGAACGCATTCGGCAACCGCAAGGAGCCGTTGGCCAAGTAGAAACCACGCCATGTTTTATCCATGGCCCCGGCATACCCTTCCGGGAAATTCATGCCGGGGGGATTTTCCGTAGTGGAGAAATCGAGCGCGATGCTTCCAATCTCCGCATGGGCATCGGGTGCGTTTGCCGGGGCGAAGCGGTCAATCGAGCCAACAAGCATCAGGTTGAAGCCCCCCACCGTGCGCGTCACACGCTGCACCAACCCCGGCCCCGGTTGCGTGGGCGAAAGGGTGCTGGTTGGAGTTGTTGGAGTTGTTGCCGGCGCGGTTGGAGTTGTTGTTGTTGCTGGCACGCCCCGCCGCCACGTGAAGGCAAACCGTGCGGTGACAAGGTTGGACTCGTTTTCATCAACCTCGCCGGCGGCGGTAATCGGCAGCACCCACGCACGCGGCAACTGGGCCTGCAGCCCAACGCTCACGGTCTGGATTCCCTTGCAATCCCACGTGATGTAGGTTCCGCTATCCCCGGGCGTTGCCTGTCCCCCTTTCACCTTGAAGCTCCATGATTTCCCCGGCTCGGTGTAGCCAACATCCGAAGCCAAATAGAACTCCCGTTTTGCGCCGCTGAAGCCGGTTGGAGTAAAGCAAAGATTGCGCGCTCCGAAACCGACTCCACCATTGGTCCCAAGCACCGGCAACGGGATTTTCACCGCTGCGGCAAGCGTGGCCCCGGTTGGCGTAAAGGACATGGTGGTGATGCCGAAGGTGATTGCCGACGCTTCGGCAGCATCCCCCGATTCACCAGTTTGTGTTGCCGCATCAAGGCCAATCGGAAGCATTGCGCCTTCCTTCGATGCAAGGTTTTTAATCAGCCGTGTGGCTTGCGTCGCCACGCCGTAGGCTGCGGTGATCCCCTGCTGAGTCCACTCGCCGGCCCCAACGGTGCTTAGTGCTTCGGCGGGGAGCGTTACGTCGGGTGCTTGCTTCCCTTTGACCTCGCCAAAGAAGACTTGGCGGGCGTTGTTCACCTTCAGCCCGGTGAACTCCACAGCAACGCTAATCCCCCCCATGAACGGAATCCGAATCCTCCCTTCGCCAGTAAGGTCCCCCGGCGCGCCGCTGGTTACGGCGGTTAGCGTCATGCCAAACTGCCCCACGCGGATGCTGTCCCCCATCACAAATGCTGTGGTCCCCAGCGTTTTGTTGACCGGCTCGGGAAGCAAGCAGTTGTCGGGGCAGTTGGCGTTGGCAAGCACCGCCGTGGTGTCGTAGCGGAAGGTGCTGACCGCGCTGGCAACGGTTGGCGCGGTGCAGCTTGCGCCGCTGGCAAGCAGTGGCTTCCCCGTTGCACGTGTGATAACCGCCTGCCAGAAGTAGCTGCTATCCATTTTGGGGACGAAGGTAGTCCCCTTCAGCGTCAGCAGCGATGTAAAATCGCCAGTGGCGTAGGTGTTCGTGAAGTTGCTTTTGGTCAAGGTCTGCGTGAAATCGGGGATGCGCGCGCTGGCCGATGCAGCCGATTCCACCACCCCAAGCGTCGAACGCCGCCGCCAGACTTTCAGTTGGATGGACTCTATTCCGTTGCTATCAATCGCCGGCGTTGCCTTCAGCGAGAAAGCAACGGTGGGGGCAGTGATCTTGCTATCGAACTTCGGAGTTTCGGCGGTCAGATACGCGCACGTGGCAGGGTCAACCGTTGGCATCTGGCCGTTGATGCGGAAGGTCCCAACAATGGAGGTTGCGGTGTCGCGGTTGCAGGCCACAAGGTCGTTGCGGATGGTGCTTCCGTTGCCAACATAGTGCAGCGTGAAACGCCAGGCGTAGGTGGCATTGGCTTCGCCAACAAAGCCTTGTGTGTTCAGGAACGCAAGGTCAATCGTGGCGGTGTCGGGGCGTGCTTTCAGCCCGGCTGCCCCGGTGAAACTGAATGCTGTGTCGGGGCGGGTTGCTGTCTTCACGGAGGGGTTTTGCTTCTCTTGCTCGGTGGCAAGTTTCCAAAGCTCTATTCTGCCGCCGGTTACTTTGGCGGTGTTGATGGTGGGGGTAATCTTCACAGCAAATGCTGGCCGCAACGATGCTGTCCAATCGCCACCGTTGATCGGCGACGACGGGGCGATGTTCAGGCACTGGGCAATGGATGCTGCATTGCTGGTGACGGTCAGCGGGCGAACCTCACTCCAAGCATAGGCCGCCGTGTCGGATGGAACCATGCTCCGCAGAAGCCGGCTGGTGTCGTTGTTGGTCAACCACTTCGCCCGCCAGTAGTATCCCCCCTGCTCCAATGGCATGGAGTCGGTGATGGTTTTATAGACTTGACTAAGCGCAGCCGTGGCCGAAGCGGTGTTCGATAGCGGAATGTTTGCTACCAGTTTCCCAATTTTGGATTTGATGACGGTGTAGTTGCCAGTGAACGGCGTTGGGGAAACCTCTATCATCCAAATTTCCTGCACCTTGCCGATGCTATCGCCCAGCAGCCCACGGCTTTTTTCGGCACTCCACACCACCCCTTCGCTTGGCAGCACCTGGGCCGCCGTTGCTGGCTGCGCGGTCTGGAAAGTGAACTTCACATCCCCATTCACCTGGGCGTTCGGGACCGGAGCCTGAAGCAACGGGCTGGTAAGCCCCACCTTGAATTTTCCACCTACTGGAAGCACCCACCCGGTCCCATCTTGCGGCTTCAGCGTCACCTGGGCCGACCACTCCAACGAGTCCGCAGGGAGCGACCAAGCATCGCCTGCCGACCCCAACAGGAACGGCGTGTAGCGGTTGTTGTTCGCCTGGCTGTAGAGCACCGCCGTCGTGGGTGCTTTTCCGTTTGCGGCATTCCTCTCCTTCTCGTACAACGTTTCTTGGAAGGTGTAGCTCCGCACGCGCTGCGCAATCTGCCCTCCCCCCTTCATCACATTCAGCGTGGAGTTGAACTCCTTCATCACCGCGCACAAGGGTGAGTAGCGGACGATGATCGGAACGTTGCGGTACGGGATGGGGACAGCATTGCTTTTCGGGAAGGTGATGGCAAGGATCGGCTTGGCGCAATCGGCCGCGCTCTCCTCCTTTTCGGGGGTGCCGTAGGTGAAGGAGCAGACCTCGCTCCAGCCATCGTTTGGGAACTGGATCACCCCGGTGTTATCCACCGTCCGCACGCGCCACGCATAGGTTGTGCCAACGGTCAGCTTGGGGGATAGTGTGCCATAAAAGTAGGAAGGCGCTTGTAGATTGGTTGCTTCCAAAAACATTGGCGTGGTGGCCGTCAGGATTGCCTCGTCGGGCGATTTCCCCGCCTCCACTGGGGTGACAACCAAGTCATAGCGAACATTTGGCGCAGTCGAGGGGATCCAATACATCTGGAAACTCTGGATTGCAGTCTCGTTCACCGTCTCGGCGCACGGTGGGCCATCCGGTTTGGCAACTTCGTATGCGCCGATACTCTGCTCGCCATACGTGAAGGAGCAGACCTCACTCCGTCCATCATTGATAAAGGTGACCTCCCCCAACGCATCGAAGGTCCGAACCTGCCAAGCGTAGGTTGTCCCGACTTGCAGCCGGGGATGCCCAGCACCGTACAGGAAGCTCGGTGCCGTCAGGTTTTTCTGCTCAAACAAGGATGATGCTGCTGCCCCGGCAATCGCTTGTTCCGGCGTTTGCCCCTGGCCCACCGGAGCCATCACCAGATCGTACCGAACTTGCGCCCCGGGCGCAGTTGGCAGCGTCCATTGGAAGCTGACCATTTGCAGCTGTGCTGGCGCAACAGTAATCGTTGCCCCGCAGACCGGAACCAACGGAGAAGCCCCCTGGACCGGCGAGTCATCGCCGTAGGTGAAGGAGCAGACCTCGCTTTCGCCGTTGTTGGTGAAGGTGGCAACATTGGCGGCATCCGATGTCCGAATCCGCCACGCATAGGTTGTCCCGATTTTCAGCGCGGGCTGGGCAATGCCGTACTGGAAGTTTGGTGTTGTCAGATTTTTCTGCTCGAAGAAGAACGGCGGTGTTGCTGTGGCGATTGCCTGTTCCGGCGTTTGGCCGCTCGGCACCGGAACCACCACCAGATCGTACCGAAGCTGCGCCCCCGGTGCGGTGGGCAGCGACCATTGGAAGCCGACGTTTCGCGGCTGCGTTGGGGTGATGGTGATCCCACAAGCCGGAACAATCGGGGCAGCCCCAGCCACCGCCGCGCCGTAGGTGAAGGAGCAAACCTCACTTTGGCCACCGTTGATAAACGTGACAAGCCCATTGGCATCGCTGGTCCGAACACGCCAAGCGTAGGTGACACCAATCTGAAGCGTTGGCTGGGCAATGCCGTACGGGAAGCTGTTCACCGTCAGATTTTTCTGCTCGAACAATGGCGTTGCCGTGGTGATTGCTTGCTCAGGCGTTTGGCCGTTCGGCACAGGGACCAGCAGCAAATCGTACCGAAGCTGCGCCCCGGGTGCGGTGGGTGTTAGCCATTGGAAGTTCACGTTTTGCGGTTGCGTTGGCGTGACGGTCGCGCCGCACACCGGGGCAAGCGGCGCGGCCCCCTCCACCGGCGTGTTATCGCCGTAGGTGAAGGAGCACACCTCGCTTTGGCCACCGTTGATAAAAGCCATTGTGCCGGAAGCATCAAACGTCCGCACACGCCACGCATACGTTGTTCCCACCTGAAGCGCGGGCTGCGCAATGCCGTACGCGAAGTTGTTCACCGTCAGGTTCTTCTGCTCGAACAATGGCGTTGCCGTGGTGATTGCTTGCTCGGGCGTTTGGCCGCTCGGCACAGCAACCAGCAGCAAGTCATATCTGATCTGCCCACCCGGGGCAGTGGGTGTGGACCATTGGAACATCACATTCTGCGGACTTGTTGGTGTGATGGATGCCCCGCACACCGGAACAAGCGGCCGCCCACCTTCAACCAGATTGCCGTAGATGAAGGAGCAAACCTCACTTTGCCCGCTGTTGATAAACGTGACAAGCCCATTGGCATCGGTGGTCCGCACGCGCCAAGCGTAGGTGGTCCCAACCTGAAGCGCGGGCTGCGCAATGCCGTACGGGAAGCTGCTTGTAGTCAGGTTTTTCTGCTCGAACAATGGCGTTGCCGTGGTGATTGCTTGCTCCGGCGTTTGGCCGTTCGGCACAGCAACCAGCAGCAAGTCGTACCGAAGCTGCGCCCCGGGTGCTGGGGGTGTGGACCATTGGAACATCACATTCTGCGGTTGCGCTGGCAGAACCGTGCTGCCACAAACCGGCGCAAGCGGCGCGGCCCCCTCCACCGGTGTGTTGTCGCCGTAGGTGAACGAACACACCTCACTTTGTCCACCATTGCTGAATACCACCGCTCCGTTTGCATCGCTGGTCCGCACGCGCCAAGCGTAGGTAGTCCCAACCTGAAGCGCGGGCTGCGCAATGCCGTACAGGAAGCTGCTTGTCGTCAGATTTTTCTGCTCGAACAATGGCGTTGCCGTGGTGATTGCTTGCTCCGGCGTTTGGCCGTTCGGCACAGCAACCACCAGCAAGTCGTACCGAAGCTGCGCGCCGGGTACGGTGGGCGTTAGCCATTGGAAGTTCACGTTTTGCGGTTGCGATGGAGTAATCGTTGTGCCGCAGACCGGAAGCGTGGGCGCGGCTGGGGCCGGAAGCACAATCGTAAAGGTTGCGCAGCTTGTGCCGCCCGAGTTTGATAGCGGGAAACCATCGGAGGCCTCGAAAACATCCACGCACAGCGTGTACGTCCCCTCGGGCAATCGCCCGGTGCTGATTACTTGTGCGGCCGCGCTTCCGTTCACATCGGCATTGTTCAGGTTGAAAACGCCGATGGATAAAGCATTTTTCGTTTCCGCCACGCCGGGGGCAAGCTCAAAAATTGCAGGTGCGAAATCTGGTTTTGTTGTCAGCTCTACCGTGCCGTCAACGTTGGCAAGCCTGGCGCTCATGCGGGCAAGGTAGGTGAGCCCGTCGGCGTTATTGTTGGTGAGCCGTATCTGCACACGGCTTGGGTTTGCCTCCCAGACAGAAAGCGCGGGGTCGAACGGGGCGGCGGTAATCGTCACCACTGCAACGTCCCTGGGCTGGGCCTGCGCAGCTTCCGGTAGCAGAACGCCAATGGCAAACGCCACCACAACAACAATCCATTGAAATCCTCGGAATCCTCTGTTCATCGCGCTTGCATGGTTTGGAGTATTCAGGTTGTGCATCATTTGTTCGGGCAGGATTACCAGTTAAAGCTGCGTGAATAACTAAGCGTGGCCTGCGTCTCGGTAAACGCTGGCTGCTGGCCGCTTGCTTGCACTTGCGTTGCATATCCGCTCAGTGAAAGATTATCAGCATCGGTAAGCCGATAGCTCACGCTAAGATTTTCGTTGAACACCGTTGCCTTGCTTTCGCTAAGGCCAGTGGTGTTGGTTTGGGAGAAGGTGATGGTGGAGTTCAGGGAGAGGGTGTTTTTCATCAAGGCAATTCCGCCATTCAGGCTTACGCCAAGCGTCTGGTTGCTTCCGCCGGAGAAATCCGACTGGGCCCCACTAAGCGCCACGCCGCAGGTCAGCGCGCTGGGGACGAACGAGACGGTGTAGCCAAGCGTTCCGGTGATGGAGCTGTTCTCCGAAAATTGGCGGGTGAAGGCATTCAGGTCGGTATAATCCTGGTAGCTGGCCATTGCGGTGATTGAATGGGTTCGCGTGGTGTCTTCCTGGAAGGTTAATCGGGGGGAGACCGTGGCCGAGCGGGTGACGTTCCGTATGGCAATCGTGTCGTTCAGGGCCCGCTGCCCGGCGGCTTGGTTGGTGGAGTAGTTGGTGTAGCTAAGGTTGATCCCGAAGGCTTGCGATGCTACCCAATCCAGATTCCCCGAGCCGATCAAGCGGTTTGTTGTGGTGGGCTTCTGGTTCTCCAAGTTGTCGCGTTGCAACCCGATCGAGCCGCTGATATTCACGGTCCCCAATCGCAGGCGTGGGGCGATGGTGTAGTTTTCTACGTCGGTGGTGAAGTAGTAGGCCCCGAACGAGGCGAAGCCGGGATCCAGCCGCTCATAATTCAGCCGCACGCCCCACTTAGAGAAATTGGCGTTCAGCCCTGCGCGCATCCCAGCGGTTGAGCGTGTGGATGTTTTCAGTGGCTGCAACCCGCGCAGCAGTGCCGGGACATCGCTATTCTCAGGCAAAATATCGGGCGAGCGGAGGTCGGTTGTCACTACGCTCATGGCCCCTTCGGCGGTGAACGTCAGGATTCCCGGCACAATCGGCGCGCCAAGCTCCATTGCCACCACTGAATTTTGCTGCGGCTTTATGGCCGATTCCCCCCTCAGGTTTTTCAGGCTGGCACTGTCGTCCTTTGCTTGCAGGAAGTTCAGCATCACCTTCCAGGGGCCCTGGGCGTATCCGGCTTGCGCGGCGTAGCCCATCCGCTGGTAGGCAGGTTGGACGTACTGCTGGGTGCTGTCGGGCTCCACCGCCCGCTGAAGCCGCCCGTACATTGCGGCCACCTTGAAGTTTGCCGGGGCAAGCTCGAATCCCCCTCCTAAAAACTGAACCCCGGCCAACGTGTAGCGGGAAAATTGAAGCGAGCGATAGCCGGCATGAACCGTGGCCCACTGGTATTTCGGCGAGATGCCAACGATGTTGAATGCCTGGCGGAAGCTCCGTTCCCGCTCGGAAACAACAAAGCTGAGGGGAATGGCAACGCTTTTAATCGTTGGCGTTAGCGACCCACTCAGCAGCCACGTAAAGGGGGTCTGGCGGTCGGGAATGCCGCTGGCGTTGTAGGCCGCCATACTTGCGGAGATGCTCCCATTCAACGTGAACACGGGGGCACTGGCAACCGTTTCCACATCTTGAGCAACCACCGAACTGAACCCACCAAGGAAAACCCACAGAGCCAACCACAGAGAGATTCTCATAGTGTGATGTTGAGATCTTGGCGAAAAGGAAAGAGAAAAGGAAGGAGAATGAGCCATGCCAATAGCACCGTACCGAACTACCAGCATGAACGACTGCAATTTGTTGCTATGTTGACCACATCCACAATAGTGATTGCCTGGACATTTCTTGGACAACGTTAGCATCGGAAGCATTTTTTTGAGCATGGCAACTATCCCAACAACCGATTTGCATCCGATCTTGGCTGAGGAGATAGGCCAGATACTGGCTAACCGAAAAATTCGCGACAAAGGCGCGTATCTGGCACGGCTGCTCCGAAACCAAGAACTTGCTATCCACGATGCAGAGCCAACGCTGCAGCTACTTCGCCCACTGGTCAATGCAATGGATCAAGCGATTGCAACCACCGAACCTCCCTCCCATTCCCCTACCAAACGGAGCAAGAAATCGGAGTATGCGTTCTTGGTGTGTGTTATCCAGCAGTTAGAGTTGTGGATTGGTGGTTCAACCGAAGGCATGCTGGAACAGAACCAGCAAGCGATGGAGATAGCCACAGAAGCAGACGACTGGGCAACTGTGGCATGGGCGATTGGAAATCAGGCACACATAGTGCTGGAACGTGGGAAGGCCGAGGATGCGCTTGCGCTGCAACAGAAAGGGCTTGCGATTGCCCGCGAAAAACGATTACCGAAGGCGCAATGGGTCAATCACCTTAACGCCATTGCCGAGCTGCTGTACGAGCGTTTCAAGCAGCCCGCCCAGGCGCTGGAGGTTTCCGATGAAGTGTTTGCGCTGCTTGCCGATGGCCAATTCCCACCCACCGCGCTCTGGCTTTCTTTCCATACACGAGGGAGGATAGTGTTCAACATGGGGAAGTTCGAGGAAGGGATGAGGCTTTGGGCAACCGCCCAAAACATTGGCTTCGATTCGGGGCAGACGATGCTTGGCATCCGCTCGGCCAACGACATCATCACGCAGCTATTTATCAAAGGGGAGTACACCGTAGCGTTGGAGTATGCTCGATCCATCGAAACACCTCTTTCATCAGGCTTCGCATCGGGGACCACTGTCCAGTTGCTGCTGATTATCGTTAGGATGCTGCTAAAACTGAACGAGCTTCCAGCAGCGCGGGAGAAGTTGCTGCAAACGCTACAGCACGCAAAGGCAATCGAAACACCATTGCTTCGGCTTCAAATTCACATGGCGTTGGCGCGGCTGTATTTGGCAGAAGGGGATGCAATAGCAGGGGAACACCAAGCGACCGAAGCGATAGCAATCGCCGAACATCACAGGCTTCCCTTGCCATATCGTTCCACCGCTGTGGTGTTGCTTGGCGAAACCTACCAAGCACAGGGGCGGCTGGAAGAAGCCGAGCAAGCCTATCAGCAAGCATTGCCCTCGGTGGCGATAGCCGCAACTATCCATCGGTTGCTTGCAGAGCTTTATGAAGCATCAGGAAACAGCGATGCCGCCATCGGCCACTATCTGAAAACCGTAGAAACTGGTGGCGGTGAGAATAGAATGATAGCCAACCAGCAGCTTGCCAAAATCTTCAAGTCGCAAGGGGATTTCCAGCAAGCATTGGAGTACTACCAGCGGTACCATGAGCTGTGCCGCCACGCCGATCAGGAGCGATCGAACAACCGGATGATGATGCTTCGTGTGCAGTACCGGATTGACCAGTTGGAAGAACAATCCTTACGCGAACGCCAGCAGAAGGAGCAAGCCCACACCACCCTGCACGCCACAGAAGCTGATCTGAATGCCATGCGCATTGCACTTATCGAACATCAGCATCAAGTAAGGGCACTGCGGACGCGGCTACAAGCAATTATGGGGACCATCGAGCAAGAAAAAAATGTGGCAGCATTGGGGGAACTGCGGTCGCTGGCGCAAGAAGTTGGGGACACCGCCGGGGGCAATCGTGCGCAATGGCAAGCAAGTTTGCGTAGCTCCAACAAGGAGTTCCACCACAGGCTGCTTGCGCAGCATCCAGCGCTACCGCCCGCGCTGGCTCTGCTCTGCGATTGCATCCACTCCGGCATGACCGCCGATGCTATTCTTTCGGTGCTCCACATCTCCCCCGATGCCTTGCACAAGCGGCGGCACAGACTACGGAAAGCATTGGGACTGCGACCAAACCAGCAGTTGGATTCGTATCTGCAGAGGTTGTGATCGCCCACGCCCTAAGCATGATACGGGCCCAAGAAGCGGGAGCCATTAAAATGAATCAGGTGAGACGGCACATCGGCTATCCATACTTCGGTCTCCCATGCGATTTCGCCAATGTAGCGGCTAAGGATCGCTCGGTTCGGAAAAGCGGTAACGTACACCAGCCCTGCCGTTGCCCCAGCGAACAGTTTGGTCAGCTCTGCGTGCCGCTTCCCATCAACTGGCCCATGGCTGGTAACAGACTCCACCAGTAGTAGCCAATTCTTTTTGGTGTAGTGCAATACCACATCGGGCATTTTACCGTGGGGATCAACGTTAACCCCCAACCGCGCTAACAGTGCCGCATCGAAGTACCCCCATTTGTCACCAGTATCCCCAGCATAGACCAACACACTACCGGGCGCAAAGCGTGGGGCGAAGTCTTCGATGACCGCTCGAATCAGTTCACTATGTTCACCGGGGCTTAGGGTGATGTGTTTACCCAACGCAATTGTAACCGGCACACGGCTTTGTTGACGTTCTTTAGCGTAACGGGCAACCAATGTCTGGCGCATCGCCAGATACTTCGCCAGTGCAGTGTGCCATTGCCCAGTGCCAAAACTGCGTAGCAGGGCAAGCGTGGCAGGTTCGATCTGATAGACCGCTTTTGGGCTATTCACTGGACGGTCAAGCTTATCTGGATTGTACAGAACCAACCCAGCATCCACAAACTGGTGCATAGTCTGGCGACGCACTGTTTCGCGAGTATTTGGCGCGTAGTCCTTGTGGTAGTGTTTACGGATCCAGTCCATGATCGGCGTGATGCCCATCAGTGGGTTGCTCGCCTTGCTCCATGCTTTGCCCGGGCTAAGGTCTAACAGCGATAACAGGCAGAGTGCCGAGCGTTCGTTGTGCTGTGCCCGGGGTAGGCCTAAGGATACAAGAATTTGCTCTGCTTCCCTGATGTGGTTACGCTTGCTGTCGGTTCTCATTCTATCAAGGTTTCAAGGGTGGCATCTATCTGCTCTTGCGTCGGTGTTCCTTCTTGCTCCATTGCCCACAAGCCAAGCCGGATTAGGGCCTTACGGCTTGGATACTTCAGCAACTTAAGATCGGTCGCATTGACTTGGGTATGGCCACTGAACCGCCGGAACTGCTGGTCAACGGCAGTGGTGTTCAGGAACAGTGCCAGACCACGCGCCAACGGTTCGGGCAGCCCATGCTTGTTTTCGTGAAAGACGTTGACGTGATTCTCCAAACCGATCATCGGCATCTGGCCAAACGTAGCTGGCTCAACAACGCTTGCAACGATGCGGCGCGATTCCTCTTTGGCGGAAAAGCGGCGCACTAGGCAATAGAACCCGAGCGGATACAGCCACTTCTCAGTGTGGGAGTTACGCTCGATAGCGTTGGGTTTTTTCATCCCCTCAATCGGCCACCTGATGCTTTGTCCAGCAAAGTGGCTCGGATACAGCATGGGCACAGTGCTTGGTCCCGGCATATCACGCAGGTGTTCTTTTACTCGGAAATCAACCACGGGACCGGTTGATACGCTGACCCCAACCTCAGAAAGGGTGCAGTAAATAGTCGGGAACAATGCAATCGTGTTTGGCTTGGATGAGGTCGGCACATGGATACAGTGCTCTGGATCGTCGGGAAGCACAATCTGGCAGAATGGATGCTTGTGTTCGGTATAATCAGTGAATGTCCCATCGGTCGAGGTCGAAACTGTCACCGCTCCCTGGCGGCCACCACGCTCCAGCAGGATGATGATGTTCTCCTGCAAAACATCATCATCCTTGAAAGCCTTGCTGCGCGAATCAAACAAGTGAAGGTGACGAATGGCTGCTTTGCCAAGAATGAAGTCACGGAATGGCCGGTAATACGGCCCGTTGCAGAAACTGCGTGGAATGATCGCAACAATCTGCCCCCCCTGCACAACAAGCGCTACCGATAACGCGACAAAAGCCGAGTAGAGATTGACTACCTCAATCCCAATCGAACGCAGTGCCAATCGGTGTGCCGAGGTGTTCGTGATTTTTTTGTACGGTGGATTGAGTATCGCGTGGCTGTAGCCGGCAAGTGTTCTTGAAAAAAAACCGCCGGAAAGGGCATCCACTGCGGCGTGTATGAAGTCATCACCATGGATACTTGCGCTGAACGCATCGCTTCGATAGTTCGAGAATGTCTTCGATAACTCGGTATGCAACGAAGCATCTATCTCGAATGCGTCAAGCTGGACGCGCTGGAACTGAAAACCGCCAGCGCGCCACCGCTCCAGAAAAGCCGCCGAAAGCGAACCGATACCGGCCCCAGCATCCAACAAACGGCAGCACCCCCCAACGGATGGAAAAAGGCTTGCCATAAAAGCAGCAATCCCTTTCGGGGTAAGAAATTGGCCGAATTGCGCCTTCTTGGCTGCATTCGTTCCTTTGGATACCCGCAACCGGGTTTGTTCAATGTCTGGCTGCAATTCTTCCTCTCCGGTTGTGGCTGTGACCTCTTGCTTCAGTTGGCTTCGGAAAACTCCCGAATCGCGCGCTCGATTGCTTCGGGGACTTGCACCTCGTCGGCAGCGGGTTGCAGCACCACATTGACCCGCAATGCCTTCAGGCCGTGAACGCCTTGCAGATCCTCAAGGTCTAATTCTTCAATCCCCGGCTCGATCATCCGGCTTGCGGCAAGGAACTCTAGATACTGCCGGTACTCCTGCGCCTCGCGCGGTTGTGAATAGACGATTGCCAGCTTCCCCGGCTGCGTTAGCCGCTCCTTGGTTCCTTTCACTTCGGCCTTGTCAATCCGCTTTTTCATAATCGCGTAGCGGATGTTGTAGGCCCCATCAACATCGAACTGTTTTTCATCAAGGCGGTAGCTGATCGAGAGTGGAGTGGTTTGCACCAGCACAAGATGGGTGGTGTCAAGCGGGATGGTTAGTGTGGATTTTACTTCGTCGGCAAGGCGCGCCGCACCGCACATCACCAGCAGTTGCCACAGCCGCAGGTTGCGAAGGTACAGGTCGTTGAACTGGCGGTCGTTCACCAACGATTGGCCAACGTACACCCCAAAATCAACGCCATCGGTTTGGTGTTTTTCGAAGTAGTGGGGGAACATCCCCTGCGCCCGCTCCTCCTCCGATTCCACAAACGCAGCAATCACCCTGTTGATCGCCGTCACGCTCTCCTCAAACTCTTTTCGCTTGCGATACACGGCGTGGATTTCGGGATCCAGCGCGGCGTTGTAGTCATCAATCCGCTGTGCAACGGCTGGGCCGAAATCGCCGATGTGGCCGAACAACGACTCCACTTCGTGGCGCAAAAAATCCAACACGCCAGCTTCGTCGCCGGAATGGAGGCCCGACTCGATGCGGGCAATGTTATCGTGAATGCGGAACAGAAGGTGATCCAGAATTGGAAGTTGCCGCACCTTGCATCCTGCATCTATCACACCCCAGGCAAGGCTTAGCTGCTCGATTAAATCATGCTGGATTGCTTGGTTGCGGTGGTCCGACGAACCGCGAATATCGCTGACGCTGAACAGCGGATACACGTCGTGGAAAACGATTGGCTCAATCTGGTTTTCGGCAACAGTTCCCTGGCGGGTGATGAACCCTTTTGCGGCCTGGCGGAACTTCCACTCCACCGACGGATGCACCGCCGTGTACTGCTGGCGGATCACCGATTGCACTTGGTTCTCCATATCCACCAAGCTGCGGTGGACCACCATCGAAAACAGCGGGAGAAGCTCGGTTAATTTCAGTGTGTTCAGTTCGGTCAGGTCGCCGGGGTTTGGGGAGTAGATGTTCAGCCCGCCAATCAGCGCGCCGTTGTAGTGAAGCGGCGCAAAGTACGCGCTGCGGAATCCTTTGGTCATCAGCGTTTCATCGCCGGCCGAACGTGGCGTGGGAAGTTGCAGCACATCCTCGATCACCTGTGGCTGCCCACTCAGCAATGCCCGCTCGATGGTAGACCCGGCAAGCTGGTTGCAACTCACCCGATAGGATTGATTCAGCACGCAGGCGTTGGCTTGGGTTTGTGGTAGTTCCGCGCCGTAGTTCAGCACCATCAGGGTATCGCCATCCATTGCCACCAATCCAATCACCAACTCTTTCCGGCGCAAGTATGCCCTGATAATCTGCTGCAACCGTTGGAATCCTTCCGCCGCAACGATGGTGCTGCTTTGCACAAGCTCACGTTCCAGCGCGCCAACAAGCTCATGGTCGCTTACGTCAACGGCGTTCAGCAGCACAAAGCCTTCAATCTGGAACAGGTCCGGCGGGATCACCGATTGCCACACGTCCAGATCGGTGAGGTTGCACAGGATTTGCTGGCGTTGCTGCTCGGTAAGCTGCGGCAGCGGGCGCGTTGGCACAAAGCGGATAAAGCGTATGTCGAAGTTCAGCCGGTAGTAACGGAGCAAGCCGGTATCGGGGGAAGGGAGTGCGACAACAAACAGGTATCCTGTGAAATCAATGGTGAGGTTAAAGAAGCTGCGGGCAATGTTCACATAGGCAGCAATAGCACGGTTACGCATCGCCCAATCGCTGTTAAATTCCTTCGCCAAGCTGCCACGGTATTCCCCCTCAAGAAAGGTCTGCCGGAACGCTGGGGTGGCGTACAACGGGGCAAACTTCGAGGGGAGAACTGCTGTGGAGCAGTCGCGATCCCAGAATGCTGGCGGGAAGACCATGGACATCAGCCAATCCACGCTTTCGCGGTGCTGGTCAAGCAGCGAAAGATCCTCGATCGGTTCTTGCAGCCGTGGCGTTGCCGATAGCCGCTCGTTCAGTTCGGCCACTAGCGAGCTAAGGTTGGAGCGTTGCCCACCGATGTTGCTGTTTACATACTCAATCAGCGGTGCGAAACTGAAGACCGTTTTGAACGGGAATTGCGATGTGGTGGTGGTGGTCTCGGCTTCCGGCGAAGCGGGGTGGGCCGAAGGAGTATCCGAAACAGTGGTTGCTTTCTTTGCCATGTTCCCTACCGATTGATTGCAGTGGGGGAATGGATAGCCATTTCCCCACTGTTGGTTGTTCTTATACTCGGGTGCATTGAGATTGCGAGATGCTCGATTGAGTATCACCTGATGGATGCACTTGACCCCGGCAGAAGAGGGATGCCGACGGCAACACCATCCCTCTTCACGCCCCAACGGGGCACACTACCATAGCCCAGGGCAACGCCCTGGGTTGCACAAACCAACCATACTCCAAGCCCTGAAAGGGCGGCACAAAAATGTCATCACCACCACCATGTGCTGAACATGGGCTACGACGGCGTATTGAATTGCCCCTTCAGGGCGTTGATGTACTTGGGGGATTGTGTTCCCAGGGCGTTGCCCTGGGCTGGCGTATGCTGCCCCTTCAGGGCGGAAGATGGATGTTCACAATCTCATTTTCACCCGAGCATAAGTTCCTCACTCATCATCGTCAACCTCAACACCTTTGCCTGGCTTGTAGGATCCGCGTGCGGTTGCCGACAGGATTGCCTTGCGAAGCCTGATGCTTTTTGGGGTCACCTCCACCCACTCGTCATCCTTGATGAACTCGATTGCGCGCTCCAGCGTCATCGGGGTGACGGGGGTCAGAAGGATGCCGTCATCCTTCCCGCTGGCCCGCATATTCGTCAATTTTTTCGCTTTGACCACATTAACGTTCAGGTCGTTATCCCTATTGTGTTCGCCAACAATCATCCCCTCATAGACCGGCTCGCCGGGGATAGCGAACAGCACGCCGCGCGGCTCAAGATTGAACAGCGCGTATCCGGTGGCCTCACCCTGTCGGTCGCTGACCAGCGACCCTGTCAGGCGTGTTGCAAAGTCGCCGCGATGCTCCTCGTATCCCTGAAGGTAGCTGTTCATAATGCCGGTCCCTTTGGTGTCGGTCAGGAACTCATTGCGGTATCCAATCAGCCCGCGCGAGGGGATCGAGAACTCCATCCGGACGCGCCCGGTTCCGTGGTTGACCAGGTTAATCATCCGCCCTTTCCGGCGCGAAAGTTTCTCGCTGACAACGCCGATGAACGCTTCATCGCAATCAATGAACAGGTGTTCGATTGGCTCCAGAAGTTTCCCCTCTTTCCGCCGGTAGATCACTTGCGGGCGGCCAACGCTTAGCTCGTAGCCTTCGCGGCGCATCGTTTCAATCAAGATCGCCATTTGGAACTCACCGCGCCCTTTCACCATGAAGCTGTCGCGGTCGCTGGCTTGCTCGAACTGGATACCAACGTTCCGCAGCGTCTCGCGCTGAAGCCTGTCCCTGATCTTTCCGCTTTGCACATGCTTCCCTTCGCGCCCGGAAAACGGGGAGGTGTTGATGGAGAACATCATGGAGATTGTCGGCTCATCCACGGTGATCCGTTTCAGTGCTTTGGGCGCAGATTTGGCGCAGATGGTATCGCCGATATGAACATCTTCAATCCCGGCAAGAATGGCGATGTCGCCGGCTTCCACAAACGCCGCATCGGCCATGGTGATGCCGTCGTAGGCTTGCAGTTTGGAAACGCGCAGCGATGCTGTGCCATCCTCCCCCAAGCAGACCAGTTCCTCGTGCGATTTCACCGAGCCGTTAATGACTTTGCCGATAGCCAATCGGCCAACGTAATCGCTGTAGCTAAGGTCGCTAACCAGCAGCTGGAAGGGTTCATCGGGGTCGTACATCGGGGCGGGGATTTCGCGGACGATAGCCTCGAACAGGGGTTGCAAGGATTCGCCGCTTCCCTCCAATTCGGTTTGCGCAATGCCGTCGCGGCCAATGGCGTACAGCACGGGGAAGTCAATCTGTTCATCGGTGGCATCAAGGTCAATGAACAGGTCATAGACCTCGTTCAGCACCTCTTGCGGGCGTGCATCGCCGCGGTCAATTTTGTTGATGACAACGATGATTTTTTTCTTTCCTTCAAGGGCTTTTTTCAGCACAAATCGGGTTTGGGGAAGTGGGCCTTCGCTGGCATCCACCAGAAGGATAGCGCCATCCACCATCATCAGCGCGCGCTCCACTTCACCGCCAAAATCAGCGTGGCCGGGGGTGTCAAGGATGTTGATTTTCACATCGCCCCAGTGGACGGCGCAGTTTTTAGCAGCGATAGTGATACCACGTTCACGTTCAAGATCCATGCTGTCCATCACGCGATTTTCCACGTTCTGGCCAGTACGGAACACCCCGCTTTGCCGGAACAGATGATCCACAAGAGTGGTTTTGCCATGATCCACGTGAGCGATAATGGCGATGTTCCGAAGCCGAGGGTTAAAAGCAAGTTGTTTGTTCATACGAAGTCTTATCTGGCGTTACTGCGTTGCACCGCAATGCCCGTTGCAGGCGTTCCCGATGCTGAAAGCGGGACAAACTCCGACAGATAGAAAAATCGGGCAAGGATTTTCGGGCAACAAGACGTTCCAATTAGGAAGGGTATGTAGCAATAATGGAGTAACCGCAGAAGAAAACACCCCCCCCAAAAAACACCTTGCTGTGTTAAGAATTGCTCTTGTACAGTTTCTCATCCATGTCTATATTGTGACCAGTTGTGTAAGAACAAACAGAACACAACTATTTTCCCTATATCATTCTACTCAACCTACCGCAGGCAGTGCAGGATTTACGTGCTTGCATCAACAACACTCTTCATTCTCCAATGAAAAAACTCTCCACCATTCTGGTGCTGTGTGCCACAGCATTGCCACCGATGTATGCGCAAACAAGCGACACAACAGAAGCAGAATCCACCGTTAAGCAGCCATCCCTCTGGAAGTACTTTAGCCGAATTGATTATGGTGCTGGTATAAGTATCTATCGGCTAAGTGATGCAAATGATGAGTTCAGCATGATTCAAGGGAACGTACAAATGGGGTTCAATCTTCCAGTAGTCTATCTCTCCAGAGAAGCTTCGGTGGGGATAAGCCCCAATGCAGGAATTGAAGCACCATTCTATGGAACGTATGGCGGAGTTATCTTCAAAAGTTGTGTATAAGGGAGCAAACGGCGTATCCTGAAGTGATAACCAATCACCCTCCGACGAGGAGGCCATCAGGAAACGCCGAATGCAGAAGAAAAGTACCATTTTTCCGTTG
>JADZEY010000137.1 GCA_020850315.1 Armatimonadota bacterium | reverse complement strand
GCGTAGCGGATTCCGCCAACGTTCATTAGGTCAACCCCCTCCAGTCGGTGAACTTCGGGGAACACAAGCTCCAGCAATCCGGTTTTCAACAGAATTGCAAGGCCGATGCTTGGCTGATCCGCTTGCAGCAGCTTCAGAAACTCCGCAGTGATCCGCTCCTGCGAAACGATACCGATCCGTTCCCGCATCTGGCCGATGGCATCGTAGGAATCGGGATCCAGCTGGAACTGGAGTTGCGCCGCAAATCGCGCCGCACGCATCATCCGCAAGGGGTCGTCGCTGTAGGTGATGGCGGGGTCCAACGGGGTCCGAAGCAGCTTCCGCTGAAGGTCGCCCAGCCCGTCGAACTCATCAATAATCTCACCGGTCGCGCTGCCGTTCACCCTGATTGCCATTGCGTTCACGGTGAAGTCGCGGCGGCGCAGGTCGTCCAGCAACGTCCCTTCGGTGACGATTGGCTTGCGCGAGTCGGGCAGATACTCCTCCTTGCGGGTCCCGACGAACTCAATCTGGGTTTCGCCAATCATCACCATTGCCGTCCCGAACCGCTCAAAAATGATCGGCTTCACCCGAAGCTCCTTTGCCACAAGCTCGGCAAACTCCACGCCGCTTCCTTCAATGGTGATGTCAATGTCGTGTCCGGGATTGCCCAGCAACAGGTCGCGAACGTAGCCGCCAACAAGGTAGATGTCCTTGTTGTGGCGTTCGGCGATTGCCGACAGTTGCCGAAGAACCGGGTGGCTGATGGTGACCTTCTTCACGGTGTGATTACTTCCCTTCGATGGTGTTGATGATAAGTTCAGCGATGCGCAATGCCTCGGCCCCGTCG
Organism: Armatimonadota bacterium; assembly: GCA_020850315.1. Lineage (GTDB taxonomy): Bacteria > Bacteroidota > Ignavibacteria > OLB7 > OLB7 > OLB7. The sequence continues at coordinate 3,170 of JADZEY010000137.1, read as the reverse complement.
GTGGCCGTAACCGGGGGCACGCCGCCATGCAGGATTGCGTCGGTGAAGGTCTGAAGCTCCATCTGGATGGCGTTCACCTGCGGCATTGTTGGTTGATCGAACAGGATGGTCCGGCGGCTTTCCCCCAAATCAAGCTCACCTAACGATAGCGTCGCGGTGGCCGTTGGGTCGTCGGTGATGCGGAAAATTTCTACCGAAGGCTTCGCGAAATCGAGCGAGATGTAGGCATCGCGCTGGAACATCCGCAGCTTCCGCATGGGACGTTGCGAAATCCGGCTGGCGGTGATGTTGGCAACGCATCCGCTGGCGAACTCCAACCGTGCGTTGGCGATGTCAATCGTGGAGGTGGCAACCGCCACACCGCTTGCACGGACCTCAACCACTGGGCTTTTCACGATGTGGAGGATCAGGTCAATGTCGTGGATCATCAGATCCAACACCACTGCAACATCGGTGGCACGCGGCTTGAACTGCGCCAGCCTGTGCGATTCGATGAACATCGGCTCAAGCGGGTAGTCCGCCAGTGCCAGAAACGCAGGGTTGAACCGCTCGACGTGCCCAACTTGCAGCGTGATTCCCGCTTGGTTGGCGCGTTCAATCACCGACACAGCCTCGGCAAATTGTGCGGTGATCGGCTTCTCGATGAAGCAGTGAACGCCGGCATCAATCGCCGCGTGGGCAAGGCGTGCGTGTTCCGATGTTGGCGCAACAATGCTGACGGCATCAACCGCCGCAAGCAGCTGATCCATGGTGCCAAATGGCGTGACACCATGCTCGGCAGCGATTGCGCCCGCGCGGTTGGTGTCAGGATCGAACACGCCAACAAGTTGTGCGTTCTGGACCCCTTTCCAAAGCCGAGCATGGATTGCCCCAAGATGCCCAACGCCAAGTACGCCAGTGCGAAGTGTGGTCATTGATGATTGATTGCGCATTGATTGTTTGAAGTTGCCCGTTCAGTGATTCCGCATGAGCAGAGGGCGAGGTTCGCTGAACAGCCGAATACTCTGTTCCTCATTCGACACTCGACATTCCCCATCGCATTTACACCAACCTCACCCGGCCCGTCAATAATTCTTGCATCATCCCTTGCTTCACCCCCACCGTTTTTTTTCGCTGCAATTCCAACGCCTCTATCTCCGCATCCATGTCGCTGAGAATTTCGGCGATGGCGCGTTGTTCGGGGAGGGGAGGGATTTTACAGACAATATCTGATAATGCAGAGCTACTTATATGAACTACCGCATCGCCCTGTCCCCGACTGGATTTCTGGCGAACAATTGCAGCAGTATTTAAGTAATAACCCAAGAAAATTGGATCACTTGCTTTTGTCCGTAGGATCACAATATCACCTCCAGCATACGCTTCAATTTTATCAACAAATGCAGCGCATTTTCCGATTTCTTCTTTGGTTTCACCGGATCCAGCAAATAGGATATCACCTTGCTTGAGCCGTACAGCAGTTAAAGCAACATCAGGTGAAATCCAAGAGTGAAAGCCTCGAACCACATTATGGTGATGGGTGTACAGTTCACCATACCGCACACAAGCTATGATACCGCTACGTGTTTGATCTTTAGTAACCCCACTCCCTTTCAAGAACTGCCCAATCTCCCCCACCCTCCTCACCTCCCACTCCCCCCGAAACCCTGACAGGCGGGTTGCTCCGGTTAGGAGTTGCTGCATGGTGGCTTGTTTCAGGGCGCGTTTTTTGGCGATTAATTTCTCCAGCCCCGCAAGCAACGCATCCATGTCACTTAAGGCTTCGGCAATGGCGTGTTGTTCGGGGAGGGGGGGGAGGGGAAGAGTACAATCCTTAAGCTGTGTGCCAGTAATCAAGGGTTGCCCAGACCCGAATATGAGTTTATTCAGACGCTGAGCCTCAAGTTGCCGAGCAATAAATGGCAGGGAAGCAGATTCATTAATACGAATGATAATTGTGTTATCAGTAACACCGTATCTACCAGAAACCATATTTAAGGTGCCAGCATTTGCACCAACACGAGCAACTAGTATTGCATTGCCTTCATATTCTGGATTTTCGGTATATCCTATTATTCCTGTTGAGCCATAAATTGGAAATGACTCAGTATTAATTCTCTGTACTTTTGATTTCCCGGAAGCTACCTGTATTGCGATCATCCCCAACCTCCTCACCTCCCACCCCTCGGGAATCACACCGACCTCAGTTTGTTTATATCCAGGTTTCAGTTTCATCGGGTTTGTGTTGTTGGGTTTTGCGCCCCCCTGCTTCGCTGCAAGCAGCTTCGCGTCCCCCCAAAATTGGTGGGAAGAAGGGGCGAGTGTTGAGTGTCGAGCGAAGAGTGAAGAGAACTGGCTTCTCTTTTCATCCTTCATAATTCATAATTCATCCTTTCCCCCATGCCCCCCTGCTTCGCTGCAAGCAGCTTCGCGTCCCCCCAAAATTGGTGGGAAGAAGGGGCGAGTGTTGAGTGTTGAGTGTCGAGCGAAGAGGACTGGCTTCTCTTTTCTCTTTTCTCTTTTCTCTTTTCACTCTTCACTCTTCACTCTTCACTCTTCACTCTTCACTCTTCACTTTTCATCCTTCAACTAACCACCGCCCCCACCCCAACGATTCGGTCGTAGCCGCCGCTGGTGGTTTCGGCGTAATACACAAAAGCGTAGAAGAGTTGGGAGGATTGGCGCGAGTTCCCCTCCAGCAACGTTGCGTCGGGGTAGCGAAGGGTTCCGGTGTCTTCGTCCCAGGTTCCGGCAACGTACTGGTATTCGTGGAAGGCGCGTTTTATCAGGCCGCGTGCAAGGTAGTATCCGGTTTTCTCATCGTAGAACATCCGCCAATCGCGGGTTGGAAGCCAGTTGTTGAATGTGCCTACAACGCAGATATCCTCCTTCGCCTTCTGCCCGAACAGATCAAGCCGAAACTGGAAATAGAGGTAATCGTTGTCAATGTCACCAACGTAGCGTTCCGGGGCCATGCCGTTGTTGTCCACGGTGTTGGGCCACTGGCGGGGCTGGTCGCTTAGCGGTGTGGAGATCAGGCCGCCGGTGGATGGATAGTAGGAAAGGTCGGTTAAATCCAGCAGCCGATGCTCGTTTCCGGCAGGGATGTTCCCGAACTCAATCACCGCTTTGGTCCCGAATGCGGAGTTCCACCGCGCCCAGTAGCTGCCCCGCTCCAGCGAATCGAACTG
>JADZEY010000136.1 GCA_020850315.1 Armatimonadota bacterium | reverse complement strand
TCTTCTTCCCGATGATCCCGGCGACCACTTCTCCGGTGTGCAGCCCAATCCTCACTTGCAGGCGCGCGCCGCCGCTGCCGAACGCTCCAAATTCCTCCACCACATCAATCATCTCCATCGCCATTCGCGCTGCTGATTCTGCATGATACTCGCGACGCTCCGGCAATCCCGATACCGCCATGTACGCATCCCCAATCGTTTTGATCTTCTCCAACCCATGCTGCTCGGCCAACTCATCGAACCGGCTGAACAGCACATCTAAACTGGACACCAACTCCTGCGCCGGAATGTGCTGCGACAGCACCGTGAACCCAACAATATCAGCGAACAGCACAGTGACCGACTCGAAGGATTCAGCGATACGTTCTTCCCCTTTGACGACACGCTGGGCGATGGTTGGTGGGAGGATGTTGTGCAACACCCGCTTGGTGGCTTCGGCATCGGCACGTTCGGCAGCAGTGCGTTTCTCCATCTCAGCAATCTGCCGTTGCTGCTCTACTTGGATGGCTTTCTTCTGCGCTTCCTCACTTTGGACTTCCTCTTTGATCTCAAAGAAGTTCTTGAGCTGCTGAAAGGCTTCCTCCCAGCGGTGTTCCTGCTGGTAGAGGTTGGCTAAGGCTGCGTGGGCTTGGTACAGTTGCCGTTGTGTGCCAAGCTCTTGGTTGAGGGTGATTGCTTGCTGGAGGAGTTTCTCGGCTTTGGTTGGGTTGTACTCGGCAAAGTCTTTTGTTGCATAGAGCATGCCGATGTAGCCAGTAACATTGGCAACGCCGGAACGATTCCCAAGCTCTTCATACAAGGCAATCGCACGGGCGCAATACTCCAACGCCCGTGGGTAGTCCGAGAGGCCGAAGTACACAAGCCCGGTGTTGATAGTAACATGGGCAACGCCCAAACGATCGCCAAGCTCTTCAAGCAGTTCAAGCGCACGGGTGAAATACTCCAACGCCCGTGGGTAGTCCGAGAGGTCCTTGTACACAAGCCCGGTGTTGCAAGTAACATGGGCAACGCCCAAACGATTCCCAAGCTCTTCATGCAAGGCAAGTGTACGGGTGTAATACTCCAACGCTCGCGGGTAGTCCGAGAGGCTCAAGTACACATTCCCGATGTTGATAGTACCATGGGCAACGCCGGAACGATCGCCAAGCTCTTCATGCAAGGCAATCGCACGGGTGAAATACTCCAACGCGCGCGGGTAGTCCGGGAGGCTCAAGTACACACTCCCGATGTTGCCAGTAACACGGGCAACGCCGGAACGCTCCCCAAGCTCTTCATGCAAGGCAAGCGCGCGGATGTAATACTCCAACGCTCGCGGGTAGTCCGAGAGATTCAAGTACACAATCCCGATGTTGCCAGTAACAGTGGCAATGCCGGAACGCTCCCCAAGCTCTTCATGCAAGGCAAGCGCGCGGATGTAATACTCCAACGCGCGCGGGTAGTCCGAGAGCCTCCAGTACACATTCCCGATGCTGCCAGTAACACGGGCAACGCCGGAACGATTCCCAATGGATTCGTGCATCGTCAGCGATTGCTCCAATTGCTCCAATGCTTCGCTATACCTTCCCTGTTGCGTATGCACTCTCCCTTGCAATCGCAAGGCTTCGGCTTCGGTGGCTACTTCACCGGCTTGCTTGGCAAGGGTTTCAGCTTCGATGGCGGCGGCAAGGCTTTCGGCGTATTGGCCCTGTTTTTCCAACTCTTCGGCAAGCTGGTTCAGTGCTTCGGCACGTTGGCTGGGGGCCGTGGCCGATTCGGCGGCGGCGCGGAGGGTGGCGAGGGTTTCGGCTGGGTTGGGCATGGCAAGAAGAAAGTATGAAGGATGAAAGGAAGAAGTGCGGTAGCGGCTTTTCTTCAAAAAATACGCCCGCAGGTTGAAATAGTGAATGGTGAATAGCCTCTTCGCTACTGGCCACCTTTGAAAGTATGAAATGAAGAACTGCGTTATCGGCTTTTCTCCAAAAAATATGTCAGCATCTTCCCCTTCCCCTTTACCTCCATCTCACCTCGCTCCACAACGCTGAAGGCTTCGCCAACTGCGTTGCGGAACTCTTCGCTTACGTGAACTTTCCCCGCTTCCCCGTGGCTCTCCATTCGGCTGGCCGTGTTTACGGTGTCGCCGTAGATGTCGTAGGCCAGCTTCCCAACGCCGATCACCCCGCCGGTGATGCTTCCGGTGTGGAGGCCGATTCTGATCTCGAACTCTGTTCCTTTCGGTAGATGCTCCGTGATGCTGGCGGGCATCGCAACATCTTCCAGCATCTCCATCGCCATTCGCGCTATTCGCTCCACGTGGTCCGTGCACTCCACTGGCGCGCCGCAGACCGCCATGTAGCCGTCGCCGATTGTTTTGATTCGCTCGCAGCCGTGCTTGGCGGCGATGCTGTCGAAGTGGGCGAAGATGAAGTTCATGAACTCCAGCACCGCGCTGGCTGGCATTCGTGCGGTCATTGGTGTGAAGCCGACGACATCGGCGAACAACACGCTTGCCGAATCGAAGCGGTCGGCGATGTTTTGCTCGCCAGCGATGATGCGGTCCGCGATGCTTGGCGGGAGGGTTTTGTGGAGTAACTCCTCGGTGGCTTTGGCGCGAGCGTGTTCGATGGCGATCCGTTTCTCCATCTCCGCAATCTGCCGCTGCTGCTCCACCTGAATCGCCTTCTTCAGTGCCTCCTCGGTGTGGACTTCCTGATAGACTTCGTGGAATTTCTTGTACTGCTGAAGGGCTTCCTCCGGGCGGTTTTCTTGGGCGTAGAGGTTGGCTAAGACTTCATGGCTTTTATAGAGTTGCTGCTTCGTTCCCAGTTCTTGGTTGAGAGCGATGGCTTGCTGGAGGAGTTCTTCGGCTTTGGCAGGGTTGTATTCGGCGAACTCTTTGTTGGCATAGAGTTCACCGATGCTCCCAGTGATATTGGCCACACCGTCACGCCCCCCAAGCTCGTTATGCAATGCAAGCGCGCGAGTGAAATACTCCAACGCCCGGCTGTAGTCCGAAAGGGTAGAGTACATACTTCCGATGTTCCCTGTGACAGCGGCAACATTGGAACGCTCCCCAAGCTCTTCATGCAATGCAAGCGCGCGGGTGAAATACTCCAACGCTCGGCTGTACTCCGAGAGGCTTGCGTACACACTCCCGATGTTCCCGGTAACGCTAGCGGCACCGGAACGATCGCCAAGTCCTTCACTTAGGGCAAGCGCACGGGTGAGATACTCCAATGCACGGTTGTAGTCCGAGAGGTTAAAGTACACGCTCCCGATGTTGTTGGTAGTATTAGCAACACTGGAACGATCGCCAATCTCTTCGTGCAGGGCGAGCGCACGGGTGAGGTATTCTAATGCACGACTGTAGTCCGAGAGGTTAAAGTACACGCTCCCGATGTTCCCGGTCGCAACGGCAACACCGGAACGCTGGCCAAGTTCTTCATGAAGAGCAAGTGCACGGCTGAAGCACTCCAACGCACGGCTATAGTCCGAGAGAAATCGGTACACATTCCCGAGGTTCCCAGTGACACGAGCCACACCGGGACGCTCGCCAAGCTCTTCATGCAGAGCAAGCGCACGGGTGTAATACTCCAACGCTCGGCTGTAATCTGAGAGGTTTACGTAAACATTCCCGATGTTCCCGGTGGTACTGGCAACACCGGAACGCTCGCCAAGATTTTCATACAGGGATAGTGCGCGCGTATAACACTCTAACGCTTGGCTGTAGTTCGAGAGAAATCGGTACACGCTCCCAATGTTCCCGGTAACACTGGCGGCCCCGGAACGGTTCCCAATCTCTTCATGCAGGGCAAGCGCACGGGTGAGACACTCCAACGCACGGCTGTAGTCCGAAAGGCTTGCGTACACAAGCCCAGTGCCCTCGGCGGTACGGGCAATACCGGAACAATCTTCAAGCTCTTCATAGAGTTTTAGTGATTGCTCGAACAGCCGTAATGCCTCGCTGTGTCTCCCTTGTCGCCAACTCACCACCCCTTGCAAGCGCAAGGCGTTAGCTTCGGCGGATTGATCGCCAGTCTGTTTGGCAAGCTCATATGCCTCCTCGGCGGCGGCAAGGCTTTCAGCATATTGGCTCTGCTTCTCTAATTCGGCGGCAAGTTGGTTGAGCGCGGTGGCGCGGGCGGTGGGGTCCGTGGCGGCGGCTACGGCGGCGCGGAGGTCGGTAAGAATGTCGGGCATGGAAGACAGTGAATGGGAAGGATAGGATATTGCTTGCCAAAGATATGGCGCAGGCAAGCAATAGCAGGAAGACCCCATGCCTATCGGGGGAAATAGTTGTTTGGACAAACCCGCAATCGCGTTGCGGATTTGTCCAAACGGGTTTGTGTGAAGTATGCTGCTCTTCCTGTTCTTTGCCCCCGCTACTTCGCCCGGATATTCTCCCGCAGCTTCTCCATCAGCGCCACTTCTTTTGTTAGCCCGTCGTTGTTCAGCACTGTGTTCTCATCCCGCACGGTGGTGATTGCCCGCTCCAGCACTGCCAACGCCTCCGTTTTGTTCCCCTGGGCAAACAGCGCACAGGCAAGGCGTAACCCCAAGTAGGTGTTGGTTAATGCCGCGCCCAGCCGTGTGCCGTCGTGGGTGAAGTATTGCCGCCCTGTGTTCAGCGCGTTCCCGGTGGCATTGCTCAACAACACTTGCTGTGATTTCTTCACATTGCTGACGGTGGTGTACTCCATTGTTCCGCTTCCCAGCGATGCACCGGGGGCGAACTGCAAACCAGTTTCCAGCATCTGGCTTTCGTAGCGAAGGATGATTGCGCCACGGTTGGAGGAAAGGAACACTGTGGGGATATTCAGCACTGCGTCAACGTCGCCCGGCTGCCATGTTGGCAGGCCATAGACCTGTTGAAGCCGTGCACTCTGCGGGGTTTTTACGGTGATCTTCAGGTCGTAGGCGATTGGGGTGACAAGGTAGTCGAACTCCTTATCGAACACCGTGGCAATCCGCTCCTGCGTTCCCAAGTAGAAGAAGTTCCCGCCGCGCAACTGGCTGATGTGATAGATCAGCTCCTGCCCAAAATCCACCCCCACACCAAACGCCGAAAGGCCAATCCCCTGGTCGGCATACTTCTTTGTGATCGCCTCAAAACTTCCTGCATCGGTTGCGCCAACGTTTGGGCGTGCGTCGGTAAACAACATCAGCCGTTTTGATGCGCCAGTGCGCGCTGGCAGCTTGGCCAGTTGCTCGTATCCCAAGCTGGTTCCAGCTTCGATATTTGTCGTTCCGTCGGCTTCCAGTTTATCAACAGTCTGCAGAAACTGTGAGGGGTTCCCCATGCGGGTTGGGCCCATCATCAGCTCGGCCTTGTCGTTGAATTGCACCAAGATCACTTCATCTTCTTGATGCAGTTTTGTTGCCAGCGAGCGCAACGCCTTCTTCACGGACTCCATACTTCCGTCAGCCATCGAGCCGCTGCGATCCACCACCACCGCAAGCTGAAGGTGCTGGCGGTGGAAGTCCTGCGGCGACAGGGTGGAGGTCATCCCCAAATGGATCAGCAATGCTTCTTGGCCATTGTCAATCATTGGGGTGTAGCCGTAGCCAAGTGCCAGGCAGAGTGAGTCGTGGCAATCGCCGGTTGGGGTGGGGATGTCGTGTTCGCTGAACAACCCTTCGGCAACAATAAAACTGGAATCAGGAATCCCCCCCGACTCAATAATTCGCCGTGCGTAGCCAATGTCCTGCGCGCCGCCAACCGTTGCCCCCAATGGCCCCGGAACGCCGCAGCCACCAAACGACAATAATCCGATGAGAGAAATGGTAAGAATGGAAAGATGCAGCCAACATGTTTTCATGGTGAGAGCGGGAAGTTCAAGTGGGAAATGCGTTTGTGGGGTGAAAGACACAACAGCAGGAGTGATATAACAGGACGGAATACAAGAGATTGGTGCGTGTGCGCGTCGTTGGGGAAGCTATGCACCAACGCTCAATTCTTTTTCTGGCAACGATTCTTTCTGCCATTGTTGCTGTTGCTCCATCCGTTGCTCAGCCAGCCCCGCAGAAGGATACCGTGCCGTGGTACGACACCTTAACCATCACCAAACCGCGCGATGCCCGGATGACCGACGGCGAGCGGTTTGTTCTATCACTCTATGCCGCAACCACCCTTCCGCCGTTGATTGTTGCGAGCGGGCTTGCAGCCGTCCCGCCATCGCTAAGCCTGATGCAGGAAGATGGAGTTTGGCGAACGGGGGTTGGGATTACCACTGGCGTTGGGTTCGGTGGCGACCGGAGCAAGCGTTGGTGGTTCTACGATGCCCGGCTGCAAGGTGAGGCGGTCTGGTATTTCCACCGGGATCACCCCTTGCTGGTGCGTGCCGTGGGGCTGGTTGATTACCGAATTGCCCCGTTAAGCCAGAATCATTTCTACTGGCTTGGTGTTGCTGGCGGCGGCGGAATCTCCACCGACGTTGCAACCCTTTCCCCTTTTGCCGAGGGGTGGATTGGGGTGATGCACCCGAACGGAGTACGGTTTGTTGGAATGTTTCCGATGCACAACTTCGGGCTACGGGGACGGATTGGCTACAGCCCGGCCAGTGAACGTCACTGGATAGAGGTATCGCTGGGGGGGACCTCAACGTTTTAAGGTGCAAGCACCGAAATCTGGTTACCTCACATTGGTTGGGTGGGGGGGGGGGGAGAGGGAGCCAACGCCACGATGGAAATGGAAGCGAGTGCGCAGGTTATGATTTCACAGCAACGCGGCCACTCAGCACCAGATCGTTGTTGCCGTCGGGGCGTTCCACCACCAGATAGCCTTGTTGGGTGATTCCCACCACTCGGCCATGGATGGGGGCAGTGATGATCTTCCCGCGAAGCCAATCGCGCAGGGCAAACTCTTCCAGCTCAGATAGACTCAGCTCCTCCGAATCCAAATCGCGGCAGTTGCGGATGGAGTCCACAACTGCGCCCAAGACCTCTAGTCGGGAAACGGAACCACGGATATGCTGTTCAAGGAAGGTTGGGGGGATTCCGTTGGGGTCAAGCCACGTTTGTGGAAATCGGTGGACGTTGATCCCAACCCCAATAATTGCGTAAGAATGTTCGCCGCGGATGCTCCCTTCGCAGAGCACGCCACCAACTTTGGCATCGTTCAGGATAATATCGTTGGGCCATTTCACCCAGGAGTACGCTTTGCTGTTGGGGGCCACCGGAAGGAATCGGTCCAGCGCGCTGGCCACGGCCATTCCAATGCGAATCGGAAGCAGCCCCATGGCGTTTGGGTTCAGCGGGCGCAGCAGCAAGGAGAACATCACCGATGAACTTGGTTCGGCAGACCATCGCCTTCCGTACTGACCGCGCCCTGCGGTTTGGTAGTCGGCAGCCACCAGTGTCCAAGCTGGCGCGTCGGCATCGGCAAGGCGGCGAACAATGGATTGGGTGGAATCTACTTCGTTGTAGAAGCGGAACCCAGAAAGCCGCCAAGCACGCGCCAAACGCTCGCTTTCTGCGGAATCATTTCCAACACGCCAAAGATGATCGGCCATAAAACTGCTTGCGGAAAAGTGGAAGCACTGAGGTGAGTAACTCAGGTCGGTACAAAAAAAGGCCTTCGGGCCTTCTTCTGTGCTTGGTGAACTGCCATGATCCATTGTGGGTTATGGCTTCTTTGCAGAAGCCGTTTTGCCCCGCGATATGCGCGCCCGACTGGATTCGAACCAGTGACCCACAGCTTAGAAGGCTGTTGCTCTATCCTGCTGAGCTACGGGCGCGTTCGAACGGCACAAACATACAACGCCACTGGCTACCAGCACAACCGGTTCTCCCCCCGGCTGCGGTGACAAGGTATTGCCGATTTTTTTGATGTGATCCGGCTTTTTTTTGCGCGATGTGCTGTTTTTTTTGTCCCATTGCCCCCCTCCTAAATTTTTGCTTGCATCTTCGGATGTTCCTGCTAAATTCGCCGCCACTTTCCGCAGGAATCCTTCCGTTCAACACATCAACCGTTTTTCTTATGCAACGATCCCTTGACTCCTGGTACAGCCCAAGCCTGAACCGCAAAATGGAGATTGCAGTGTATGGAACCTATGGTTTCGCACTTCTGATGTTCCCGTCGGCGGCGGCGGATTATCTGGAGTACGAACGGTTCTACATGATCGAATCTATCCGTCCGCAGATCGAAGCGGGGAAGTGCAAGGTCTTCTCCATCAACTCTATCAACGCCGAAAGCTGGCTGAACCCACGGATGTCGGGCCGGGCAAAAGCGGTGCGCCACCAGCAGTACAACCGCTACATCGAAAACGAGGTTGTGCCGTACATCTGGAACTCGCAGCGTGGACGCACGCCAATCGTCACCACAGGTGTTTCGTTGGGGGCGTTCCATGCCGCTAACGTGCTGTTCCGCCGTCCCGATCTGTTCGATGGAGTAATCGGCATGAGCGGCATCTACGACCTGAAGCAGTACAGCGGTGGATACTGGGATGAAGATGTGTTCTACAATTCGCCAGTTCATTACCTGCCAAACCTGAGCGGTGGATACCAGCAAACTTTGCAGGGGAAAACGAACATCCACTTCCTGACCGGGCAAGGGGCCTACGAAGCCCCCGGCGAAACCCGCCGCATCAGCGAAATCCTGAACCGCAAAGGTATCCCGCACCAGACCGAGTTCTGGGGGAAAGAATGGATGCACGATTGGCCAACTTGGCGCGAGATGCTGCCGAACTACCTTTCGCGCAAATTTTAACAACGCAAAGTCGCCAGGATTTTGATTGCGAGCGCGCCGGAATCCACACTTCCGGCGCGCTCGTTTGTTTGTGTTCGCGCTGGCTTCTGATCTGGAGATTGCGTAACACTCTTGCCGTGCCAGCGGTCTTACTGGCAACCGCGCTGCCTGGTCTCATTCAAACACTCATTCAGAGAGGAAGAACGCCATGAGCGTCAACACAACAACCGTTGCCCCCGGATGGCGCGCGTTGCAGTATTTCGCGGTTGCAGCTGCCGTCGCACTTATCGTCATCCTGTTGATTAGCCCTACCGTGGGGCTTTTCATCGCTTGGAATGTGCTTATCCCATTAGTCCCCGTGATGCTGCTGGTTGCGCCGATGCTGTGGCGCAACGTCTGCCCAATCGGAGTGGTTGGCCAGATTGCCGAACGGCTTGGGGTTGGCCGGCGGCGGCGGCTTCCGCGCTGGCTGCAACGGTGGGCCACCACCATCTCCATCGTTCTGCTGTTTGCTCTGGTTCCGTTGCGGTTGGTGCTGTTTAACTCCGATGCCGTTGCCCTGGTTGCGCTGATGGTTGTGGCAATCGCCATATCGCTTGTGGGGGGGATGTTCCTTGTTGGCAAAGGGGCTTGGTGCGCAACGTTCTGCCCTGTGCTTCCGGTGGAGCGGCTGTACGGCCAAAGCCCGCTGGTGAATCTGCCCCATGCCCACTGCAAGGATTGTGCTGGGTGTGTCGGTGCCTGCTTCGATCTGATTCCGTCTCGTTCGCTATCGGTGCTGTCGGGCCTTCATGAGCGGAACAAAAAACGGACGATCCGCCCCATGGCAATCTTCGCGATTGCCTTCCCCGGGTTTGTCCTCGGTTATTTCACCCCACCGGCCAACGCTTCAGCCCTCGTGATCTATCTGTGGATATTTTTGTTAAGCGCGGCCTCGGCCACGGTGTTTGCCGTTGCGCAGTATCTGCTGAAGTTGCCTCGGGCTGCCACCCTTCGCGTTGGTGCTGCGCTGGCAATCAGCATCTACTACTGGTTCACCATCCCGGCCATTGCGGTTGCTGTCAACCAAGTTTTTCACATCAGCATCGGCGGCGAATGGCTTATCAACGGGGTTCGCGCCTTGCTTCTTGGGGTGATTGCCATCTGGCTGGTGGTGGCTTTCCGTCGCCGCGCCAACTCCTTGGAATGGGCGTAACCTGCCGCCGTTGGGGGCAAAGCAAACGGCAGCATGAGCTGGAAGATGTATCCTTCACCACATCATCCAATCGCTACCCCAGAACCACGCTCTCTAATTTTTTTTACCAATGCCTTGATTGTGAAGTTGCCCCGATGCAATTTCGGCAAGTCCGCTTGTCTGTACCCTTACCGCTGCCGTTGCCGTGTGGCGCGGCACAAACAATCCAATCCCTTTGTGGAGGAGAGTAAGTGAGTTCCATGAAACGTTTTCTTCCGTTCCTTTTGCTGCTGGCATTGCCGGCAATGGCTATCGCTGGGGTTAGTGTGGCTGGTACTGTGAAAACTGCTGTGGGTGCTGCGCCGCTGCTTGCGCATGTTCACCTGCTTGGTCAAAATTCTATGAAGCCTGTGGAGTCGGTGGAGGTTGGCCGCGATGGCCGCTACTCCATTGCTATTCCATCAAACGGAGCCTGGAGTCTTCAGTTCACTGCTGTTGACCACGACGGCTACACCATCCCTTTGGTGATTGGCGACGGCATGGCGAACATCGCCTTGGATGTCACGCTTGCCCAACTGCATTTCAATCGCAAGCCCGACACCGTCTGGATTATGGGGGATTGGAACGACTTCGACTTCCAATCTGCCGAACCGATGAAGCGGGGGAAGGATGGGCGATTCACCTTCCAGGCACCGGCAAAAGGGGGGGAAGTCCGTTATCAACTTATCGGCATTGCAACCACCGATGGCGAAGGGATGCGAAGCGTGAACGCCCCCCGAAGCGCAGGCTACGTGTATGACGGCGGCGGCGACTACCGCTCGATTATGGCAGCAGGCCGCAGCAAATCAGGGAAGGTGACCATCACCTTCGATCCCGCCATGCTCCCCGCCGACAACACCACCGAAGCCAAAGCAGCCTTCGGCCCAGAAAGCCGCACACAAGAACAGATGGCCCAGCTTGCCAAAATGGCCGATGATGATTACCGCACGATGGTGAGGGCCCTGATGAAAGCCCAATACGAGGGGAAAAAACCACCGCAGCCAGTATCGCTTGATCTGCAAAGCCTGCGGATATTGCCGCAGGAGATGCGGACCAACAGCGATGCCACCGTGCGCCAGTTTGCAGCGGTCACCATAACACAGTTTTTGTTCGGCGAACGGGACTCGGCATTGGCAGCCGAAATCCTTGCCACCGCTCCGGCCACGTCCCCAATGTGGGGGGTAAATGCGGGGGGTGCTGTGCGTGCTGCCCGCGGTATTGATGGCAAGGGAGCGCCGGTCACCGCCATGAAATTTATCGAGACCAATCCCGACCGTGAGGTCCAATCGGTGGTGCTGTCGTCGCTGGTCTCCGATGCCTTCCATGCCGGAAACGAAACGGAGTTGCGGACGTTGTACACCCGGCTGAAGCAAAACTATGGCGACCTGGGAAGCACCCAATACTCCCTTGCCGAGTACAATCCCGATGCAGCAATCCGTGTTGGAAAAATGGTTCCCGATTTTGAGGTGACGTTGCTTACCGGGGAGAAAGTCAGCCGCCAATCCATGATGGGAAAAACCTACATGATGGATTTCTGGGCAACATGGTGCGGGCCATGCGTGGCCGAGATGCCACTCCTTCATGAGGCTTGGGAGAAGTACAAAGGGAAGGGCGGGTTTACGGTGCTGAGCTTATCGTTCGATGGAAAGGTTGGCGACATTACCCCCTTCCGTGAGAAAAAGTGGAAGATGCCGTGGCTGCACACGTTTGTGGAAAAGGGATTCAAGAACGATTTATCGAAACGGTTCGAGGTGGCGGGGATTCCGAAACCAATTCTTGTGGGACCCGATGGCATGATCATCGCCACCGAATCGGATTTGCGCGGACGGGATTTAGACGCAACGCTTGCCAAGCAGCTGGAGAAAGGGCAAGCCATGAACTAACCGGGATTTCCAAAGCAACATGACACAGCCCAAACCATGATGAGGTGGTTTGGGCTGTGGTTTTTCTTCGGCTTTTCTTCGGTGTTCTGCTGGTGCTTTTGCCAATGATTCTCCCCCCAAAAAAATCTTCCTTTTTTCTGTCAACTTGCTGCGCGCTGTTGTGTCATCTGGCCTCCGGCATCCATGAACCATATCCACGTTGTATTTTCTTGATGGAGGTTACTACGCGATGAACAAGTCTCGAACCTACTTCCCGTTCGCCGGGATGCTTTGCACAATCTTCCTTGCACTGCTGCTTGCTGCGCCGGCCCAGGCCCAGCGACGATTTCCCCACCTGTTCACCCTTAACGCCCGCTCGGCTGATACGCTCCTCACCCCCGATGCTACTTCCGCCACCCACCGCTACCGCATCACCGCTTGGGGGACCTACTCCATGTGGGAAGACACCGTCAACAGCAGTGTTGATCCGGTGTGGATTTACTCCTTCCCGAAAGAAGAGTGGGATAAATTGGAGTGGAGAATTTTCCCGGAAGGCTACCCGATCTACGTTGGCGATTCCCGAATGTACGACTCGCACGGGCTGCGTGTGGATGGCAAGCCATTCCCAAAATTGACCTACCAGAGCGACCATCGCTACAGCATGATTGTGCAGGGGACGGGGGCGCAGATCAGCACCGCCATTGTGGATTGGAATTTCAAGAATCTGCAGAAACGGGATGCTCACGATAACAACAGCGGAACCCTCTACGTGCTGGTGGAGGAATTGCCGAACTACCAGATTGACCTGTGCGGCGTGGATTCCTCACGGTTCCCGGTGATCCGCGTTTCGGTGAAAGCCAACCGCGAAGGGGTCCGCTACGAAGATTTGGTTGGCAAGCTGACGCTAACCGAAGATGGAACCCCGGTGCGGATTGATAGCATCAACTGCGCCGAACGAATTATGCCGGTGTCGGTGGCAATGGTGTTCGACCGCAGCGGAAGCATGCGCGACCCCTTTGGAACCAGCACACGAATTGAGCAAACAAAAGCCGCAGGGAAAACATTCACCGCAAAGCTGGCGGCGATTGATGAAGCCTGCATCCTCTCCTTCAGCGATGCCACCACGCTGGATCAACCCTGGACCAACAGCCGCCCGTTGCTGAACCTTGCCATTGACAACCTGCGCGCCGAAGGCTACACCGCAATGAACGACGCGGTGATGGCTGCGATTGCCGAAACTGAACAACGCCAAAACCCACGCCGTGCAATTGTACTGCTTAGCGATGGCGAGGACAATCGCTCGGCGGTGCAAAGCATCCAAACCGTGATTCAGCGGGCCAAGCAATCCAACATTCCGGTGTTCGCCATTGGGTTGCTGCTGGATAGCGACGACTCCCTGAAAATGCTTGCCGCCGGAACCGGAGGGAAATACTTCAGCGTGCGCGATGCCGGGGCAATGGATAGCGTCTTTGCCTCGATAGCAGAGTTAGTGTTTGAGAAAGGATGCTGCTCGGTCTATTACACCACCCCAGACCGGCGGCGCAACGGAACAGTTCGGCGTGTGGAGCCACGGTTTACTATTCCCGACGACACCACAATCAGCGGCGGAAGCGGAAGCTACCGCGCACCACAAACCGGAGTCAGCGGGGTGGGCATTGCCGACGATGCTGCCAGCACCGCAATCGTTGCTGTATCGCCAAACCCATTGCATGATGCGGCATCACTTCGGTTCCGCATCGGCCAGCCCGGGCGCGTTGTGGTGGCGGTGATAAACGTCAGCGGCCAAGTTGTGCAGACGGTGTTGGAAGGGGAAGCGGAAACTGGTGAGTACCAGCAAACCATCAACACCGACGCGCTTCCGGCAGGGCGTTATTTCATCAGGCTTGCGGCCCCCGGGGTGACGGCAATCCATGGGATCCATGTGGTGAAATAGTGGCGGCGATGATCCCAGATATACCCGTGGTTTGCGGCTGTGGGCTGTTGCTTCCCGCCGCAAACCACGCTGGTGTATGCGGCACTGCCTCGGTATAACGTTCGGTACAATCCCCGCCCCCATTTCGGTTTGGAACAGTTGGACGGCCAGCCCGCCAACGCGCTTTTCGTATGTTTGCTGCTCCTGAAATAGCACGAAAGCAACAACACATACAGTACCTTTCAACATGAGCGTTTTAGTCAACAAAAACACGAAAGTTCTGGTGCAGGGAATCACCGGAAGCGAGGGCACATTTCACGCATCGCAGATGCTGGAGTACGGCACAAACGTGGTTGCCGGTGTCACACCAGGAAAAGGGGGAACGGAGTATCATCCGGCAGAATTTATCCGCCCGGTTCCGGTGTTCAACACCGTTAGCGAAGCGGTGGCCGCCACCGGAGCCAATGCCTCGGTGATCTTCGTCCCGGCTCCGTTTGCCGCCGACGCAATCAAGGAAGCTGCCGACGCAGGTATCCCACTGGTCATCTGCATCACCGAAGGAATTCCGGTGCAAGATATGGTGATGGTGAAAGCCTACTTGCAAGGGCGGAACACACGCCTAATCGGGCCAAACTGCCCGGGCATCATCACGCCAGATGAATGCAAAATCGGCATCATGCCAGGCTTTATTCACAAAAGAGGAAACGTCGGCTTGGTCTCGCGCTCCGGAACCCTTACCTACGAAGCCGTGAAGCAGCTAACCGATGTGGGCTTGGGCCAAACCACCTGCATCGGCATCGGCGGCGACCCAGTGAACGGGACTTCTTTCTTGGATGCTATCAAACTGTTCAACGAAGACCCCGAGACCGAAGCGATTATCATGATCGGCGAGATTGGCGGGTCGGCTGAAGAAGAAGCCGCCGAATACATCGGCCAGCATGTGAAGAAACCAGTGGTTGGATTCATTGCCGGACGCACCGCGCCGCCAGGCCGCCGCATGGGCCATGCCGGCGCCATCATCTCCGGCGGAAAAGGGACTGCCGATGCCAAATATGAAGCCATGCAAGCCGCAGGCATCACCACCGTTGACTCACCCGCCACCATGGGCGCAACCGTGCTGAAGCAACTTCAGGCCAAAAAAGGGAACGGAGTTGCCACCAAGCCAGCTGCCAAGCCAGCCGCCGAAAAACCAATTGCCGCTGCCAAGCCAGCCGCTGCCGAAAAACCAACCGCTGCCAAATCCGCTTCGGCAAAATCAGAGGCAAAAATTGAAGCGGCCACCAAATCAGCACCGGTAAAAGCCGCTCCAGCCGTTGCTCCGGCAAAGAAAACAGCTGCCCCGGCAAAAAAAACTTCTTCAAAAAAATAAACGCTGCTAACAAAACGGCGAATTGCTGTGTTAGCATAGTAGCGCAGAGAAGCTCGGGGCCGTTTCGGAAGACCAAGGTCGGACGGAGCGCCCCGGTTTCGTGACCAGCAGGATCGAAACTTCGCTTCTGCGAACGGTATCAATCAGACATTCAACCAACCAGCCAATGCTCCACTCCGAACGGTTCCTAAAAATTGTGGAAGAAGCACAGCAGAATGTTGCAGAGCTAACGCCGGAAGAGACGCTGGCAATGCAGCAACGGGGGGAACAGTTTTTGTTGATTGATACGCGAGAGGATCGGGAGTGGGCCGCAGGGCATATCGCCGGGGCAATTCACATTGGCAAAGGGGTGATGGAGCGGGACATTGAAAAAGCCGTTCCCGACACTGAAACGCCCCTTGTGCTTTACTGCGGCGGCGGTTTCCGCTCGATCCTTGCTGCCGATGCCTTGCAGCGGATGGGCTACACGAACGTCCGCTCCATGAGTGGCGGCTGGCGTGGCTGGAACGACCTCGGCTATCCTGTTGAATAACCCTTTTGAAGCTCCGTTGCTGGATTGCAGCAGGGGAAGATCAGAACAACACACCTTCCAACTCAGTTTCGCACAAACCATTAACCACTGACCATTTTGGAACGCACACTTTGCATTATCAAGCCGGACGCAGTCCGCAAGAACGTCATCGGCCAAATCGTGGCGATGATTACCGAAGCCGGATTCCGTGTCCTCGGATTAAAAATGATCCAGATGTCGAGCAATGATGCCGGACGATTCTACGAAGTCCACCGCGAACGCCCATTCTACGAAAGCCTTGTCGAGTTTATGTCGGGCGGGCCGGTGGTGGTGGTGGCATTGCAGAAGGAGAACGCCGTTGCCGACTACCGCACGCTAATTGGCGCAACCGACCCCGCCGAAGCCGCCGAAGGAACAATTCGCAAAGTCCACGCCAGCAGCAAAGGGGAGAACGCCGTGCACGGCTCCGACTCGGTAGAAAACGGCCTCCGCGAAATCAGCTTCTTCTTCGCCGAACGAGAATTGGCGTAGCCTGATACTTGACAGTTGATAGCTGCTTGCTGCCAAAGAAGGGGGCTGAGTCTGTAGTCCCCTTTCTTCTTTGCAAGCTTCTTCAACAGACTGAGCTTCCAGAAATCCGATTTCCAAGACCATGACACGATGCAAACTTCCGCTGCTGCTGCTGCTGGTTGCCGCAGCCGCCTTTTCCCAGCCAACAACCGCGCAAGAAACCGGAACAGCAACGCCCGGGACGTTCAGCTTTGGGCCGCCGCTGCGGGGGAACGCAGTGTTTGCTTACGAGTTCAGCGAGCGGGTGAAAACCGTTGTGCGCGACACCAAAGGGGAAGTGCGCGACAGCACCGAGCGGAACATCCGATACTACGTGACGATGCGCCAGGTGGTGCTGGATAAAGCTCAGAAGCTGATGAAGATCGAGACGAACGTTGATTCGATGGTGATTGATTTCAGCAACAAACTCAGCGGCGATTATATCTACTTCAACACCCAGCAGATGCCCTCGCAGTCGGTGATTCGGCACCGTGAGGTGTTTGCGCCGTCGGTTCTTGTCAACCGGATGGTCTCCTTCCAGATTACCCCGTATGGCCAGATCGTAAAGACCACCAGCCCCGGGCTGGACGATGTGAAGCAGCAGGCCAAAACCCCCGGAATACCGGATGCCGAGTTCTCGCGCCAGCGGATCAACCAAGTCTGCGACCCAGAATACTTGGCATGGATGCTGCTGCCGTGGCGTGGTATGCTTCCGCTGGGCCAAACCGTGCCGGTGGGGAAGCCGATGCAGCAAAAATTCAACGGGGTGCTGGATCGCCTGACGTTCCAATCCACCGCAACCACAACGCTGATAACCGACAGCTTGGGCCAGCGGCTACGCTTCACCGCACCAATCGCCAGCGCTGCAAAACAGATGGGAACTCTTTCACTATTCCCCGCTCCCCTCGCCATTTCTGGAATGAAAGGGAGCCTGACCGGCGAGTTGAAGTTAGAGCAAGATGGCGTAGTGCTGGGCGGGTGGGTTGGCGCAACCGGAACGGCAACGGCCACGGTGAAAGGGGAGAAGCTAACGCTCAGTTTCCAACATGAGTTTTACAGCAAACAAGTGGCGTTAACCCCTTTCTTTGATGAAGTTGAGTAGCTTCCAATAATGCGGCTCTCCGGAGAGCTCACACCGGGTTTGTCTGCGGTTGAAAATCAAGCATAAGGCCATCAGATCAGCAGATCAAACGATGGCCTTATGCTATTTTACCGAAGGTCTATTTCACCGAAGGTCTATTTCACAACCACCGTGTTGATGCAATGAATACTGAGTCCCCATCTTCTAATTCCCGGCAGCCACGGCTGCGTCGGCTGGTGATGCGTGGCGGCATGGGAAGGCGTTCCGGTGTTGGGATGATCGCTGTTGTGGTACTTATGCTGTTGGTTGCTGCATTTCTGGCATGGCAAGTCTTCTTTTCGCCGGGCCGAACAACGTCGCGGGTGATAGATTTCAGCCAATCGGTGGAGAAGATTCAGGAACTGGCCACGGTGAAAAGTCACCTGCGGTTTGCGGTGGTGGTTCGCGAGGAATCGGGGAACATTATCGTTCGGCGCTTTGCCGACCAAGCCGACTACATCGGCATGGACAACGTGGGGTCGGCATTGTTCCAGGACCCCACAATGTTTGTTGAGCTGCATGGCGTGGCAACGTTCGGCGTTCGCCTGAACGACCTGCAACACCGCATCACACAGGACGACTCCGTTGTGACAATCCAGCTCCCCAAACCGGAATTGCTGGACGTTAAGCTGATTGCTGCCGACACCCGAATCATTGCCCAAATGAAAGGGCTGTTCCGCAGCACCAACAACACATTGCTGCTATCGGCCAACAACAACGGGGAGGAATTTATCCGGCAATATGCCGCGCAGGACACCGCAATGCTGGAGCTTGCCGCCCAACGCGCACGCGATGTGCTGGCCCTAATTGTTCAGCAATCGGGGAAGCGGGCTGCGTGGAAACCGTAGCCGAGCATGAGAGAGAGAGAGACAACGCACAGCGGCAATCATCAACCACGACCATCTGATGATCATTCAAAAACATAAGCGGCAGATCACAGCAATCCGGCAGGAGGATCACGCAGCGTTTGCCGCGTTCTTGCTGGAGCATTGGCTAGATCACGGGTTCCCGCATCACCCTGACCGTGAAGCGATTATCCGCGCCACGCGGGAACATGATAACGGCTGGCATCAGTTCGACGCGCAACCGAGGCTGGATGCCAAAACCAAACTTCCCGTTGACTTCCAGCGCGTCACCCCAGAAGAAACGTTCCAGATTTGGATGGAGGGAACCGCACGCTTTGCCGAAACCGACCCACTGGTTGCCTTGCTGATTACCCACCACGCCTACACCCTGCATGAGCATATCCACCGCCGCACCGGAATTTGGCAGGAGTTTTTTGTGGGCCTTGCCAAACGGCGTGGCGCGCTGCGCGATTCGTTGGGGCTTCAGCACAACGACATCGAACGGCTCTACTCCTATCTCCGCATGGCCGACCTTCTCTCGCTGCAATTCTGCATGAACCGCACGCTTGGTGCCGAACGCCCCGAACGCTACGCCGGCTATGCCTACCGCCGCGATGCCAACCAATTCCAATTCCGCCCCTATCCGTTCACCAGCCGGCGATTGACCTACGCGCTTCCAACCTATCCGCTGGAACGAACCGGCTACAATGATGTGAGCGAACTGCAAGCGGCGATGCAGAAGCCAGTAATTGAGGAGATCACCATTGCCCCGCTTGAGCGGTGGGATGAGTAGCATAGACCGGCAGAGCGGTTGGGAACGCGGGACGCTGCTGCTGCTGAACGGCCAGTTGCCCCCGGCTACGCGGCTGCAATCGCTGTCGGCTCGGTTCCGGCAAGTTGTTGCTGCCGATGGCGCGGGGGTGGTTGCGGTGAACAATGGAGTAATCCCCGATGTACTGATTGGCGATTTGGATTCCGTTGGCACGCAACGCGCAAACTTGGAACAGCTTGGGGTGACGGTGATTGAACGCCCCAGCCAGGAAGAAAACGATTTTGAGAAAGCACTGAATTGGCTGATTGACCACGGTGAAACTTCGGTCACAGTGGTTGGTGTTGGTGGGGGAATGATAGATCACACGGTGAACAACTTCTCCATCTTGGCAAAATTTGCCCACCGACTTCAGCTCCGGTTTCTGGATGAGGAGAGCATCGGCATCGTTGTGGTGGGGGATACTCAGTTCCCAGCTGTGCCGGGGCTTCGCGTTTCCATTCTTCCCCTTCCTGCTGCCACGATTACCACAACAGGGTTAGCATGGGAGCTAACCAACCAGCAGTTAGCAATCGGCCAACGGGAAGGAGCCAGCAACATGGCGATTGCCGATGTGGTTTGTGTTCGGGTTCATGATGGCGTGGCCGTGGTGGTTGTGGCGGGCGCGGCAGAAAGTGCCCGGCAGGCTCAGTGATTGATACTCACATTCCATTCCCCATCTCACCCATGGATCTTTCCGTTCGGCTGTTTCGCCGTAACCACTAACTTTGCAGCCGTGTTGTGCTGGTGTTCTTCACATCCATCGGCTCTTCCCGCTGTTGCGCTGATGCTTGGCCGCCCGTTGGTTGCGGCGGCTCTCTCCCTGTCTCTCTCTCTCTACCATTGCTTATGATGCTTGCTTCTTGCTACGCTGTTGCCCGGTTTTGCTGGATACTGCTGTTGGTCGCCACCTCCGTTTTGCTGCCGGAATTGGTTTTCGCGCAAACTCCATCGCTGGACCCGTACACCGCTGGCCGCCACTATCTGCTTGCCTTCCCCGATACCTCGTCCACCGTCACCGATCCGAAGCATCCTCCCCAGCAAAGCTCCAAATTCCTGATCTACGTGTACTCGGCCACCGACAGCAACACCGTCACCGTTACCGACGTTGCCGGAACCACAAGCCGCACGATGAGCGCGGGGAAGTTTGAGCAGTTTGCGATGGCCAACAGCCCGGTTATCACCCAGATGGGGCAGCCAACGGCCAACACCATCGAAGTGGTTGCCAGCGATCCGGTGGTGGTGTATTGCTACATGGTCACGCCGTTCGGGGCCGAGGCTTGGACCCCGGTTCCGGTGGAGTCGTGGGGGAACGATTACTACACCGCCGCCCGCCAAAGTGAGCTTCTGATTGACTACGCCCCCGGCGGAAACGACGCCCCTTCCGGAAGGCGAGTGCAAGGGGGAAACCAAATTTTGGTGATTGCACAGCAGGATAGCACCCGCCTGAAAATCTTCCCGAACGGGCAGCTTGCTGGGTTTATCAACACCTCCAACCTGGTGCTGATGGCTGGCCAAGCCTACATGGTGCAAGGGCTGGCCGACACCCTCACCGGGGTTCGTGCCGACTTGGGGGGATCGTTCGTGACCGCCAACAAACCGATTGGCGTGCTGACCGGAAACACCCGCGCAATGAGTATTGACACGTTGGGGGGCGTTACCCGCAACTCGCTGAAAAATATGGCTGTGGAGTGGCTTGCCCCCGCCGAACAGCATGGTGATGAATTCCTGTTTACCCCGCCAGCCGACCCGGTGAAACGCGCTGCCAACCTTATCCGCATCTACGGAACCAGTGCCGATTTTAAGGAGGGCTACTACACCATTGACGATGCCGGAAACAGCCGCAGCTTTGGCGTGACCAACCGCAGTTTCTTTGAGGACACCAACCGCACCGGAAAAGCCCGATTCTACAAGCCGCAAGCCCCGGTGCAAGCCATGCTGACAGTTCCCGGTTCTTCACGGCTGATAAGCTCCTCCAAACTTCCCAACGGAAAAACCGCAGCCAACTACGAAACGTGGGGGGGCTTCATGACGGAGCTTACGCCGCGCAACCAATGGGGGACATTTGCCCCGTTTGTCACCCCTGCCGAGCCATCCGGGATGGAGCATTACCTGAACGTTGTGGCCGACGACGCACGCCGCAGCAACATCTTCTACAAAATTGGCGACGGCCCAGAGCAGCCCTTCCCGTTCCAAGCCACCGATGTTGCCGGAAGCGGAATCACGTGGGGATCGGTGAAAATTGAGGCGGGGAAAGAGTGCTGGGTGCGCGGGGATGGGTCAACGGCGCGGTTTGGCGGCATCGTCTATGGGTTCAAAAAAGGGGGGGAAGAATGGATACCGAACCAAGCAATTCCTGAGTATCAGGAAGAGGTTACGCTGGCCTACGGCTACCCGCTTTCGCCGCGCCGCCGCGTTGTGGGGGCTGGCGATTCGCTCAGCATTGCAACCACACCTTCCGGCTGTTGCGGGCTGCAAATAAGCGTGCAATCGGTCAATCCGAACCCGGTTGGGTTGGAGTCGGTAGCGTTGGAAAGCGGGGCAATCAACACCACGCTGACGTTGGTGAACCCCACCACGCAAGCGGAACTGCTGCGAAGCACAACGGCCACCATCAGCCTGGGGCCAACCAACGGAGCTTTGCCAGCGCAAGCCACGGTAATCTTCACCGACCGCACCGGAAAAACCACTCGCGTCCCATTCCGCTGCGCCCCCGATAGCCTTTCGCTCTCCCCTTCCAAAGGGGTGGATTTTGGGCAAGTGGCCCCCGACACCATCTGCATCGAGGCGGAGGTCACCGCCATTAACCCGTTGCAGCAGGATCTTCCGGTGACGGATGTGCGGTTGCTTGCCGACACCGTTGGGTTCCGCATCCTTGCCGTGACACCGCCGCTCCCAACCGTGCTGAAGCCTGGGGAATTATTGAAAGTGAAAGTCTGCCTGCGGCCCGACCGCGACAGCACCAACTTCCGCGACAGCCTGCTGTTCCGCTACCCCTGCGGCGTGGACACCCTTCCGCTTGCTGGGCTAAGTGCCACCCCCTGCATCCAAGTTGACACGCTTGATTTTGGGATGCTGCGAGAATCGGATCAGCCGGTTACGCTCACGCTGAAAATCTGCAACAAGGGGACCGGCCTGCTGACGTTCAACGACGACGACGGCAGCGGAGTGATGAGCTGGTTGGTGGATAATTTCACCGTGGCAAAAGGGGATTTGGATCGCCTGAAAGCTGCGCGACTGATCCCACGCGAGTGCATCACTATGGGGGTAACGTTCAAGCCAACGGAGGTGGCGAACTACAACGCTTTTGTGCGGTTGCAATCGAATGCGGGGGATTGCAGCGATACGCTGATCTGGCTTGCACGGGTGATCTCCGACACAGCAAGCGCGACCCCAGATGATGCAGCGATTGCTGGCTACGCGCTGTTCCCAAACACACCGAATCCATTCAGCCAAGCAACCGAAATCCGTTTCAATCTTGGGCGAAGCGGCGTTGTGCGGTTGGAGGCATTCGATATTTCCGGGGTGCGCGTTGCGGTGATTGCCAACCAATTGCTATCGGCAGGCCAGCATCGGCACACGTGGCACACCGATGGGGTTGCGGCTGGGCAGTATATCATCCGCATCACCAGCGGCCCCTGGCAAGCGGAGCAGAGGGTGACGGTGGTGAGGTGAAAAGGGGGAGATCACTCACTTCTGGCGGTTGGTGCTTTTTCCTCTGTGGCGTACTCAAGAGGGGGAAACCACAGAGACACAGAGGGCACAGAGGGGGAAGAAAAGAGAGAAGAGAGAAGAAGAGAGAGGGGTATCTCCAGTATCAGGCAAGCAATTCGTGCTCTTCGCAGTTCGCGCGATAGATGATCTCTCACTTCTGGCGGTTGGTGCGTGCCCAGCCCTGCTTGCTGGCTCCCCGAATTAGGGGCTTGTATCCAAATGTCTGTTGCGTATATTCGGGCTGCCGTAGTTCTGCTTTGGGTGGTTGCGGCAGTTCTCTCTGGTGTCGGCCTGCTCCGTTGCTTCTTCTGCCAATCCCTACCAAGCGGGCCACGATTTCATGATTAGCCGTTCTGCATGTAGCTATTGATACCGCTCACCAAAACAACGCACCGATGATGACAAGGCTACTGCTTGTTGCCGCGCTCCTGCTTGCGCTGGGGGGGGCTGCTTCCGTGCACGCCCAATTACGTGAGAAAGATGGGGGGCCATCGTTGCTTGGATCCAATGCCGAAGGGACTCACTTCATCGTTGGGTTTATGCAGAACGAAACCGATGTCTGCATCAAGGCTTCGATTTATCGGGTTATCTCCATTGCTTCGCGATTCCAGACAGAAGTCACCATCCGCTTCCCCGATCGCTCCATCGTTAAAAAAACTGTTGCTCCATTTCAAGTGTTCGAGCAGCGTGTGCCGGAATACTTTGAATGCTTCGGCGAAGGGGTTTTTGATTTAGGAATTGAGATCACCAGCACCGAGCCAATCTCGGTTTATTGCTACAACAGCCGCTACCTAACCTCCGATGGTTATCTGGCGCTCCCCGTAAGCTCATGGGGGACCCAGTACGTTAGTGCCAACTACTACCTTGACCATTACACCCCGGCAGATTCCAACGACGATTACTTCCAATACCTGTGCGACAAAGCCCCACGCGGTGGCGAGTTTGCGGTGATTGCTTCGCAGGAAACGGTGGTGAGCGTCTATCCAAAAACAAAAACTGTGGGGGGGCAGCCCGCTGGGGCGATGTTCCAACGGGTGCTGCAGAAAGGGGACATCTTGCAGGTACAGGATGGCGGAACCGTTCGCGGGGCAACAGACCTCACTGGGTCGGTGATTATCGCCGACAAGCCAGTGGGATTGCTCAGCGGCCACGTCCGCGCCGGAATCCCGATCCAGTTCGACACGAAGGATCATTTGATTGAGATGATCCCCCCGCACGAGATGCTGAGCACCGAGCATGTTCTGATTCCATTTGGACAGCGCAATGCTGGGGATATTGTTCGGGTGATATCCTCCGAGCCAGGAGCCACGAACGTCTCAATCGCCGTTGGTGGGATAGAGGTGGAAACGTTCGCGCTATCCGGAATGGGGGAGTGGGGTGAGTACCAGATGGATCAGGCGGCGGTCATCACCAGTGATAAGCCGATTTTGGTGACGCAGTACTCCAAGTCCAGCGCTGCCGACACTGCAAACATCAATCGCCCGCCGGGGGTACCGATCGTTCACCCGTTCGACCCTGATATGATGGTCATCACCCCCACCGACCAGTATGTGAACGCGGCAGTGTTCCAAACCTTGCCGAACAAAGCCTCCAGCGATCCCCGTGCGATTGACCAATTCGATGCCCACTACCTGACGGTTGTTGCCCAACAGGAGAGTTTTGGAAGCCTCAGGCTAAACGATATGCGGCTTGCCGACCAACCCGGTTTTGTTACCGGAATCGTGGAGGGGGCTGCCCAGCCATATC
Source organism: Armatimonadota bacterium (assembly GCA_020850315.1). Taxonomy (GTDB): domain Bacteria; phylum Bacteroidota; class Ignavibacteria; order OLB7; family OLB7; genus OLB7. Next base: position 5,928 of record JADZEY010000136.1, on the reverse strand, counting down.
GGTGGGCAACGGTGCGCATCGGCGATGGCCGAACCCACGTGCTGACCAGCGATGGCCTGTTTACTGGCTTTGTGTATGGTGTGGGTGAGTTCGATTCCTACGCTTGGCCAATCGGGTCGGGGATGCGAAGGCTTCAGCAGGCCGACAACAACGCTCCCACCATCACTGCCTTGCAGCAGTGCGACCGCTTCATTGTTCGCGTGGCCGATAGCGGCATGGCCCAAAGCGGTTTGCGGAAGATCTGGATGGTGGATTCGGCTTCTGTCAACGTTCGTTTTCAGGGGAGCTTGCTGGTGCACGGGGACGATTACAGCAACGTCACCGTGGCCACCGTTGACCCCACAGTTCCCGGAACAGCGCAGATTGTTGCCGAGGATTTGCAAGGGAACTTGGATACGTTCAACCTACGCCTTCCGGTGCTTGCTCCCATCTTCTCCAACGACTCGCTCTTCTTCTCCGATGTCCCCCCGGGCATTCTTGCCATGCGGGACCTGACGCTCTGGAATCATACCGGCCAGCCGATGCAGATTGACAGCATGGTGATGATAACCAACCGCGAGTTTATCCTTGCTACGCGCTACCAGGGGGCGGTGGTGGAACCGGAGGGGGGGCTTCCGATTACCGTGACGTTCAAGTCGGATGAGGTTCAAAATTTTGCCGACACGTTGCTGGTTGGGGCCAACTGCCGGGTGTACCGCATTCCTGTTGCTGCCCAGATGCCCCTTCCCCAAATTGCAACCGAGGATTTGGAGTACTACGGTGTGCGCGCTGGCCGCGCCAAAACCATGCGGCTGCGGGTGTGGAATCCTGGGGTTAGCACACTGAAAATTGATAGCGTGGTGATGGGCCCCGGAGCCTTCAGCAACATGACCGGAAGCAACACACCGTTCCTGTTGGAAGCCGGGAAGGATTCATCATTCCAGATACGCTTTATCCCGCCGACCACGGGGGATTTCACCGCAGCCGTCACCTTCCACAGCACCGCAGGGATTGCGATTGCGCGGCTGCATGGGGTGGGGCTGTATCCAAAACTGAGCATTGGGGGATGGGATTTTGGGAAGATTCAAGTTGGCGACACCGGGATGACACGACTCCCGATTATCAACAGCGGAACCGACACAGCGTTCATCACCGGCATCACCATTGCCGATTCCATAACCTTCCCTGCGCCGAAACCACAATTCCGCGACACGTTGCTGGTGGGCGACACAACGTGGGTTACTGTTGCCTTTGTCCCACGCGCCGAAACCAGTTACCGCTCGGCTGTCTTCGTCAACAACCAAGATGGGTTGGAGGCCACCAACACACTGTTGGGAAGTGGATACATACTGAGCGCGGTGATTGATGGCTACGATTGGAACAATCGGTGGGTGGGTTCAACTCACGACACCGTGGTGATGCTGCGGAACACCGGACGCGAGCCGATCACCATCAGCAAGGTGTGGATTGATGCTGGCGATGCTGGCGATTTCGAAGCCGAGCCGCTTCCGGCACCGGTCACGCTTGCCGTGGGCGACACGGCCCCGGTTCTGGTGCGATTCAGCCCGCTGGTGGCCGGCCACCGCGAGGCGGTGATTGCTGCAGAAACCGATTCGCGCCAGACCCCAATCATCACCAACACCCTGCAAGGCTTTGGGTTGGTGGCTCTTGCCAGCGATGAACTGCAATGGGATAGCAGCGACATCTATTCCTGCGACACACGCAGCGGGTTGCTGACGATTCACAACGATGGCAACACTCCGCTAACGCTAACCGATATCCAACTGTTCAGCAGCCCTTCGATTGCCACCGCGTTGCTTCCTGATGTTGGGACGGTGATCCCGGTGGGGGGGAATGCAGCGATCACCTTCACACTCCCCTTCAATGGCCTTGCCGACACGGTGTCGGGTGAGTTAGTCTGGAGTTATCAGGAGATACCGGGGGTGTTCCGGCAGCGGTTTGGCGTGCGTACGCGCCCGCAACGGATGGCAATCCGGCCAATTCCGCCAGCCGTGATCCCGAACGGCAGCACATTCGATATCATTGTGGCGGTGGACAGCCTCTACTGGCGAAACCTTCCCCTAAGCGAAGCCACCGTGACCGTTGCCTACAACCCACAGATGGCGCGATTCAGCCGCGACCGCTGGGAGTCGTTGCTGGCGGCTGGCTCCAAATTTTTGAATGCCGAATGGATTCCCGCAGGCACACCAACGGTGGACACATCGGGGTTGCTGACCATCCACCTGAAGCCACGCAACGGGGCAACCGCCTATCTGGATGATGCTGTGTTGCTTCCTATCCCGTTCAATGTGTTCATTGCCCAGGATGCTGCCGATACCTTCCGGGTGGCGATGTTGGCTGGGCCAGCAAGCTGCACAAACTTGGCACGTACCACCATCCCCTACCGGGTGGATAGCATCTGTGGGCTGTCGCATCGGCTGTTCTACTTCACCGGAAACCCTTACGCGCTGAAGCAAAACATCCCGAACCCAGCCGCCCACACAACCCAGATTGAGTTCACCCTTGCGATGGACTCGGAAGCAAAACTGGAGATTGTGGCCGCCGATGGCCACACCGCGCTTGTTCCAATTAATGGATACTTGCAGGCTGGCGACTACCGCTTACTGGTGGATGCAAGCCAGTTCAGCAGTGGCGTGTACTACTATCGTTTAACCTCCGGTGAATTTTCTTCGGTTCGGCAGATGGTAATACGCCGCTGATGTTGTAACTTCTATCCCTTCACGGAGGTCTTGATTGCTGCCAGTGCCAGAAATCCAACCATGCAACCACTTCCTGTGGGTTGCAACCTTGGCAGCTTGTATCCTGCAATTCCTAAACAAACAATCCATATCAACTGCTGGAGAACTTTCCCTATGAAATTCCTTTCCGCTACGCTCTGCGCGTTGGCCATTGGTATGACCATCGGTAGCGAAATCACGCTTGCACAAGGGTCCAACCCGTTGGATCCAACGATTCCGCGGTCGCAAGTGCTGGTGGGGCCAACCGTTGGCATCACCCGCAACTACCACACTGGCGGCTTCCGCACGATTGACGATCCCAACTGCCCGGTGTTCGAGCAAGGCTCCGGCTGGGGCTTCTTGGTTGGGATGACTGCCGAGTTCCAACCCTCGCCAAACTGGAGCATTATCCCACGCATCTGCTACGACACCCGCCCGGGGCAGTTCACGCAGAACCTTCCCGATGCACAGGTGCTGCTGCCAGGCGCGACGCAGCCGGTGAATCAAACCGTGGAGACTTCATCGGACATCACCTACAGCTTGCTCACTGCCGAGGTGTTATACAAATACGAAATTGCCAAGATCACAAAAGGTCTGCGCCTTAGCGTGCAGGCTGGCCCAGTGTTCAGTTACGTGCTAGGTGGGAAGAACCGCCAAGTGCAAGATCTGATTGAGCCGCAAAACGCGCGGTTCGTAAACCAGGAGCAGCTACCGGAAGAAAACAATGGCCGCCGCTTGATCCTGTTTGATGGTGATATCCCAGAACGTGAGTCAATCCGCTTCTCGCTGAAAGCTGGCGCGGCTGTGGAGATTGGCTTGTTCGGAAACGCTTGGATTATGTGCCCAGGTGTCTTCTACGACTACGGCCTCACCCAAGTCACCAAAGCCGAAAACTGGGACCTGAACAGCATCCTGTTCCAAGTGGATTTCCGCCGCGCATTCTAACCACGCTATCGTAGCGCGGTAACGTTCGCACAAGTTCAATCGCTGGGGCATCATCTCCCGATGTGCCTCGGCGATTTTTTTTTATCACCTCCGTTTTTCCCTTGCGACACTTGCCCAGTTCGGGACTCTTAACTGGCAGACCGCCGGGCTTTGTTCCATTTTGTTCAGTGGTCTTCGCTTCAACCAAACACCAAAAGGTCACAGCCATGAACCGTCCCTTTGCTTCTCTGCTGCTGCTGTGTGGAGTGTTCCTGCCGAACGCCGGCGACCTGCTGGCACAGCGTTCCTACGCCACCGATCCCAACCCGCTTGATCCCGGGAAACCCCGCTCCCAGATTGTTGTTGGCCCAACGCTGGGCGTAACCCGAAACTGGCACACCGGCGGTTTTCGCACCGTTGATGATCCCAACTGCCCAATCTTCGAACAAGGCGCAGGGTGGGGAATCTTGGCTGGGATTACTGCCGAGTATCAAACCAAATGGCAGTGGACCGTTGTGGGCCGCGTAAGCTACCAAACACGCCCTGGCGCATTCCGCCAAAACCTTCCCGATGTGGAGGTGATCCTGCCGGGAAGCCAACGCCCCATTGCCCAAACCGTGCAGACCGATGCCAACATCACCTACAACCTTATCACCACCGAGCTTGCCTACAACCACCGCGTGACGCGCCTTGCCAGCAATGTGTTCTTGAACGTGGAGGCGGGGCCATCGTTCAGTTATGTTCTGGGGGGAACGAACCGGCAAGTGCAAGATTTGATCCAGCCGCAAAACGCCCGATTTCTGAACCCCGACCAGTACCCAGAAGAGAACAACGGGCGGCGGTTGCTGCTGTTCGATGGCGATATCCCAGGGCGTAACTCCGCTCGGTTCTCCGTGAAAGGAGGGGTGCAGTTGGAGGTCGGATTGTTCGGGAACGATTGGATCATGTACCCCGGCATCTACTTCGACTACGGCCTGACCCGCGTCACCAACAACGAGAACTGGAGCCTGAACACCGCCATGTTCCAAGTGGATTTCCGCCATGCGTTCTGATTCATCTGAACGATGTGTCAGGGTGATGAATGTGAGCAGGAGCAGAGGGTTGCTCGTTTGCCGCCCCCCCCCCCCCTCTGCTGTGCGCCGGAATCACAAGTATCAACCTTCTTTATCTCTCTACCATGAACGCTTTTTTCCGTTTGCTTCCTGTCTGGGTTGCTTTGTCGGCAACCGTCGCTGCGCAATCCCGTGAGGATATGGATCTTCCGGTCAGTGACCCCCAAAAATCGCCCTGGCACGTTGGCCTAACCGGGGCCATGCTGCTGAACTCACATCACCAAAGCATGGGCACCCCCGGCGATCCGGAACAACGGACAGGGTTTGCGCTTGGGGTGGGGGTTGGATATGATCTGGATAATGTGATAGGTGTGAATACCCGGTTGGAATACCGCTCCATGCCTGGCAGAATAGTGATGACGGACGACCTCGCAGTGCTGCTGCCAAACCAGTCCATGCCGCAAATCCAGAGGGTAACGAACACCACGGATATTCCCCAATTCCGCAGCATTGACCTTTCGCTGACGGCATCGCTGAAGTCTGCCGTTTCCTCTCGGGTGTCGGCGGTGCTGGCGGCTGGCCCATTCTTCCGCAACGTGTTGGAAGGGAACCGCAGCCAATACTCTGATATCCCTGCCGATATGAAATTCATCAACCCCAACGGCTTAGAAACCGAGAACAACGGGCAGCGGCTGATCTTGCAACCCTACGGCCCGATTGCGGAACTGAACAAATTCCAAGCCGGGCTAACTGGCGGGATCGGAGTCCAGTATCGCTACGGAAGCATCGAAATCACCCCAGCAATCTGGTACGACCACACGCTCACCAACGTGGCCAGCCGCCCGGAAGAAGATGGCTGGCGGGTGCATTCGTGGGCGTTTCGGACGGATGTTCGGGTGGGGTTGTGAAATACGAAATAATGGTAAGGGGGAATAAAGAAATCATACTCTTTTGAGCTGAGTGTATGATTCCGGATATCCCCCTTACCGTTCTTGTACAAAAAAGCAATTATGAAGAAGAAAAATGTGCGCTGATATGCTGGATAATAATAACCTATACACTAAATTTGCAGACGGATTTCTGTACGGAGCTATCATAAACCACAGGGGATATACTCGAGTGCTTTCAGATTGCGAAAACAGGAAAAAAGTAGGATATTGGGTTTGTGATAGAACTAGACACGAAAACGCGCACGGCACTGCGTGAACTCCAACGCAGAGAGAAAGATACTCGCC
>JADZEY010000135.1 GCA_020850315.1 Armatimonadota bacterium | reverse complement strand
TATTGAGTATAAACTCTACAAGGTTTCTGGGACGTTTCACCACGATTTCGCTTTGGCCGAGTACCCTTTGGATAAACAAGAAATAGCGATAAAAGTGGAGATACTTGCACCTTCCAACAAGCTGAAAATCTCCTTCGACCAAAGCAGCCTTGATGAGGACACGAAAATTTTTGAGCGATTTAAGGTCCAGGCATGGAATAAACTGAAGTATTACGTGACGGTAGATAATCGCATCGCCACCACCATGCGTGGCGATCCCGATAATCGGGAAGGGAAGCCAACGGTGTTCAAAAACTTCTCCTTCCGGCTGTTGGTTGAGCGGAAATTTCTGGGACCATTTCTGCAGATTGTGCTGCCGCTAATTCTTATCGGGTTTGTGGCAATTTCACTGCTGTATATCACCGATATTTCGTTCGAAAATCTTGGTGAAGTTAGTGCAGGGACATTCTTGGGGATTATCACTTTCTCCATCGCCCTGTCGAACATCACCCCCAGCAGTGATTATTTAACAAAAGCCGATTTGCTGTTTTGGGTGACGTTTATGGTGGTGCTGGTTAGTTTTATCACAGTGATTGTGGTGAACTCACGGTTCCGGCTGGAACAGCTGCAAGGGGTAAGCATCCGCCCAATTAGCTACGTCCTGACGGTGGTTTATCCGCTTTGTGTGTTGTGGGTGCTACTTTGGTACTGATCTATCGTGAGGTGGGTTTGGACGTGCTGGCACCGAATCATTCTACCATTCCATTTTTCATCAACCGATGAACTCTTCTCGCCGAAGTACTCTATCACGGCTGCTGTGGGGGGCGGCCGGGGCGGTGGCCGTTCCGGTGGCGTACGTTGCTGCCCGGTTTTTGCGCCCGCCAGTCACTGAACCTGCGCGATGCGTTGCTGGCTCAATCGAAAAAATTCGCTCCCAGCCAACCACTCTCGTTCGTGTTGGGCTGAACGATGCGGTGGTGCAGCCAATGCCCGATGGCACGATCAGGGCCATTAGCCTGCGTTGCACCCACACCGGTTGCCCTGTCCATTGGGTGGATGCCTCGCGGGAGTTTCACTGCGCCTGCCACGGTGGCCGCTTCGATGCCGAGGGGAGGGTGATTGCTGGGCCGCCCCCCCGCCCGCTGCAACGGTTGCGCGTTGAAGAGATTGGCGGAAACGTTGTCGTTATTGATGAACCTCCGGTTGATGGAGTTCCGGATGAACCTCCAACAGCATAGCAAAGCCCTTCCTTTCTCACATCCAGCGTGATCCTTTCTCATGATTGATTCTTCTCAATCGCATACGCCTTCGCCGCAGCCTATCCGCCAGTTTTTTCGGGGGGTGGTTCCCGCAACTGATGGCCTGCTGTGGTATTTCGGCGGGCTGGTTCTCTTCTTTTTTGGAGTGATGTTGCTCAGTGGGGTTCTGCTGCTGTTTCACTACCAGCCCAGCCCCGCGCCGGCATCGGCTTCCGATGGCACCCCGCTGCTGCTTGCCCGCATCACCGATACCACAACATGGCTTGGGGTAGAGTATCTCCCCGGCCAGCTTGTTCCTGTTCGGGCCGATAGCAGCGGCGGCAATGCCGATTTCCCAACCCCGCTTCGTGGCGTTGCTGAACTGCTTCGCGATTCCGCAACGGGTCGCCCTGTGCATCCATCGGCGGCATGGGTTAGCTTGGAGCACCAAGTGCTGCGGCAGGTGGAGTTCGGGGCGTTGGTTCGCTCGGTTCATGCTTGGGGGGCGCAGCTGCTGGTTGCTTCGCTGCTGATTTGGTTCGGCGGGCTGGCGTGGCAGGGGGCTTGGCGGAAACCGAACAGCGGGGTGTGGATTAGCGGACTGCTGTTGCTTGCGTTGGTTTTGGGATCTGCATGGACCGGATCGGTGCTTCCGTGGGATCGGCTTGGATATGCGGCTGCGTGGGTGGGATCGTCGTTGCCGGAGCAGGGGATTCCGTTGGTTGGCGACTGGGTGGCGCAAGCGATGCGTGGCGGGAAGGAGGTTGGCGGGGGAACGCTATCGCGAATGGCCGCAGCCCACACAGCACTGTTGCCGATTGCGCTGATTCTGGTGCTGATCCTCCACGTCAGTTGGTGGCGGCGGGGGGTGGTGTCTGGGAAGCCAGTGGGTGATTTTTCCAAACCGTTCAATGCTGCGGCGGTGCTGGTTGCTGGCTGCGTTCTTCTGTTGTTGGTCTATCCGTTTGTTGCTGCTTCGTTCAATCCTGCATCTCCATTTTTTCTGCTTCCGTTGCTGTTGCTTCCGGTTTGTTCGGCGCAGCTGCTGAATCGGCTTGCTGGCGGTGCAGCGGTTTCGGGGGATTCTTCCGGTGGACTCTATCGCCAGCTTGTTTGTTGGTTGCTGGTGTCCGGGGCGTTGCTAACGCTGGCGATTGCCGCCCCGTGGGGTCGTGGCGAAGGGGGCTTCCCGGTGGATCTAACGCAAGCTCAGCTGGCTGCTACTCAGCTTCGGCCCGAGTGGTATCTGCTGGGATTGTACCAGTTGTTGGAGTGGTGTTCGGCTTCGGTGGCAATGGCGTTCATCGTTGCGGCGGTGCTGTTTCTGGCATTGCTTCCGGTGGCCGATCGCCCGGCTTCGGCAGGGGCTGGGCACGGGGCAATCCGTTGGATGGTGTATGGCCTATTTTTCCTGTTGCTTTTCTTGACGCTGCGGGGATACATGGGAACCGGGGGGTAATTCGTTATTGAGCCACCATGAACAATCAACAATTGCTGCAGAACACTCTTGCACCAGAATCGCAAACGCCGCCGCCGAAGCAACACCGCCGATGGACGCGCCGTGCGTTTCTGTGGGCCAGCGGAATCTTCGGCGCAAGCGCGATGACCGGAACGGCGTTTGGGGTGAAGTTCTCATCCCCCGGGTATGTTGGCCAGATCACCGACCACTTTAACGGAAAACGATTTTACAATCCCAAAGAAGGGGCGCGTGGCTTTTTGGATTTGCTGAAATGGATGCACGAACGCCAGCCGGGCCACTGGAGTGAGTTCCGCCAGGTAACGCCCGCCGCGCCGCCACCAAAGCGCGTTGGCAAAGGGGAACTGCGGCTGACGTTCGTGAACCACACCACGGTGCTGATCCAGATGGATGGAGTGAATATCCTGACCGATCCTGTCTGGAGTGAACGGATCAGCCCTGTCACGTGGGTTGGGCCAAAACGGCACGCAGGCGTTGGGTTGCGGATGCAGGACCTTCCGCCGATTGACCTGATTCTGTTAAGCCACAACCATTACGACCATTGCGACGTTGCCACGCTTTCTGCGATTTCCCGGGTTCACCGCCCGCAAATCCTAACCCCGCTTGGCAACACCGCGCTGTTGAACGCTTACGGAATCGGCGGTGGCCAGGATATGGATTGGTGGGATTCCGTGACCACACGAAGTGGGCTGCGGGTGACGTGTACTCCAGCATGGCATTTCTCCAACCGTGGGTTGTTCGATCGGGATACTTCGCTGTGGGGAGGCTTTGTGATTAGCTCGGAAGCGGGTGACGTGTACTTTGCTGGCGACACGGGGTTTGGCGATTTTTTTGCGGAGATAGCTCGCCGTTTCCCACGGATTCGGATGTCGTTGCTGCCGATTGGAGCGTACCGGCCACGGTGGTTCATGTCGCCGGTCCACATGGGGCCCGATGAAGCGGTGCAGGCTCACCAGATGCTGAAAACGGAGTGGAGCATGGGGGTTCACTTCGGAACATTTGCCCAAGCCGATGATGGTGAGAAAGAACCTGTGGAGCTGCTGAACGCAACGCTGGACAAGCTCACAATCCCCCGCGACCGTTTCCGGGCGTTGGAAAATGGAGAGGTTTGGGAAGTGGGAAAAAGGGAAGGAGCTACTCCGTAGAAATCCGTAGAATCGCGAGTTGCGTCACCCGTTTTTCTTTCCTCTCACATACTCACCCAGCTCCCGCATCAGCCAGAAGTACATTGCCGTTAGCACGCCCAAGTCATCAAGCCAACCGATGATGGGAAGGAAATCGCTGACGGCATCAACCGGAGAGATAACGTAGAGCAATCCAACCACCACCCCAGCTTTTTTCCAGAAGGGGATTGAGCGGTCGGCGAAGTATGCGGGCAGTTTGCGTAGCCGTGAAAGGAGCGATGGATTGATCTGTTCGATGGATTTCATACAGCGATGGCCGTTGTTGTTTGTGTATGGTGGGTGGCCTAGCCAGCACGGGAAACGGCTATTGCCAGGCTGAATTGTGAGCAAGGGTTGTTTTTTGGGGGGAAGGCTGTATCTTGGGGGCAGTTGCAAGGTTAACAAAGTAAAAACAACTTGAAGTATCGTTGGATCCTATCGTCCATACCAGATGACAACTCCGTTCAAAACTTAGTACGCGCAATCAACGTTACGCCGACCATTGCCCGAATCTTGGTCGCCCGTGGCATCTCTACCTTCGAAGGGGCGCGGCAGTTCTTCCGGCCAAGCCTGACCGATCTGCACGACCCCTTCTTGATGGATCACATGGATCGTGCTGTGGAGCGCGCCATGCGGGCCCTTCAAAACAACGAAAAGGTGGCCATTTACGGCGATTATGATGTTGACGGCACAAGCTCGGCAGCCATGCTCTATCTCTACTTCCTGAGCATCGGTGCCGACGTTGATTTCTACATTCCTGACCGCTTCACCGAAGGATACGGCGTTTCCAGCGTCGGCATTGATCGGCTGGCTGAACAGGGGGTCACTCTGGTTATCACCGTTGACTGCGGCATCACCGCGGTTGAACAGGTGCGCTATGCTGCTTCGCGCAGCGTTGATGTCATCGTCTGCGATCACCATGAGCCAGGCGATGAGTTGCCACCAGCTTACGCACTGCTTGATCCTATCAAGCCAGGCTGCTCCTATCCATTCAAATTCCTTTCCGGTTGTGGGGTTGGCTTTAAGCTGATCCAGGCAATGGCCATACGCCGCGATGAGTTAGAGACTGTCTATCAGTACCTTGACTTCGTGGCGATTGCTGCGGCTGCCGACATCGTTCCGCTGGTAGGGGAGAACCGTTCGCTGGTGGCGCATGGGCTCCGCCGATTGAACGATTCGCCACGCCCCGGATTGCGTGGGTTATTGGAGTGTGCGGGAATCAAACGTGGTAATCTTGGCACTTCCCAGATTGTGTTCGGCATTGCGCCGCGCATCAACGCCGCCGGCCGCATGAAAGATGCCCGCCGCGCGGTGGAGATGCTGATTGCGGAAGATGAAGTCGGCGCGTTCAAAAAAGCCCAAGAGCTTGAGAACGACAACCGAAGCCGCCGCACCATTGATGAGGGGACGTTCATTGAAGCGCAAGCCATTGCCCAGAACTTGTTGGATTCGGGCAATTATCGCGTTCTGGTGATTCATAATCCAACGTGGCATCCCGGGGTGATCGGCATTGTGGCATCGCGGCTTGTGGAGAAATACTACCTGCCGACAGTGCTGCTAACCACCCTGGATGGCGTGGCAAAAGGCTCGGCTCGCTCCATTGCCGGCTTCGATATCCACAACGCGCTGAAGCAATGCGAAGGGCATATTGAGCAGTTCGGTGGGCATAAATATGCCGCTGGGCTTTCCATCCGTGAGGAGAATATCGCTCCGTTCCGCCAGCAGCTGAACGACTTTGCGCTTGGTGCCATCAGCGACGAAATGCTCACGCCGGAACTTCGGATTGATGCCGAAGTCACCTTGCCGGAAGTCACCCCACGGTTTTTCTCGGTTATCAAGCAATTCGCGCCGTTTGGGCCGGGGAACTCGCGCCCGCAGTTTCTGATCCGTGGGGTTGAAGTTGTTGGGTATCCGCGTGTGGTTGGGAAGGATCACCTGAAGTTCCGGGTCCGCAGCGGGAACGATTTTATTGAAGCCATTGGGTTCGGCATGGGGAATCGTCTGCCGGAGCTGAACGGGCGCACCCGATATGATCTGGTGTTTAATATCGAAGAAAACGAATACCGTGGTGAGGTGAAACAGCAGTTCCGCATCCACGATTTTCGGGTGCACAACCCCGACATCTACCCGGCAACTACCAGCCGACCAACGCCTGCGGCAGTGGTGCTTGAAGGGGAAGAGTGAAGCCCTGCAAGTTGTTTTAACAATGTTGTTTTAACAATGCCGCAGCCGTATCGCTCGGTCTGCGGCATTGCTACGAACGCAGGCATCCAAAATATCACAATAACTTCTGATTGACTTCACATGGCCGGCCATAGTAAATGGGCAAATATCAAGCACCGCAAAGGGGCGATTGATGCCAAACGCGGAAAGGTGTTTACCCGTATCGCACGCGAGATTATCATTGCGGCACGCCTGGGCGGTGGCGACCAAACCGCAAACCCACGGCTGCGCCTTGCTGTGCAAAAAGCGCGCGGGGTGAATATGCCGAACGACAACATCAACAGAGCAATTCAGAAAGGAACTGGGGAGTTGGAAGGACAGCAGATGGAGGAGATGATGCTGGAAGGATATGGCCCCGGCGGGATTGGGATAGTGATGGAGTGCGTTAGCGATAACCGCAACCGCACCGTTGCCGATGTGCGCCGTATCCTTAGCCGAAACGGTGGCTCGATGGCCGATGCCGGTGCTGTTGCTTGGAATTTTACTCGCCGCGCCGTGATCTCCGTTCGCCAGGATGACAAAACCGAAGATGACGTGCTGATGGCCGTTCTGGATGCTGGCGCCGAAGATGTTCGCGCCGGGGAAGGGACCTTCGATGTTCAAGCCCCGATGGAGAATTTCGAACTGCTCCGCACCGCGTTGGATGCTGCCGGGTTTACCATCGCCGAAGCCAACCTCCAATATATTCCCAGCCAAACCCTTGAGCTAACGGGCGAACAAGCCGCTGCCGCCCTGAAACTGCTGGATCTGCTGGATGACTACGACGATGTTCAAGACCTCTACTCCAACCTTGAAGTCTCCGAAGAGGAAATGGAGAAACTGGAAAGCTGAACCGCAGACTGAAGAGCCACGCCTACCATAATAGATTCCTGAAACCTGATTCCCGCCATGCTACACCGTTCCGATATCACCCTGATTCCGTTCGAGGGGGTTGCTCCACGGATTCATCCCAGCGTCTTCATTGCGCCGGGGGCGCGCATTGTTGGGGATGTAGAGATTGGGGAAGATTCCTCTGTCTGGTTCAATGTGGTGATTCGGGGGGATGTTCATTTCATCCGCATTGGGGCGCGCACCAACATTCAGGACCTCACCATGTGCCACGTCACCAACCAGCGATTCCCGCTGGTGATTGGCAACGACGTAACGGTTGGCCACAGCGCTGTGCTGCATGGAACCACAATCGGCGATCGCGTGTTAATTGGCATGGGCGCAAAAGTGCTTGATAACTCCGTTGTAGAAAGCGACTCACTTATTGCCGCCGGCGCAGTTGTCCGCGAAGGATTCAGGGTTCCGCAGGGGACGTTGGCGGCGGGGGTGCCGGCAAAAATTATCAGGGAGTTGAGCCAGGAGGAACGGGCCTATGTGGCAAAAGGGGCCGGCAACTACGTCGGCTATGTGGCCCGCTTCCGCGCCGATGGGAACGATTGGTGATGTAACACTCCAACATTCCGTTAGGTCTTACAGCGGCAAGTTATCCCACCCCAGGTTCCCCTGCATGTCACAATGCCTTGACCGAACAGAGACTATGACCAACAACGGATTGCGCTCGGCTGGTTACATGAAAGAACGGTTGCTGAACGATGCCGAACGGATGACCGAGCGGGACTACGAGCAGCTGCACCACACTCTCCCGGAAAAACTGAACTCCCCAGACCTTCGCGAGCTTCGCGGAGCATCCAAGTGGATTGGCTCTATGCTGGAACGGGTTGGACTGTTGTACGGGATGATTCGCGACCATGAGTTCAACATCAGCACCAAAACCAAAGCACTGGTTGGCGCGGCACTTCTCTACTTTGTGCTCCCCACCGATATCGTCCCCGATTTCATCCCGGGTATCGGCTACATTGATGATGCCCTGATCCTTACCACCCTCTGGAATCTGATCCGCTCGGAGATTGACAGCTACACTGATTTCCGCCGCCGGAAGGCCAACGCATTGCAGCATGTGTGAGATAGCCACAGCTGGCGCAACCGGGGCCAACCACTAATTGTTATTTGGCGTTCCGCACGCTTCCCCTTCATATTTGCGGCCATGACAACACGCCGCTACACTGTTTCCGGGTTGGTGCAAGGGGTGGGATTCCGCTGGTTTGTCCGCCGGATTGCCGATGCCTTTGGTATTACTGGCACTGTGCAAAATCTGCCCGATGGCAGTGTGGAAATTATTGCCACCGGGTTCGATGACCAGCACCAATCGTTCCGTGAGCAAGTGGAAATTGGCCCAGCTTCCGCACGGGTTGACCACGTTGCTATCCAACCGATGGAGCTTCGGCGGTTTGCCGATTTCCACGTTCTTCGTTGAACAACCCTGCAAGCCTTCAGTAGCGGCTTCCCGCGTTCCTTTTTCAAACAACAGTTTCCCTGATGATCCGCAAACCTGTTCTTCTTATCACCGGTGCCGGTGGCGAAATCGGCCACGGGCTAATCCAACGTATCGCTGCCGAAGGAACCTACGGTATCCTTGCGCTTGACCTGCGTCCAATCGAGCCGGAGCTGGCCGCCATGTGCGAGGATATGATTGTTGGCAATATCCTTGACACAAATCTTCTGGAGCAAATCGCCAGCAAGTATGAGGTGGCGGGGATCTTTCACCTTGCGGCAATGCTTTCCACACGGGGTGAGTTTATCCCGGAAGTTGCCCACGAAGTGAACGTGCAGGGGACGCTGAACCTGCTGAAATTTGCTGTTGGGGAATCGCGCAATGCCGGGGCAAACGTGAAATTCCTCTTCCCAAGCTCGATTGCTGTGTATGGCCTGCCGAACGTGGCAACAAAAGATGCGGCGGGGAAAGTTGGGGAAGATCAGTTCTTGACCCCGACGACGATGTATGGGGTGAACAAATTAGCGTGCGAACATTTGGGCCGCTACTACAACTTCCACTACCGCCAGCTTGCTGCGGACCGCGACCACTTCCACGTGGATTTCCGGTCGTTGCGGTTTCCGGGGTTGATTAGTGCGTTCACTGTTCCATCGGGCGGAACCAGCGATTACGCGCCCGAGATGTTGCACGCTGCGGCAAAGGGGGAATCGTACAGCTGCTTTGCCCGTCCCGACACCCGCATCCCGTTCATGGCCATGCCCGATGCTATTGATGCGCTGATGAACCTGTTCAAAGCCCCAGCCGAATCGCTTTCCACCAACGTCTATAACGTGGGGAGTTTTGCGCCATCGGCCGATGAGGTTCGGACTATGACGCTGCAAGCCTTCCCCAACGCCCAGCTTGGCTACGAAACCGACCTGAAACGCCAAGGGATTTTGGACACCTGGCCCGCCGATGTTGACGACACGTTGGCCCGCCGCGATTGGGGCTGGACACCGGCCTACGATGCCGAACGCTCCTTTAGCGAATACCTGATTCCGAATATTGCCAAGCGGTATCAATAACCAAAGGCGTTGGCACGAAAAAAGTTCTTGCATAAACGGTTTTGCCGATTATATTCGCGCCCCAAACAGCAGCGGAAACAGAAAGGAAAAGCTGTGTGGCAGGGAAATAGTTCCTGAACGACAACCGTTGCTACCGTTGAAGCACCATTGAATCTATATCCATATTGGAGGACAATCCATGCTTTGGACCCCTGAACTTGCTGATTGGCTGGAAGACGCACCGTGGCCAGCAACCAAAGAAGAACTGCTAGACTACGCGAACCGCACTGGCGCTCCGTTTCAAGTGATTGAAAACCTTCAAGAACTGAGCGATGATGAGGAGGAAGTGTTCGATAGCATCGAGGACATCTGGCCGGAAGCCGCCAACCACGACACGATGTTCTTTGATGAAGACAACGAGGAATATTAACCTTATCGTGTGGCTCGGAGGAAGGTGACCAGTACTCACTTCCACAACATAAGTGCTGGTTGCCGGATGTGCTGCGCCGACTGGCCAAGCACCAACTAAAGAAGATCAATCGGGGAAGCTGTGTTTGCGCCTGTCGGCCACGCCGCTTCCCCGCTCTGTTGTTTGTTGGGGGATACTGGTTGTGGCTGTCCTTGCCGGCTTGAGCGTCCCACGCAACCTCATGTTTCCGCTGAACGCGCTCCGATGCTGCTTGCCCGGTTTGATTCCCGTTGCCGATGATTTCCAAATCCATGACCATCCGCTATTGTGCCTTGCTGATTGCTCTGCTGATTCTCAGCGGAAGTCGCAGCATCGCCCAAAGCCCTGGCCAGCCCCCGATTAGTGCAACCCCGGGCGCAATTCGCCCAGTGCTTATTGATGTTGAGTTCGTTGGAAACCCCTCGATCCCATCGGCGGAATTGTTGTACAACATAGACTCCAAGCCGACCAGTAACACCAGTTTGCAGCGATTTTTCGAGGCCTACACAAAACTGATGAAAGCCAACCGCCGGTTTGCGCCACGCTACCGGCGAATGCTGGAACAGATCGTGGATAGCTTGCGGGGAACGATCCGCTACTACAACTCCGCCCGTGCCGCTGCTGATACTGCCAATATCCTGCGAGTCTATCAGAACCGTGGGTTCCATGATGCGCGGGTGGCTTGGGGGATACGAACCGACACTGGCAACACAAAAGTGGTGCTGAGGTACGCTATCCAAGAAGGTCGGCGATATACCATCCAAGGCGTGGGGTGGCAGGGAATGGATGTTGACACTTTGCCCCCCGACGTGCGCCAACAACTATCCGAACGGGCGTTCGCCAAAAACGGCGAGCCGTTTGCTGTGGACCTTGTGAACTCCGAACGCGACCGTGCAGTTCGGATACTTCGCGACAATGGCTTTGCCTTTGCATTGGGGCAGGGGGTGACGGTGATCACCCAGCGTGACTCCGCCGCAGGCCGCTTCACCGACTCGCTGTTGTTGCAGGTCTATTGTGGAAGACGGTATCGCTTCGGGGCTACCGATTACCACGCCGAAGCACCCCACGGCGGCGAATCGGTGGACCGCGAATTGGTGCTGGCTCAAGTGGAATACAAGCAGGGGGATTGGTACAGCGACCGCGCACTGGAGCAAACCCGTGCCAACCTGAATGCCTTGGGGGTGTTCGACCGCATCCGCATGGAGCGCACCACCCACGGCGATAGCTCCGACGTTGTGGACATCACCTTTGCCACCCAGCTTCGCGAACAGTGGGATGCCGAAGGAGCCGTGGAACTTGCCGCCGAAAAACGGGTGCAAGGCTGGCGGCTGCTGTTGGGGCTTAGCGGAAGCCTTGCCAAAACAAACTTGCTGGGCCGTGCCGAACGGTTCACTCTGGGTGGGCGCGTTGCGTGGCGACCCGCCGAAGGGGGGCGGCTAGAGTGGGAAGGAAACCTGGGCGGGCATATCCCCTCATTTGGTTCAACCCGAATCGGACTTTCAGCCTCGGTTGGCTACAGTGATGTTGTGGAAGCAAAATGGGTAGATCAAAACAGTGTTGAAGGGGCGCTTCGCAACCGCCGTGTGCGTGCCGTGGGCGAGGCTGTGTATCGCTTCCCGGTCTATACTTTTTTCAGTAGTGCCCAATTCTTTCTCAATATCCAGTACAACGAATACTCTGGCGTGGCTGGTTATATCAGCGATGCCACCGTCAACAAAACCGGGGCGGGGATTGTAAACTATGATTGCGCGTTCGAGGTTCTGGAGCCGGCCCGGTTGGAGCAATTGTACGGAGCCATCGAGAACGCCATGCGAAGCTCCATCTATCGGCTTCAGGTGCTGCAAGGGGACGACATCAACTTGCTGGCCGGAACCGACACAACCGCCCGCCAGCAATTCAACGATCTGAAGCGCACCTACGCCGGTGGAGTGACCCTGCTGCATGACACCCGGAACAATTTCTTCCAGCCAAACAATGGCGATTTTTTGAACACACGGTTCGAGCTTGGCCTAACTGGGGCGTTCAACGGTGGGTTCGCGAAGATAGAGTTCGATTATCGCATCCACACGCCTTCCGGGTTCCGCTCCAGCTTCGCGTTCCGGGGTCACGTGGGGTGGATTGTGCAGTTTGGCGGGTTCCCGCTAACTCCGGTCAGCAGCCGATTCACCGCTGGCGGGGCCAACAGCATTCGTGGCTGGGGGGTGCGCGACCTTCTGGTGACAGCTCCAGCGCAGTTAGCTAGTTTTCTTGATAGCATTGTTGGCCAGTGTGCCGTTCCGATTCTGGAAGGAATTGACCAGGAAAGCCGCCGGCTGCAAGGTGGCCTGGGGGTGATTGAGCTTAGTGCTGAATACCGCAGTTGGCTGTTCAATCTGCCAACATCATCCACCCTGAACCAGCAGCTGAACCAGCTTCAGTTTATGGGCTATGTGGATGTCGGGAACGCTTATTTCCGCGATTACGCCAACGATAGCTCGTTGGTGAACGTTGGAAGCATCGTGGAAAATTTGGCGGGGTCGGTGGGGGGGGGGCTTGGATACTCCACGCCGTTCGGCCCGATTCGCGTGGGGTTCGGCTACAAATTCTACGATCCCGTTGACCGCCACGGCCCAACCCGCTGGTTCTGGAACCGCCCGCTAACGCTTGGCGATCTCTCCTGGTATCTTGCAATCGGCCATGCCTTTTAAGTACAGTCTGAAAAACCCTGTGTCTCGACCGATTCGGATGTTGCCAACCCGAATCTGCTTGGAACAATATCTTCCGTGAACCTAACCAACTCATGCCATGCCAACCTATGATTATCAATGTGCCACTTGCGGCAAGCGGTTTGAACATTTCCAGTCCATTACCTCGGCTGCGCTTACGCACTGCACTGAGGGCATCTGCATTCGGGATGATGGTGGCGCAAAAGGGGAGGGTGAGGTGCACCGTTTGGTGAGCGGTGGGGCGGGGTTGGTTTTTAAGGGAGAAGGCTTCTATCTAACCGATTATGCTCGAAAAAAGGAGGGAAGCGGGCAAAAAGGGGATACGGAAAAAGGGGGGACAGCCGCAAGCAGCAACCAAAAAGGGAGCAGCGGAGAAGCCTCCAGAGCAGCAGGAAATTCCACCGCCGACTAAGCGACAAACCAAGCAAGTCTGCCCCGTAGGATTAGGATTTGCTCCGCTGTTGCGGGGCAGACGTTTCTCTTCTCGTTTACATTTCGCGAAAGAATACCCCTGTTTTTTAGTGGTTTCATGTTTGGAATCACCACTTAGGGGAGCCTATATTTGCAGGCTCTGAAACCAACAGTTCTGCGAAACGCACAGGTCGCGCCCTGCAAACTCTCCGATCACATCATTGCGGAGAAAGTGGCGGGGACTCCAAGGAAACCGCAGGACTTCGGGGGACAGCCCAGGCGCAACGCCTGGCAGGGATTCCAGCCGGAACCCTTCCTGAAGCCAGTTTCCGCAACGTGAGCCTTTGCACAAGGCAGTGCACAACAACCTCGACACACCGCACCGTCGAAGCGCCCAACATCTGGAGCGCACGTGCCAGCCGGATGTAGAACGAATTACTGGGATTTCACAACAACCGAAAACGTTATCCAGCACCATGCTGCCAAGCAACGGGGGGAACTCGTAGCAGTATTGGTGTCGATAGATTGTCTTTTGTCAACGCTTCAGAAGAAGGGAGCAGATACAGAACCGTGGCAGCACAAGTTATCCGAATCAAACTGAAGTCGTACGATCACAACCTGATCGACAAATCGGCTGAGAAGATCATCCGCACCGTCAAACAAACTGGCGCGATTGTCTCCGGTCCGGTTCCACTTCCAACCGAGCGTACCGTTTATACGGTGAACCGCTCGCCGCACGTTGACAAAAAATCGCGCGAGCAATTCGAGCACCGCTCCCACAAGCGGCTGATTGACATCCTGAACTCAACGCCTAAAACCGTTGACTCATTAATGCGGCTGGAACTTCCCGCCGGCGTTGATGTGGAAATCAAAGTGGATGCCTAATCCCCAGCCCAGCAAACGCACGATACTGAATTTCTGACAGAAACGAGATTTTTCCTTACGCAACCATGTCCACGCTCATCGGCAGAAAAATTGGCATGACGGGAATGTTCAACGAGCAAGGCGTTTACGTCCCCTGCACGTTGATCGAGACCGGCCCCTGCACCGTTGTGCAGGTGAAAACAGAGGACTCCGACGGCTACACCGCCCTTCAGCTTGGGTACGGCAGCGGCAAAGATAGAAACGTCAACAAGGCATTGGGTGGCCATCTCTCCAAGGCCGGTGTGGCAACGCCAAAACTGCTGCGCGAAGTCCGCACCTTCGATGCTGCCAACTACAAAGTTGGGGATGTCATCAGCGTGGGAGATGTGTTCACCGTTGGCGATAAAGTGAAAGTTGTTGCCACCAGCAAAGGGCGCGGGTTCCAGGGCGTTATGAAACGCCACCACTTCGGTGGTGTTGGAATGCAAACCCACGGTCAGTCGGACCGCCAGCGTGCACCAGGTTCGATTGGCGGATCAAGCTATCCATCGCGTGTGTTCCCCGGAACCCGGATGGCAGGGCGCATGGGTGGTGAACAAACCACCGTCCGTAATCTTCAAATTGTCGGTGTCCTTCCGGAAAAGAACGTGCTGATTGTCAAAGGCTCGATTCCCGGCGCACCAAACAGCATTGTGGAAGTTATACGAATGCCGAAAGCCTAATTCAGGCTTCTGACCAGAAGATATTTTCAACTTCCCCCCAGACCCGCACGCGCGACCAACGACGCAGGATTTTTCGATAAGAGAGACTAACGATGAATCTCAACGTTCTCAAAATAGACGGTTCTTCGGCTGGCAGCATCGAGCTGCCGGAGGAAGTTTTCGGCATCGAGCCGAACGTGGCCGTCATGCACCAAGCCGTCAAGATGTACTTGGCCAACCAACGCCAGGGTACTCACAAGACGAAAACCCGCGCGGAAGTCCGTGGCGGTGGCCGCAAGCCGTGGAAGCAAAAAGGACGCGGAACCGCCCGCGCCGGCTCCACACGTACCGGCGTTTGGGTTGGTGGTGGCAATATCCATGGCCCCATCCCCCGCGACTACTCGCAAGCAATGCCAAAAAAAATGCGCCAGCTTGCACGCCGTTCCGCGCTTTCGTTAAAAGCACAATCGAACGAACTGGTGGTGGTGGAGGACTTTGGGTTCAGCGAGATTAAAACCAAGCCGTTTGCCCAGATGCTGAAGGCAATCAACGCAAGCGGACGCAAAGCCGTGGTGCTGATGGGTGCGCAGAACGAGAACGTCCTCCGTTCGGCTCGCAATATCGCCCGCTGCCAAGTGCTGCAAGCAACCGACGCTTCCACGTACGACCTGCTGAACAATCAGGTGCTGGTGCTGGAACGCAGCTCGGTGGAAGCACTGATCAGCCAGCTTGGTGCAAAAACCGCAACCGAGGAGGGCCAAGCATGAGACAGGTTCTGAAGCGTCCGATTCTCACCGAAAAAAGCACCGCGCTGAGCAACAAAGCCCAGTATGTGTTCGAGGTAGATGTGAACGCCAACAAGATTGAAATCCGCAAAGCGGTGGAAAGCCGCTATCGGGTGGATGTCACCAGCGTCCGGACTATCACCGTTCGCCCGCAAGCCCGCGTCCAGATGACCCGTCGGGGCTGGATTCAAGGCAAAACCAAATGGCGCAAAAAAGCCATTGTATCATTGAAGCAGGGACAGACAATAGATATTGTTGGCGATCTGCCGACCGAGGAATAACGCTCCATGGGTATCCGTCTTAGCAAACCGATTACCAGTTCACGTCGCTTCTACTCGACGCCGACGTTCGATGAGATCACCTCAACGACTCCGGAAAAGTCGTTGCTGGCACCGCTGAAAAAAAGTGGTGGCCGCAACAACACCGGTCGTGTGACCTCGCGCCACCGTGGTGGTGGCCACAAACGGATGTACCGTATCATTGATTTCAAGCGGAATAAAATCGGCATGGAAGCAACGGTTGCAACGGTTGAGTACGATCCGAACCGCTCTGCTCGCATCTGCCTGCTGGAGTATGCCGACGGCGAAAAACGCTACATCCTTGCTCCGAATGGGGTGAAAGTTGGCGATAAACTGATGGCCGGCCCCGATGCCGAAATCCGTGATGGAAACGCTGTGCCAGTTGGTCGCGTGCCGTTGGGTTCGTTCATCCATAACATCGAACTGAAACCAGGCAAAGGTGGCCAGCTTGGCCGCTCGGCAGGAACCGCCGCCCAGTTGGTTGCCCGTGAAGGAAAGTTCAGCACCCTTCGCCTCCCTTCCGGGGAAATGCGTTTGGTCCGGAACGACTGCTACGCAACGCTTGGTGTGGTGGGGAACTCGGAGCATGAGAACATCAGCTACGGGAAAGCAGGCCGTATGCGTTGGTTTGGCATCCGCCCACAAACGCGCGGCATGGCGATGAACCCGATTGACCACCCGAACGGTGGTGGCGAAGGCCGCTCCAAATCGGGCGGTGGCCGCCAGCATCCCGAGTCGCCGTGGGGCAAGTACGCCAAGGGCTTGAAAACCCGCAAGAAGAAGAAGGCAAGCAGCCAGTACATCGTCCGCCGCAGAACGAAGTAATCAGAGAACCAGTAACTACCGAATCATCAATGGCACGTTCGCTTAAGAAAGGCCCATACGTTGATGCCAATCTGATCAAGAAGGTCGAGGCGTTGAACAACCAGAATCAGAAGCGCGTTGTAAAAACGTGGGCACGTGCTTCCACAATCGCCCCCGATTTTGTGGGCCATACGTTCGCGGTGCACAACGGGCAAAAATTCATCCCTGTGTATGTCACCGAAAACATGGTAGGACACAAGTTGGGTGAGTTCTCGCCAACGCGGAACTTCCGCGGCCACTCGGGCGACAAGAAGAAGTAAGCAAGAATCCACGAGACAGAGAAGCACGAACCAGACCATTTGGCCAGCACCGGCTGGCGTTCTGAAAGGATAGAATCATGCTTGAAGCACGCGCAAAACGACGCAACATCCGCTCTTCACCCCGCAAAATGCGATTGGTGATTGACCTGATTCGTGGCAAGAACGCCAACGAAGCGCTGAATATCCTGCGCTTTATGCCAAACCGCGCTTCCCTTGCTGCCGAGCAAACGCTCCGTTCAGCAGTTGCCAACCTGATCAACAAAGACGACCGTGGAAGCCTTGATGAAGATGCAATCGTTGTGAAAGCAGTCTTCGTGGATCAAGGAACCACCATGAAGCGGATGCTTCCGGCCCCGCAAGGGCGCGCCTACCGGATGCGGAAACGCTCCAACCACTTAACCATTGTGGTCGGAACAAAATAATTGGCAAAACACTTCAGGTGACGGCGGGGCAACAACAGTGCTGCTGCCACTTGGAAATAGAAAGATCACAAGGAACCTTCGTTCAACGCGAAACCAGCAGAGAACCGTCTTGGGACAGAAAACGAATCCGATTGGACTCCGGCTTGGCATTATCCGCTCATGGGATGCCAACTGGTACGATGAGAAGAACTTTGCACAGAAACTGACCGACGACATGATGGTGCGGAAATACCTCCGCAACCGTCTGAAGCGGGCCGGTGTCAGCCGTATTGTTATCGAGCGCACCGCAAAACTGATGCGCCTGACAATCCACACCTCACGCCCCGGCGTGGTGATTGGCCGCAGCGGCAAGGAGATTGCTCAGCTTGAGGAAGAAGTCCGCCAGGTAGCAAAGATGGACGTGAAAATTTTGATCCATGAGATCAAGCGTCCTGAACTTGATGCCTACTTGGTGGCCGAGAACATCGCCCAGCAGCTTGAAGGGCGTGTTGCATTCCGCCGCGCCATGCGCCAGTCGCTTGCTTCGGCAATGCGAATGGGTGCCGAAGGGGTTCGTATTCTCCTTTCTGGCCGGCTTGGCGGCGCGGATATGTCCCGCACCGAACAGTACAAGGAAGGGAGCGTGCCACTGCACACCTTGCGTGCCGACATTGACTACGCACAGGCAACAGCACAAACCAAGCAAGGGGCAATCGGGGTGAAGGTTTGGATTTGCAAAGGGCATGTCATTGGCCAGCAGCCAATCAACGTGTAAGATTATTCAGCGAAGAACTACCGACTACGGATACTTATCATGCTACTGCCGAAACGAGTCAAATATCGCAAGACCCAGCGCGGGCGTATGACCGGCAAGGCCTATCGTGGTTCCAGCATTGACTTTGGAACACATGGCCTGAAGGCAATGGAACCAACGTGGATTACCAGCCGCCAGATCGAATCGGCTCGTATCGCGCTTAGCCGCCGGATGCGCCGCGACGGAAAAATCTGGATACGCATCTTCCCCGATAAGCCTGTCACCAAAAAGCCAGCCGAAACCCGTCAAGGATCGGGTAAAGGTAGCCCAGAATTCTGGGTGGCAGTGGTCAAGCCAGGCCGAGTGATGTTCGAGGTTGGCGGCGTCGCCAACGACATCGCACTGGACGCACTTCGTCTTGCCAGCTTCAAGCTGCCATGCAAAACCAAAATCGTCACACGTCCTGATTATCAGGCGGAGTGATTCATGGGGAATGGCTAGAGATGCTCTCTCTGGCCACAGCGACGCAACGATCAACATCCGAAGAGACCGAGAAGACTGAACAACCATGAAGCCGACGAAACCAGCCGACTTGCGGCAACTGACCGATAGCGAATTACAGGATCAAATCCAGCGGAGCGAAGAGGCACTAACCAATATGCGTTTTCGCAAAGCGGTGGGCCAGTTGGAAGAACCCGCTACCATCCGTGTGGTTCGCCGCGACATTGCCCGGCTGAAAACTATTCAGCGCGAACGCCAGCTTGCAGCAAAAGGCTGAAAGCATTGATTCGACTCCGAAGAGCATTATCACGTTTTCCGAATTGACGCTATGTCCGAAGAAATGGATCAGCCGACAACCGAAACAGCAACGCACGACCCACTGAATTTGATGGGCGAGCAGACGACTGCGATCCACGAAAAGATCACTGCCGCTGCCCTGCAACCGAAAAGCCGTCGCAAAATCCGCGTTGGCACGGTGGTCTCCAACAAAATGCAGAAAAGCATTGTGGTGGCGGTGGTGCGTCGCGTTCGCCATCCGCTGTACAAAAAGTACTTCAACAAAACCAAGAAGTACATGGCGCACGACGAAACCAACGATTGCAAAGTTGGCGATACCGTCCGCATCATCGAGACCCGCCCGCTAAGTGCCCGCAAACGTTGGGCAGTGGACACTATCGTTGAACGCGCCAAGTAATATTGCGCTGATTACAAGCAGCATACTGTGTGAGGGGCAACGATTCTCTCAACAATACAACGACAGATTATCTCATTCAGGCAACGCGGCAAGCAATGCTTGGAGCATCGGGGGGGCGGCAGAATGGTGAGCTTCCAGTAAGAGGAACTACACAACATTCTTGCAGAAACCCGATAGCCAAACGACAGCAGACTTTGTGAGGCAACAATGATTCAGGAAGAAACCAATCTCGTCGTCGCCGATAACTCCGGCGCACGCAAAGTCCGGTGCATCCGTGTGCTGGGCGGCCACGACCGCCGTTATGCTGGCATTGGCGATGTAATCGTCGTGGCAGTAAAAAGCGCGATCCCTGGGGGGAACGTCAAGAAAGGGGATGTTTCCAAGGCAGTGATTGTGCGAACCAAAAAGGAAACCCGCCGTCGCGACGGCAGCTACATCCGCTTCGACGAAAACGCTGCGGTGCTGCTGAACAACCAAGGCGAACCACGCGGAACCCGCATTTTTGGCCCAGTTGCCCGCGAGCTTCGCGACCGCAACTATATGAAAATTATCTCCCTTGCGCCGGAGGTATTGTAAGCCATGAAGAACACAAAAGCAGTAACCACCCGCATAAAAAAAGGGGATGAGGTCATCGTCATCGCTGGTGCCGATGCCGACCCCGAACGCCCACGCCGTGTGATTGCGGTCTATCCAAAAACCGGGCGTGTGTTGGTGGAAGGGATCAACGTTGCCCGCCGGGCCTACCGCAAGAACGCTGACTCTAGCTACCCACAAGGGGGCATTCACGACAAGACCATGCCGATTCACATCAGCAACGTCATGTTGGCCGACCCCAAAGATGGCGGGGCAACCCGTGTTGGCGTGCGTGTTGAGCAAAAAGATGGCAAAACCATCCGCACACGCTACGCGAAAGCCTCCGGTACCGATTTCAAAAACTGAACGCTGCCAATCCATTGATTGATAGATAGAGAGCAATGGCAAAAGAGAAAAAACAGAAGCAGGAATCACAAGGGGGCGGCTCGCGTCCAGATGTTGTGGCAACCGTCGAGGCTGTTGCCCCACGCCTGATCCAGAAATACCGTGAGCAAGTTGTCCCGGCCATGATGAAGCAATTTGGCTATACCAACATCATGCAGGTTCCACGCTTGGTAAAAATCACGCTGAACCGTGGCGTTGGCGATGCAACTGGCGACCAGAAACTGCTGCAAACCGCAGTGGACGAGCTGCAGCTTATCAGCGGGCAGCGCCCAGCGGTGACAAAAGCAAAGAACAGCATTTCCAACTTTAAGCTGCGCGAAGGGGTTGCCATTGGTGCCCGTGTCACGCTGCGCGGTGGGCGGATGTACGAATTTTTCGACCGCTTTGTGGCTGTTGCTGCGCCACGTATCCGCGACTTCCGTGGTTTCCCCGACCGCTCGTTCGACGGACGCGGCAACTACTCCATGGGGGTGAAAGAACAGATCATCTTCCCAGAAATTGATGTGGACAAAGTGCTTCGCATTGATGGGATGGACATCTCGTTCGTCACCACTGCTAACACCGACGAAGAAGCCTACGCACTGCTGAAGGAGATGGGATTCCCCTTCCGCAAACGCGAAGGAGCCGAAGCCTAAGCAAAGAGCGTTAGGCAACCCGAGGTAGATAGACAGAAGAACCTTCACGGCATTACCGATAGAGATCGCATAACAGTTATGGCACGTAAAAGCCTTATCGCACGGGAAGTAAAGCGGAAGCAGATGGTGGAAAAATACGCCGAGCTCCGCGCCAAGTACAAAGCCGAAGGAGACTACGAGGCGCTTGCAAAGCTGCCCCGGAATAGTTCGGCAGTTCGCCTGCACAACCGTTGTTCGCTAACTGGGCGTGCACGCGCATACTACCGCAAATTTGGATTGTGCCGTAACCAGCTTCGGTTACTTGCACTGGATGGCAAAATCCCAGGAATCCGTAAAGCAAGCTGGTAATCATTCCCGCTACAACAGGTGCTATTCCCCATGCAGGGGAACCACAGACGTATCTTGTTCGCGATCATCAACAGAAAGTTTTCCGAGAACAATGACCGATCCGATTGCAGACTTCCTCACGCGTATCCGCAACGCAGCCGACTCGCGGCATAAGGTGGTGGAGATCCCGGCCTCCAAAATGAAGGCAGGCTTGGCAGAAATCCTGAAGGATCAAGGATTTATTGCCGACGTTGAGAAGTTAGAGGAAGGGCCACAAGGGTGGCTACGCCTAACGCTTCGCTATGTCAATGGCAAACCATCCGTCTTGGGGCTTCGCCGCGTTAGCCGCCCAGGCTTGCGCCAGTACGCCTCGGCAGAGGAATTGCCCCGCGTGCAGAATGGTCTGGGCATCGCTATCATCAGCACCTCGCAAGGGTTGATGACCGACAAAGAAGCTCGCCGTCGTAACATCGGTGGTGAAGTCCTCTGCTACGTCTGGTAAACAAACCATTGCCCGGCTCAATACCGGATAGATGGATACAGAGCACCAGAAAGTAGAGAGAGGGCGCGCACAAGCGCACGAATTTTTCCTGAACCTTGTAGATAGTAAAGGGTAGAAGCTGTGTCACGTATTGGCAAAAAACCAGTCGCAATCCCCAACGGCGTTACGGTGAAAATGACCGACGACGTTATCATGGTCAAAGGACCGAAAGGGGAGTTGTCCACCCCGCTGCATCCAGCGGTGAATGTGGCCATCGAAAACAACGAAGTGGTGGTAACCCGCCCTAACGACTTGGCGGTCAGCCGTGCTACGCACGGGCTGATGCGCACCTTAATTTTCAACATGGTTCAGGGCGTTACCGAAGGCTATTCTCGTCGCCTTGACATCGTTGGCGTTGGCTATCGTGCCGAGCTGAAAGGGCAGGCAGTGCAGATGAATATTGGATACTCCCATCCAATATTCTTCTTCCCTCCGTCGGAAATCGCGATAGAGGTTCCGCAGCCAACGGTCATTGTTATCAAGGGCATTGACAAACAACTGGTTGGCCAGGTTGCTGCTAAACTTCGCTCCTTCCGTCCACCCGAGCCATATAAGGGGAAGGGGATTAAGTACGAGAACGAGCAGATCCGCCGCAAGGCTGGCAAATCGGCTGGCAAATAACAGATAGTGTTTCCCCAGCGTTGATCCAGCAATCCAACCGACGCACAGAGAGAATTTCAAGAAGTAGAGTAGATAGAGACCATGAGCGCACAGAGCAAACAACAGCGTCATTCGCGGCGCAAAGTTCACATCCGCAAAAAATTGCGTGGCACGCCGGAACGTCCGCGCTTGAGCGTGTTCCGTAGCCTGAAGCATATCTACGTCCAGGCCATTGATGACCTGAACGGACGTACCCTTGCTTCGGCTTGCAGCTTGAACGATGCTGGTGTTGCAACCACCGGCGAAGGTGGAAAAAAATCGGTCAGCGTGGCTGTTGGCAAAGCCATTGCCCTGCGGCTGAAAGAACAGAACGTGGAACGTGCCGTGTTCGACCGCAACGGCTATCTCTATCATGGACGTGTGAAAGCATTGGCCGACGGAGCACGGGAAGCAGGGCTTCAACTGTAACGATGATCGCCGGCAGTGGTGGATTAGGCTGAATTTTAGTCAATTCACCCTATCTTTGCCCCCCGCTTTCCAAGGCAAATGGGGCAAAGCAAAGTGCCGAACAACTCTTACGCAAGACATTTAACAGCACACAGGCAGTGGTAAAACCGAAAACATCTGAACTGGAACTGAAGGACAGGGTTGTCAAAGTCAACCGCACGGCAAAAGTCGTGAAGGGTGGCCGCCGATTCGGCTTCAGCGCAATCGTGGTGGTGGGCGACGGAGCCGGGCACGTTGGTGTCGGGTTGGGAAAAGCTCGCGAAGTGGCGCAAGCCGTCACCAAAGCAACCGAGGCCGCCAAAAAGAATGTGGTGGCTGTTAATCTCTTGGGGCACACAATCCCGCACGAGGTCTTCGGGAAGTATGGTGCTGGCAAGGTTCTTCTGAAACCAGCTACCCCCGGAACCGGCTTGATTGCTGGTGGTGGTGTGCGTGCGGTGCTGGAAGCCGCTGGTGTCCAGGACATCCTGACCAAAAACCAGGGCTCTTCCAATCCGCACAACGCCGTCAAGGCCACGCTGCAAGCATTGATGAACTTGGACGACGCCCAGTCGGTCAGTATGCGCCGCGGCATCCCGGTCAGCAAGGTGCTGAAAGGATAATTATCACGACAACACCAGAGTAGAGAGAGACCACATCTTCTCTCCCCCTCTGTTTCAGTAACGCAGTCATGGCACAAGTAAAGATCACGCAGATACGCAGCATTATTGATCGCCCAGAAAAGCAAAAGCGGACGATTGCTGCGCTTGGGCTTGGCCGCCCACACTACTCCCGTGTTCACAACGACACACCGCAACTTCGCGGAATGTTGACAGTGGTTCGCCACCTTGTGAAAGTTGAGCCAGTGAACGGTTAATCAGGCCAACGGCCTGTTCAACCGAAGAATTTTCCAAAGCATTTTCTAACCCGCTTCAATACGGATAGCTACGATGTCGAACCATTTAGGAATGCTCCGCTCCCCAGACGGAGCCACCAAGGCGAAGAAACGTGTCGGACGCGGCCAGGGGTCGGGTCGGGGGGGAACCTCCACGCGCGGTCATAAAGGGCATCAGTCACGCTCTGGCTACGAAGGGAAAATGAATTTTGAGGGCGGCCAGATGCCGTTTGCACGCCGCGTCCCAAAATTCGGCTTCAAAAGCCCGTTCCGTGTTGAATACCAAGTGGTGAACGTTGCTCGGCTGCAAGAGCTTGCCGATGCTGGCCAGCTTGCCGATGGCGTTGTTACCCCCGAGTCACTCTTTGCAATCGGTGCCGTTTCCAAACGGAGCCAACCGATCAAAATTCTTGGTAATGGGGATATCACTGCGAAGCTCTCCGTCACTGCCCACAAAATTTCGGCATCGGCTCAAGCAAAAATTGAGCAAGCCGGCGGAACGGTAACCACCAATGGCTAGGTTCATAGATACTGTCCGCAACGCGTTCAAAATTGAAGAACTGAAGCAGCGGCTCATCTTTACTGGGCTGATGCTTCTTGTTGTTCGCGTTGGTTCCTTCATTGCTGTCCCCGGCATTGACGTTGCAGCAATTGACCAAGCAAATGTTGCTGGGGATGCCAACACCCTGTTTGGCTTCTTCAACCAATTTGTGGGGGGGGCGTACTCCAACGCCTCAATTTTTTCGCTTGGGATTATGCCCTATATCTCCGCTTCGATCATCATCCAGTTGATGACAGCGGTGGTTCCGTTCTTCCAGAAACTTCAACAAGAAGGGGAGCAAGGGCGCGTCCAGATTAACACGATTACCCGCTACATCACCGTAGCACTGGCCTTTGCCCAAGGGATTGCGATCGCAATCAGCATCCAAAACATTGATGCTGGCGGCGGCGTTCCAGTGGTTCCCATATCGTTGCAAGGCCCTCTGTTTATCTTGACGGCAGCATTTATCATGACTGCTGGAACCATCTTCCTGATGTGGATCGGTGAGCAGATCACCGAACGGGGAATTGGCAATGGTGTATCGCTCATCATCTTTATCGGCATTGTTGCACGATTGCCGATTGCTATCCAACATGAGTTTGCGCTGGCCTCCACCAGCCCAGGCCGTGTTGTGATCGAGATTGTTATCGTGGCCATGTTGCTGGCGATTATCGCCGCAGTGGTGTTGTTCACCCAAGCGATGCGGAAAATTCCAGTGCAGTATGCAAAGCGGCAGGTGGGGAACAAGTCGTACAGCACCCCCACGCAGTATCTCCCAATCTCACTGGTCACTGCCAACGTGATGCCGATTATCTTTGCGCAAACACTGATGTTCCTGCCACAATTGCTGGGGCAAGCGTTTGCAGGAACAAGTCTGGGTGATTATATCAACACCCACTTCCAGCATCAAGGGATGATCTACTCAGTGGTGTTAGCGGTGATGATCATTTTCTTCACCTTCTTCTACACCGCGATTGTCTTCAGCCCAAAAGATGTTGCCGAACGGTTGCGGAAAAATGGTGGATATATCCCCGGTATTCGCCCCGGCAAGCCAACCGAGGAGTACATTGACAATATCCTGACGAAGATCACCGTCCCGGGCTCGCTCTTCCTTGCGCTGATCGCTATTCTTCCAGCATTTGTGCTAGGCTTAGGCGTTAGTGGCGAGTTCAGTGCATTTTTTGGCGGCACCAGCTTGCTGATTATCGTTGGCGTTGCGCTGGACACCTTGAAGCAGATTGAATCCTACTTGCTCATGCGCCACTACGATGGCTTCATGAAAAGCGGGAAACTGCGTGGCCGGCAAGCGAGCGGTCAAATTCCAGGATAACGTTACCAAAGTCAATAACGCATGGCCTTTGTTACCACACGGATGATAAAAACTGCCGAGGAAATCGCACTGATCGCCGAAGCAAGTGCTATCGTCTCGGATGTACTGGCTCTGCTGAAAGACTACATGACACCGGGTGTGACCTCGCTGCGGTTAGATGAAATCGCCGAGGAGTTCATCCACTCACGTGGGGCCGAACCAGCGTTCAAAGGGCATGTTGTTCATGGCTTAACCTATCCGAACACCCTCTGTGTTTCGGTGAACGATGCGGTTGTCCATGGCTTGCCGAACAACCGCGAAATGCGCGATGGCGATTTGGTTTCGCTAGATGTTGGGGTGAAAAAAAACGGTTACTATGGCGATAGCGCGGTCACATACATGATCGGCCAGCCAAGCCCGCTTCAGCAGAAGCTGATGGAAGTAACCCACGAAGCGTTGTGGCTGGGAATTGAGCAAGCCGTTGCTGGCAACCGGGTGTTCGACATATCCAAAGCGGTGCAGCAGCATGTTCAGGCAAACGGCTTCACCGTCGTGCGCGATTTGGTGGGGCATGGGATTGGAACAACAGTCCATGAAGAGCCAGCGATTCCAAATTTTGTTCCGGGGCCATTTCAACGGCACAACTACCGAAACACGCCGCTGCAAGAAGGGATGGTGATCTGCATTGAACCAATGGTCAACGCAGGAACCTACAAAGTGGAGACAGAAGAGGACGAGTGGACAGTGGTGACCGCCGACGGGAAGCCATCGGCACACTACGAACACACAGTGGTTGTGCGCCACGGCCAGGCCGAAGTCCTGACGCGGCACACACGAATCGAAGAAGCAGCACAGGCATAAAAAACAATCAATCAGAAGACAAGGGAAAACACCTGCCTATGGGGAAGCAGTCCGCAATCAAAGTTGATGGAGTTGTGACGGAAGTCCTTCCGAACGTGATGTTCCGGGTTCGCTTGGAAAACGGCCACGAGGTGCTGGCGCACATCTCCGGAAAAATGCGGATGAACTACATCAAGATTCTCCAAGGGGATAAGGTGTCGGTAGAGTTGTCGCCGTATGACCTAACAAAGGGGCGCATCACCTACCGCTACAGATAGCTTTGCTTCCGGTGCGAGGGGGGGCTGTAGGTGAGAACGTAATCGAACCATTCATTCTACACGATAGACCAGACCATGAAAGTCCGAGCCTCGGTCAAGAAGATCTGCGACAACTGCAAGATCGTCAAGCGCAAAGGGGTGGTGCGCGTTATCTGCAAGAAGAACCCCAAACACAAACAGCGTCAAGGGTAATCTACCCGAACACTGAGCCCGCGCAGTTGCTGCAATCAGCCATTGTTGGCGGGAAATGCAATCGAACAAGAATCTGAGAACTACATAACTACTGTCCGAATTTCATGGCACGTATTGCTGGAGTTGATCTGCCGCGTAACAAGCACGCACGCATTGGGCTAACCTATATCTACGGCATTGGCCCAACAACTGCGATGAAAATTTTGCAGAGCGTTGAGGTTGAGCCTTCCAAAAAGATCGGTGAGCTAAGCGACGAAGAGGTGAATCGCATCCGCTTGCTTATCCAGAATGACTACAAAGTGGAGGGCGCTGCTCGCAGCGAAGTTCAGCTGAACATCAAGCGATTGATGGATATTGGCTGCTATCGCGGATTGCGCCACCGCCGTGGGCTGCCAGTTCGTGGCCAACGTACCCGCACCAACTCGCGTACCCGTAAGGGCCGCCGCAAGACGGTTGCAGGCAAGAAGAAAGCCGGCAAGAAGTAAGTGATAACCCTTGCCTCAGCAACGGGTGCTTCCGGCCTAAAAGCGCGCGAAGCACCCCACGCGGCAAGGACTGTTCCGTCAATAGCAAACGTTTTACGATCCTCTTTCTGACGATACACGAATGGCAAAGACAACGCAGCAGAAACGGAAGAAAAAAGTTGTTGCCGACGTTCATGGCAAAGCCTACGTCAAGGCAACCTTCAACAACGTCATCGTAACGGTGACGGATATCTATGGCAACACCTTAAGCTGGAGTTCCGCCGGGCGCAACGGCTTCCGTGGCTCGCGTAAGAACACCCCCTACGCCGCACAAGTCTGTGCCGAGAATGCTTGCAAGGAAGCCTACGACATGGGGCTTCGCAAACTTGATGTGTTTGTGAAGGGGCCGGGGGCGGGCCGCGAAGCTGCCGTGCGTGCCATGCAGCAAGCCGGGCTGGAAGTGCTGACCGTCACCGACACAACCCCGTTGCCACACAACGGTTGCCGCCCGCCAAAACGTCGTCGCGTATAAAACAACATCAGCACCGCACACCAATCATTGGTTGCACTGGAACAGTAGAACGAAGAAGTCCTTCCATCATAGTTTTTCTCAATGGCTCGATATACCGATGCAGTCTGCAAGCTTTGCCGCCGCGAGCGCCAGAAGCTGTTTCTAAAGGGGGCGAAGTGCTTCACGGAAAAATGTCCGATTGAGCGCCGCAACTATCCGCCAGGTCAGCATGGCAGCGGCAACGCACGCCGCGCCAAAGTGACCGAGTACGGCACGCAGCTTCGCGAGAAGCAGAAGATCAAGCGGATGTATAATCTGCTAGAGAAGCAGTTCCGCCTGACCTTCGAGAAAGCCTCGCGCCAGCGTGGTGTCACCGGCGAAAATCTTGTGAAGCGTCTGGAAAGCCGCTTGGATAACATGGTCTATCGCTTGGGTTTTGCCAGCTCGCGTGCGGCTGCACGCCAGCTTGTGCTCCATTGCCATATCATGGTGAACACCACGTTGGTCAATGTCCCCAGCTATATCTTGAAGCCAGGCGACGTTATCACGGTGCGCCCAAAAAGCCGCAAGATGGAGGTTATCGCCGAGTCGCTGAAACGCGTCTCCGAACGCCAAATCCCGGCCTGGTTGCAGCTTGACAAAGCCGCACTGAAAGGAACGTACCTGAACACACCGGAACGTGCCGACATCCCGATGAACGCCAACGAACAGTTGGTCGTCGAGTTGTACTCCAAGTAAGGCTGATCTTACTAAGCTCAGCCAAACAACAATCGCGCCCATGGCCCGCACACATGCTATGCTTTGCCAGAATCTGTGTGTTCCCCCGTTGGCGCGATTGAACGGAATAGAAGAGTAATTCGCAGCCGCTGACACTTCCCCACGAACCTGAACGCAGAGGTTAGCCTTGACAGATCAAATGACTGCGCCAATCAGTGCGCTGATGCAGATGCCCGAACGGGTTCAGCTTGATGAAGCTACACGGAGCGAGACGTTCGGACGGTTCGTTCTGCAACCACTGGAAGAAGGATACGGAACCACGATTGGGAACGCATTCCGCCGGGTGTTGTTAGCTTCCATCCCCGGATGCGCCATTGCTGCCATTAAAATTGATGGCGTGCTTCATGAGTTCCAGACCATCACCGGTGTCACCGAGGATATGGCCGAAATCATCCTGAACCTGAAGGAAATTCGGCTGAAGCAGATTGACAAAAAGACCAACAAAATCGCCTTCGACGTTCGCGGTGCTGGCGATTTTACCGGAGCCAATATCCAAGCCGCTACCGATGCCTTCGAGGTGCTGAACCCCGAACACCGCATCGCTACGCTTAGCAGTGGCGTAACCATGAGCGTGGAGCTTCGGATTGGGCGTGGCAAAGGCTACGTCCCAAGCGAAGAAAATCGCCAACCCGATATGCCAGTCGGGATGATCCCGATTGACTCCATCTTCACGCCGGTATTGAACGTTCGATATACCGTTGAGCCAACCCGCGTCGGCCAAAAAACTGACTACGAAAAACTCACGCTCGAAATCACTACCGACGGCTCTATCTCGCCAGAAGAATCGTTGGCGACCGCTGCAAAAATCTTGCGCGACCATATCCAACTCTTCTTGAATTTTGATGCCCAAGAAGCACAGATTGCCGAAGAAGAAGAGTCCAAAGAAGCCGAGATCAGCCGGATTCGCCGAATCCTTCTGACAACAGTGGATGAATTGGAATTATCAGTTCGCTCCCATAATTGTCTGAAGGCCGCCAACATCAACACCATTGCCGACCTTGTGGGTCGGCAAGAGAGTGAGATGCTAAAGTTCCGCAACTTTGGGCGCAAGTCTCTGGCAGAATTGACAGAGATCATTCAGGAGTTCGGCCTAGTCTTCGGAATGGATATTGACCGCTACCTGAAAGAAGACAAAGAGAGTAAATAGCCCACGCAACTGCGCTGCATACAACTGCGGACAGCAAACGCATTTTTTTTCCAGAGCATACCCATGAGACATAACGTAGAAGGCAGAAAACTAAAGCGGACAGCAAGCCACCGCCGTGCGTTGTTGCGTGCGCTGACGGTGTCGCTGCTGCGTCACAAACGGATCCGGACTACCGAGGCTAAAGCCAAGGAAGCCCGCCGCTTTGCCGAAGCAATCATCACACGTGCCAAGAACGCTTATTTGGCCGAGCAAGCTGGCAGCGCAACCAACATCCACGCCCGCCGTGTGGTTGCCCGCGACATCAACGATGCCGCCATTTTGAAAGAGCTGTTCAGCGAGATTGCCCAGAAAGTTGCTGGTCGGCCCGGCGGCTACACCCGCGTGGTGAAGCTTGGCCAACGCATTGGCGATGGGGCCCGCGTTGCAATCCTTGAATTGGTGGACTACAACACCGAACGTGACGAGAACGCCGTCCGCAGCCGTGCAAAACGGATGATGTCGCGTGCTGAACGCGTTGCCCGCAGCCGTGCAAAGCAAGCCGAACTGGAAGCCAAGCAAACGCCAGCAGTGGCGCAAGAAGAAGCTCCGGCTGAAGAAGCAGTTATTGAGACAACTGCCGCAGAAACAGCACCGGTTGCCGACGCTGCCACCGAAGAACAGCCCACTACTGAAGCTCCAGCTGCCGAAACCGCAGCCGATGGCGATCAGGCAAAGGGATAATTCAGAACAAGAAGATGGCTTTGCAAAAAAACTGCTTGGCCAAGTTGTAAAACATTCCAATTTTTGCCGCCAAGCCTTCCTACGCTACCGTATGGAAGGCTTGGTCGTTTGCAGGCTTCGCTTAAATCATTGGTGGTCGTGTTCGTGTGTTCTGCTGTTCGCTCAGCTGCTTCGCAGTGTTACCAGACTACTTTGTGATAAGACCAGTCAGCCCAGCAAATTTCTCCTCAATCAACTTTCATACTCCCTTGGCAGAATGAACATCTATGTTGGAAACCTCGCGTTTGCAGTTACCGATCAGGAACTTCGCGAAGCATTTGAACAGTACGGCCCAGTAACATCGGCAAGCATTGTGATGGATCGCGAAACCGGGCGTTCGCGCGGGTTCGGATTTATTGAAATGGAGCAGGATGAGGATGGCCAGCACGCAATCCAAGAAATGAACGGCAAGGAATGGCGCGGCCGCGCACTAACCGTCAATGAAGCCCGTCCACGCGAGGAACGCCCACGCTCTGGCGGTGGATACCGTGGTGGATGGGGAGAATCAAGAGGCGATGGCAACCGTGATGGTAATCGCGACGGCAACCGAGGTGGAGGAGGTTATGGCGGCGGGGATGGCGGGCGTGGTGGCGACCGCAGCCGTGGCCGTGACCGCAACGACCGTGGTGGACGCGGCAACAGCGGCGGCGACCGCTACGACCGCTCCGATAGCCGACGCGGTGGCTGGGGCGACGACGACGAGTAGCTAAAACCAACCCCTTGCGGCTTGGCCTTTCTCTCCAAACTCATAGCTACCACTTTCTTTGGAGTCATTGTTATGCTGCCGCGTTGCTGTGGCGCGGCAGCGTTTGTTCACAGGCTTATTGAATGCTTCGCATTACTACATCCGAGTTTATTATCGGCGCGGCTGCCCCCAGCCAATTTCCCAACACCAGCTTTGCCGAAGTTGCGTTTGCTGGCCGCTCGAACGTTGGGAAATCCTCGCTGCTCAACACGCTAACGGGGCGAAGCAAGCTGGCAAAAGTCAGCGCAACCCCTGGGAAAACTCGCCAGATCAATTTCTTCCGCGTCAACGCCCGCTTCCACTTTGTGGATCTTCCGGGATATGGCTACGCAAAAGTTGCCAAAACCGAACGGGAGGAGTGGGGAAAGCTGATTGATACCTACGTCCGCAGCCGCCAACAGCTTCGGCTGATAGCTTCGCTGGTGGATATCCGCCACGAGCCAACCGCGCTGGATCGCGAGCTGTTCCAGTATCTGGAATCTATCAGCCGCCCTTTTGTGGTGGTCTTAACCAAGCACGATAAAGTCTCCGCAGCACAAGCCGAACTTCGCCGCCAAGAGGTGAAAACCTTGCTTGCTGATTTCCGCTTCTGCGTGGATATTATCCCCTTTTCTAGCCAAACAAAGCATAATCTTCCGGCCTTGCTTGCCACGCTGGAGCTTTGGCTGAAAGGGAAAGGGGAGGTTTGAGCCGAAAGAATGGGAGTCTGAAGGGAAAGAGCGAGGGGGGGTGAGGAGAAAGCATCAACGACTGTTTGCTGCATAACCAGATAAACCACCGGATTAGACATCCATGAAAACCCGACTGTTTACGCCCGGCCCAACGCCCGTGCCCGAACCCGTGATGCTGCGGATGGCGCAGCCGATTATCCATCACCGAACCGATGAGTTCCGTGACGTTATCCGCCGC
Source organism: Armatimonadota bacterium (assembly GCA_020850315.1). Taxonomy (GTDB): domain Bacteria; phylum Bacteroidota; class Ignavibacteria; order OLB7; family OLB7; genus OLB7. Next base: position 5,922 of record JADZEY010000135.1, on the reverse strand, counting down.
GTTAGCGATAACCTGAAGTACCTGTTCTGCACCGCCCAGCCAGTGCTAACCCTTACCAGCAGCGGAACCGGGGCAATGGAGGCTGCAATCGTCAACACCCTGTCGGCGGGGGATGAACTGGTGTTCGTAAACGGCGGGAAGTTTGGCGAACGTTGGGGGGAAATAGCACAGGCCTACGGCCTAACCCCCCACCAACTTGCCGTTCCGTGGGGAACCGCCGCAACCCCGCAGCAGATCCTGGAAATGCTGGCGCAGCATCCGGCAACTCGCGCCGTCTGCCTAACCCACAGCGAGACCTCCACCGGGGTCTTCACCGATGTTCAAGCAATCACCGCCGCGCTCCGCCAGCAGGGATACCCAGGGCTTGTGATGGTTGATGGAATCACCGCCGTTGGTGCCCACGAAATGCGGTTCGATGATTGGGATATTGATGTTGTTGTCACTGGCTCGCAAAAAGGGCTGATGATCCCCCCAGGCCTTGCGTTTATTGCCCTAAGCCAACGCGCTTGGGAGTTCAACCAAACCTCCACTCTTCCAAAATTTTACTTCAACCTTGCCGAAGCACGCGATTCGCTGAAAGCCGACGACACCCCCTGGACCCCGGCAATCACCTTGATGCTTGGGCTGGACGAAGCACTTCAGATGATCCGTCACGAGGGGGTTGAAAACGTTTGGGCGCGGCATGGCCGGTTGGCCGCAGCATTGCGTGCTGGCGCGCTGGCATTGGGATTGCGGTTGTTCGCTTCCCCCTCCTCCAATGCCGTCACCTCCATCACCCTCCCTGAACATGGAGGTGCGTTTATGAAGCTGCTGAAAGAACAATACCGTGTGACGGTGGCTGCCGGACAGGAGAGCTTGAAAGGGAAAATTTTCCGTGTCTCTCATCTGGGATACTACGACGAAGCTGATATGCTGAGTATCCTGTTCGCAATCGAGAGTGCCTTAAGTGACATCGGGCATCAGCATCCAGAAGGGGCGGGTTTGGCTGCGGCACAAGGGGTGTTTAACCAAGCCGCACGGCAGCGGCAAGGGGGGGCATAACCGATGCGGGTGCTACTTGCCGATAACGTCAGCCGCCAATGCGATGCGGTGCTGAACACGCACGGAATCGAAACCGTTCGGGCTGGTGGAATTTCCCGCCAGGAGCTGATAGCAATGCTTCCCGACTACGAAGGGCTGATTGTCCGGAGCGCGGTGATGGTTGACCGGGAAATGATTGAGGCGATGCCACGGATGTTGGCCATTGGTCGCGCCGGTGCTGGCGTTGATAACATTGATGTTGTTGCCGCAACCGAGCGGGGAATCCTGGTGATGAACACCCCAGGGGGAAACACCATCTCCGCCGCCGAACACACCCTTGCCATGCTGATGGCCTTGCTGCGGAAAATCCCTGCCGCCAACGCCAGCATCCGCCAGGGGCAGTGGGATCGGAAAACGTTTGTGGGAACCGAACTGTTCGGCAAACGGGTTGGTGTGTTGGGGTTGGGGCGAATAGGGCGCGAAGTCGCTGCCCGAATCGCTTCGTTTCAGGCGCAGATTGTTGGCTACGACCCGGTCCTTTCCCCCGAAGCCATTCGTGCGCTGGGGATTGAGTCAACCACCTTCGAGGAGATGGTGGAGTCGTGCCAGATTATCACCATCCACATCCCCCTGATGGCCTCCACCCGTGGGCTGATTGGCACTGCTGAACTGGCACGGATGCCACACGGAGCGTTCATCATCAACTGCGCCCGCGGCGGAATTGTTGATGAAGCCGCCTTGCTGGAAGCACTGAACAGCGGCCAGATTGCCGGCGCAGCGTTAGATGTTTTCAGCAGCGAACCGCCAACGTTTCCGGTGGCACTGATGGAGCATCCGAACGTGGTGGCCACGCCCCACATTGCCGCCAGCACCCACGAAGCCCAGGAGCGCGTTGCGGTGGATATCGCCGTGCAGATGTCAGAATTTTTTGAAGGGCGCGGTGCGCGTGGCGTGGTCAATGCCCACGGAATGGAAGATTGCCTGATGAGTGCCGCCCGCCCAATGATGCGCGCCACGCGGTTGCTTGGCAATCTGCTTGCCCAACTTGGCGGCCCCAATGCTAACCACTTCAACTTGATTGCCCACGGCCCAGATGCCACCCAAATCATGCAAGGCTTAGAGGCCGCACTGCTGGCCGGGGTGCTGTGCCAACGCCAAAACGGAGCGGTGAATGAGATTAACGCCGCACGGATTGCTGCGTCGGCTGGCATTACCGTGGAAGCGGTTGGGGAAGGGGAACACCCCCGCTACCAAACGCTGATTGCTGCCGAAGTGGTCGCCAGCCAGCAGCACGGCAGCCAATCGCACCACGCAGCCGTAACCTTGTTTGGCCGCGACGATGTCCGCTTGGTGATGTTTGATAACCTGTGGTTAGATGTGGCTCTTTCCGGCGTGCTGTTGTTGCTTCGCGGTGCCGACCGCCCTGGCGTGCTGGCAGCAATGGGGGGCGTGCTGGCCCAGCAAAACATCAACATCAGCGACGTATCGTTGGGGCGGTGTCAAGATTCCGGCGATGCCTTAACCGTTATCCGAATTGATGGCGACATATCCCCCGAGGCACTGGACGCGCTCCGCAATCTGCCAGTGGTTCAAACCGTGAAAGTCGTGCGGATGGGATAGTGATTTCTCATTCACCCAGTGAGTTCTCCTTCACCCCCGGACGATCAGCAACATTTCTATTCAGAATCCAATTCAAAGCAGTACCAAAACAGTGCAACGACAACGCCAACGCTCAACCAGCGCTACCCAGCCACAAACGCTGAAACCGAACACGTGGGAAAACGCCCGCTCGCGGAAACCAACCGGCCCCCGCGAACGCCGCGAATGGACCGCCGAAGAAGATGCACACGTGAAGAAATGGTATCCCACCAAAGGCTCAACTTTCTTGATGCAGCTTCTGGATCGCCCACGCGCCAGCATCCAACAACGCGCATTGCGCTTGGGGGTGAACGGGCGGGGGAAACGCTGGAGCTACCGTGAAGATGTTTTTGTGAAGCACAACTACGCCAAGCGAACAGCCAAGTATATCGCCGACAAATTGGGTCGCTCCGAAATGTCAGTCCGGCAACGGCTGATTACCCTGAAACTAACCAATGCCACAACACGCCCCTGGACTAAGCAGGAAATTGAGTGGCTACGCAAGCACTACGGAACCGCCACCTCATCCGAGCTTGCCGCCGAACTGGACCGCACGATTGATGCCGTGGAGATTAAAGCCGGAAGAATTGGCCTAAGCAAGTCAAGCAGAAAAATGACCGCGCAGGAGCGGAAGTGGATTGCCAAAAACTTGGGGGAGATCAGTATGTTGAACATGTCCATCCAATTGGGGTTGGCACATTCCCAGGTGCTGAAAGCCGCACGCGAGCTTGGCTACTATCCCCGCCCGAACAATCGCCCATGGACCCCGGAGGAAGATGAGCAACTTTGCCAACTTTATCCCACAACCACCGCACGCGAGCTTGGCCAGCTGCTGGATCGGACAATCCCAGCGGTGCGGGTGCGGGCCGAAAAATTAGGGCTAACAACTCCGCGCGAAATGCCGCGCGTTTGGACAAAGGAGGAAGATGCCGTCGTCCGAAAATTATACGGGAAGAAGACCGCAGCCGAGATCGGAAAAACGATTAACCGCACCCAGTTTGCGGTGATTGCCCGCGCCCAACATCTGAAGGTTGCAAGGCCGCGCAGCAACGCCAACCCAGCGACCGAGTAGTGGCGTGCTGGCCGTATGCTTGCGCCCTACTGCCAGCACAATCCATCAGGCCTATCTACTTTTTTTTGAGGAGGGAATACTCGCTATGCCGCTGCTGATCAACTTCAACACCATTGCCAAGATGTTTGCCCAGGTGGTTACGCGCTTTGGCAACAGCACCAAACCGGCGTTCCAACGGAAGGTTAATGGTAAGTACGTGGACATCGCCTACGGTGAGCTTCATCAACAGGTGGAGGCCCTCGCGCTGGCACTCCGCTCGTTGGGAATTTCCCGTGGCGACCACATCGGGCTGATGTCCGAAAACCGACTGGAGTGGGTTGTCACCGATCTTGCCTGCGCGTGTAGCGGCGTTGCCGATGTCCCCATCTTCCCAATCCTGACCCCTGCCCAGATTGAGTACATCTTCAACGACGCACGGGTGAAAGCAGTGGTCTGCTCCAACCAACTTCAGCTAAGCAAATTGTTGAAAGTGGTTGCCAACATCCCAACCCTGCGCCACATTATTGTGATGCAGCCGGAGCTTACCGCACGCCAGCCAGAAGCGGCTGGGCGAACAATTGTCTCCTTCCAACAAATGCTTGACGATGGCGCACGGCTTGCCACTGCGGTTCCGGGCCAGCTGGAGAATTTGATTGCCGAGATTGAGCCCGCCGATATGCTGACGCTGATCTACACCAGCGGAACCACGGGCCACCCGAAAGGGGTGGTGCTCTCGCACGGGAACCTTGTGGCCAATATCCAAGGTGCCGCCGCGGCCTTCCCTGCCATCACCGAAACGGATGTGGTGCTCAGTTACTTGCCGCTCTGCCATTCCTACGAGCGGCTTGGGGGATACTACACCTGCATGGCGTGCGGGGCCACCATTGCCTTTGCCGATTCGATTGACACCGTCCGCACCAACCTTACCGAAGTCCGCCCAACCTTGATGACCAGCGTGCCACGCCTGTTCGAGCGGATTAAAGCCGGGGTGGAAAAACAGGTTGCCGAAGGGCCCGAGAAAAACCGGAAAGTGTTCCAATGGGCGTTGGAGATTGGGATTGAAAAATTCCAGATGGAGCAAGCCGGAAAAAAGCCGGGACTGGTGCTTTCCGGGAAGTACGCGTTGGCCGATAAACTGGTGTTTGCAAAAATTCGGGAGAAGATGGGGGGGCGGATTCGCTTTTTTGTCAGCGGCGGGGCCGCGCTTCCCCACAGCGTGGGCCAGTTCTTTTTTGCCGCAGGGCTTCCGGTGATTGAAGGCTACGGGATGACCGAATCTTCCCCGGTTATCAGTGCCAACCCCTACACCAAACCACGATTGGGAACGGTCGGGAAACCGCTTCCAAATATAGAAGTGATGATTGCCCCCGATGGTGAAATCCTGACGCGTGGGCCGCACGTGATGCAGGGCTACTACAACAACCCCGAAGCAACCGCCGAGGCCATTGACCCGCAAGGGTGGCTTCACACCGGTGACATCGGCGTGATTGATGCCGAGGGCTACCTGAAAATCACCGACCGGAAAAAGCACCTTCTGGTCAGCAGCGGCGGCAAAAACATTGCCCCGGGGCCGATTGAGTCGGCATTGCTCCACAGCCCATTGATTGACCAGATCATGCTGATCGGCGACGACCGCCCCTACCTGACCGCGCTGATTGTTCCCGACTTCGACGTGCTGAAGGAGGTGCTGCAATCGCAAGGAATGAAGGTGGGGGATATTCACAACATGGTTGTCCGTGAGGAAATTCTGGATCACGACGCGGCGGTGCTGGCGGTGGAGGCGGACATCAAGCGGCTTCAGCGGGATTTGTCGGCGTTCGAGCGGGTGCGCCGCTTCGATCTGCTTCCCGAACCGTTCACCGTGGAGAACCACATGCTGACCCCAACGCTGAAAGTGAAACGGAAGGAAGTGGAGAAAATCTACGGCCAGCGGATTGAAAAAATGTACGAGGGGATGGAGTTCGATTAACCAGTGTGGAGGCCAATAACAACCAGAGGTGGGACGGAGAGTCGGAACTCCATCCCACCTCTGGTTCTTCAATGTTCGGCTCAGATAGAGTTCGCCTGTAATGGGAGCGCCCCCCCCCGGATAGCCTCCCTCTCTTTCTTCTCTCTGTGCTCTCTGTGTCTCTGTGGTTCATTCTCTTGGGAAAAACCACAGAGGCACAGAGGACACAGAGAGGGGGGAAGAAGAGAGGGTATTCCTGCATCAG
>JADZEY010000134.1 GCA_020850315.1 Armatimonadota bacterium | reverse complement strand
CTCAGCATGAGCGGAGGTGAGATTCGGCGAGAAGCCGAAGCATCTCACTTTTCCTTTTTCGGCTCTGGCTCCCTCTCCCAGCGGACGAATGAAGTGGAAGCAGTAGCGACCTCAGCTTGGGAGAGGGTTGGGGTGAGGGCAGGCAGCGAACGAGGGCAAGAGTGAAACCTTGCCCGTCCGGTGGCTCCGCTCATACTGCTCAGCATGAGCGGAGGTGAGCAACCAAAACATTCATGCAGTATCTTCCCATAAATAGAGTTCAACTAACAGACATTCCCGAGACGTATCACACACCATGGAAGCATCAATCGAACAACCGCCGGTGGCCTACTCCACCGACCGTGATTTTGCCCTGCAGATGGACCGCAACGATCCCCTTGCCGAGCTTCGCGGCCAGTATCACATCCCAAAAACTGTCGGAGGTGAGGAATTCATTTACCTGTGCGGAAACTCCCTGGGATTACAGCCGAAAGGAACTCGTGCAGCAATCGAGCAGGAACTGAAGGATTGGGCTGAGTTCGGGGTGGATGGTCATTTTGAATCTAAACATCCGTGGTACAGCTACCATGAGATGTTCCGCGAGCCAGCCGCACGGTTGGTGGGGGCCAAGCCGGGGGAAGTTGTGGTGATGAACACACTCACAACAAACCTCCATCTGATGATGGTCAGTTTCTACCGCCCCACCCGCGAACGCTACCGGATTTTGATTGAAGAAAACGCCTTCCCTTCCGATCTGTACGCCGTCCGCAGCCAAGCCGCCTTCCACGGCCACAATCCCGACGACGCGGTGATGTTGCTTCGCCCCCGCCAGGGGGAAGATGCCGTCCGAACCGAGGACATCGAGGAGCTTCTGCAACAGCACGGCCACGGGATTGCACTGGTGATGCTTGGCGGAGTGAACTACTACACAGGGCAAGCCTTCAACATGGCACGCATCACCCACGCCGCCCATCAGCAAGGGTGTGTTGTTGGGTTCGACCTTGCCCACGCTGCCGGAAACTTGCTGATGCAGCTGCATGATTGGGATGTTGACTTTGCGGTGTGGTGTACCTACAAATACCTAAACAGCGGCCCCGGCGGAACCTCTGGCTGCTTTGTTCACCAACGCCACGCCTTCGCGCCGGAGCTTCCGCGCTTTGCCGGATGGTGGGGCGTTGAACCAAAAACGCGATTCGATATGAATCCCGAATTTATCCCGCAGCATGGAGCCGCGGGCTGGCAACTGAGCAACGCGCAAGTGCTGCCAATGGCTGCGCACAAAGTTGCGTTGGATTTATTCAACCAAGTTGGGATGGAGCGGCTGACGGCTAAATCGCGGTTGCTAACTGGCTATCTAGAGTTTTTAGTGGATCAGATTGGCGACGGGCGATACACCAGTATCACCCCACGCACCGCCGCCGACCGTGGTTGCCAACTTTCCATCCGCGCCCGTGGCGACGCGCGCCGCATCACCGAAGCACTGAAATGGCAAGGGGTGATTGCCGACTTCCGCACCCCCGATGTTGTTCGCGTGGCTCCGGTGCCGATGTACAACACCTTCGATGAAGTCTGGCGGTTTGTGGAAGCGTTGGCGCGGGTGAAGGAGTAACAGAGCAAGCAGAGAGATAGCACGACCACAACAGTGCTGGCAACTGGCAAAAGAATCCGATATTGGCAACTGCCGCGCCAAGAGAAAACATCAACCGAATCATCTATCCAATAGGAGAAGCCAACCATGGCACTTACCGCATTCAACCTGAAGCAATGGATTGACGAAAACCGCCACAAGCTGAAACCACCCGTTGGCAACGAACAGATCTGGAAGGAAGATCATCCCGAGTTCATGGTGATGGTGGTTGGCGGCCCAAACGCCCGCAAAGATTTCCACGTTGAGGATGGCGAAGAACTGTTCTACCAGTTAGAAGGGGACATTGTGGTTCGCGTGGTGGAAGATGGAGTAATTCGCGACATCGAAATAAAAGAAGGGGATATTTTTTTGCTTCCCCCACGGGTCCCACACTCGCCACAGCGCAAAGCTAACACCGTCGGGTTGGTGGTGGAACGCCGCCGCCGCGAAGGGGAGCAAGACGGGCTGCAATGGTACTGCGAAGGCTGCAACAACAAACTCTACGAAGCATTTTTCCCGCTCACCGACATCACCACGCAATTAAAACCGGTGATGGAAGCGTTTTGGGCCAGCGAAGAACTGCGGACCTGCAACAACTGCGGCACCGTGATGCAGCCACCAGTAATGGCAGCATAAAAAAAATCAGAAAAAAATAAAGTAGGAGAGGAGCGGGCGCACCGTTGCACGCTCCTCTGGTACTGATATGCGCCACACAACACTGCACAATCCCAAATTCCCGATGAAAATAGATATCCACACACACATCCTTCCCGAACGTTGGCCCGACTTGCGCGAGCGATATGGCTACGGGGGATGGATACGCATGGAGCATCACAAGCCCTGCTGTGGAACGATGATGATTGATGACCGATTCTTCCGCGAGGTGCAGCAAAACTGCTGGGATCCGCAAACGCGAATAGGTGAGTGCGACGGCGATCATGTGGATGTTCAGGTGCTTTCCACTGTGCCGGTGATGTTCAGTTATTGGGCGAAACCGGAACACGCTTTGGACTTTTCCATGCTGCTGAACGACCACATTGCTGGGGTTATTGCCGAATATCCGCAGCGGTTTGCGGGGCTTGGAACAATCCCGATGCAATCCCCAGAATTAGCGGTGAAAGAGCTTGAGCGGTGCGTGAAAGAATTGGGGATGCGTGGGGTGCAAATCGGCTCGCATGTGAACGACTGGAACCTTGATGAACCAGCATTATTCGCCGTCTATGAAGCCGCGCAAGATTTGGATGCAGCAATTTTTGTGCACCCGTGGGATATGATGGCCAAAGAGAAAATGCCCCGTTACTGGCTTCCCTGGCTGGTGGGAATGCCTGCCGAGACATCGCTGGCGATTTGTTCGATTATGTTCGGTGGCGTGCTGGATCGGTTCCCACGGTTGCGCTTCTGTTTTGCTCACGGTGGTGGCTCGTTCCCGGCAACAATTGGGCGCATCGAACATGGCTTCCACGTGCGGCCCGACCTTGTGCAAGTCAACACCCAAACCGAGCCACGCGATTATCTCCATCGCCTGTATTTCGATTCGCTGGTTCACGACCCCGCAGTGCTTCGGTACATGTTGGAATTATTCACTGCCGAGCGGATCATGCTTGGTTCCGATTATCCCTTTCCACTTGGCGAGCATCATCCCGGTGAGTTAATCGAATCCATGCAGGAATTAACGCCAGAAATTCGAGAACGCTTATTGAGCGGAACAGCGTTGGAGTTTTTGGGATTGGAACGGGAAGCATTTATTCGATAACATTGAGTCGTGAAAAAGCCATGGCCACTTTCTACAGCGAACTCAGCCAATCGCTTCAGCAATTTATTGCCGACCAGCCAGTTTTTTTTGTTGCCACAGCCCCGATAACCGGGCGTGTCAGCCTTTCACCCAAAGGGGTCAACACATTTCGGTGTGTTAGCAGCACCACCGCCATCTGGTTAGATCTAACTGGCAGCGGAAATGAAACGGCAGCGCACGTTCGCCAGAATGGACGCGTAACGGTTATGTTTTGCAGTTTTTCCAAGATTCCCCGCATTCTTCGGTTGTACGGCAATGCAAGAATTATTCAGCCAACCGATGATGAATGGGCGATGCTTATCCCACAATTTCCTTCCCTTCCTGGAATCCGTCAGATTTTTTTCATGGATATTCAGCAAGTCCAAACGTCTTGCGGCTTTGGCGTGCCAATTATGGAGCTTCGACACGAACGCCAGACGTTAGCAGATTGGGCAAAAAAGAAAGGGGAGAAAGAATTAGTGGAATATCGTCAGCAAAAAAATAGCTTCAGTATTGACGGAATTCCAGCAGATGGCGGTGTGATTGAAGGAGAAAACGGGGTGCGCTGGCATCGTCGCCGTTTTGATGATTTAACGGCTCGTGATCTGTACGATGCCATGAATTTACGCCAGCGCGTTTTCACTATCGAACAGAACTGCGTCTATCTTGATGCTGATTATCTGGATATTCATGCCGATCATCTTTTAGGGAAGAATGGAGCAGAGGAAATAATCGCTTATTTACGAATTGTGCATCCTGGAAAAAAATATAACGAACCGTCCATCGGTAGAGTAATTACTGCACCGGAAGCGCGAGGGATAGGATTAGGAAAAGAATTACTGAAGGAAGGGATGGCTTGGATTACAGAAAAGTATCCAAATCAAGGAGTAAGGATTTCAGCGCAGCAGCACTTAGAGAAATTTTACATGGAGTTTGGGTTCAGAGTTGTGGGGGAGCCGTATGATGAGGATGGGATTCCACATGTGGAGATGGTAAGCAACAAGAATGGTGGTGGAATTTTCGAATAGATATTGTCTGCATTGTAACCCACTGGATGAAGAAATAGATAGGATTTTACTTTTTGTTTTCCGTGTTAGGGCATCAGACTTCTCTTTTGGTAGAAAAAAACACCCAGTTGATTTATCTGCTCTTTTAACTCAGGGTTTGTGATTTGGTGAAAGATAGAAAGATCTATTTTGTAAGGGAGCAGCAGATCGTCTATGGTAAGCTCTATTTGAAGCAGGCATGAAAAGTCCAGTGCATCACCCACCAGTGTAATATCTATATCTGAACCGTTTCGAAAACTTTCCATGGCTCGCGAGCCATAGAGTATTGCTGTTTCCACTTGCGGATATTTTGCAAATACATTCTGTATGGCTTCTATAGTGCTTTCTTTGAGACCGAACTTCATTGTGTGCTATTTTTACTGCTTGCTTCTTAAGCCTTCCATTGTATCTCTAAAGTGAATAAATAGGGGATAGTATTCATTGATTATTTTAGAAAAAATGTCATCAGCTGTTTTCTCATTATAAGTATGAGCTGTTTGGTTACGGCTTTTTATCATCTCCATCCAAAGATCGCCATCAACTATCAGATCTGCTGCAAATGCTTCTCTGGTTGCGTCCCTTGATCCATAGATATTTGTGTTGCCAGCTTGTGTTAAAAAATCCTTCATCACATTCCAAGCCAACTCATGTGTGTATTCGAATCGTTGGATCACTCCTTCTTTAATAATATCATCGAGAAAAGCATCTGCATCAATATACTTTTCATCATTGGGTAGGTAGTCTTCTTTGATTTTTCTAACAGCTTGCTCTAGTTTTTCAAAGGCTTTATTATAATTGCTAAAGCGTTGTTCCCAGCGAACATAGTTTGTGTTCATATATTTTTGTCATGGTTATAATGGTTGTGCGTCCGTGATTGCCATTGATATAAACATAGCAAAAAAGCCTCTTGAAAAAACTTCAAGAGGCTTTAGTAAAAAATCTTGGCGGCGACCTACTCTCCCATACCGTTACCAGTATAGTACCATCGGCGCAGCAGGGCTTAACTTCTCTGTTCGGAATGGGAAAAGGTGTTTCCCCTGCGCAATCACCACCAAAAATTGTCAAGGAATCAAAGGTCTTGGTAAAAAGTATCTGCGGATCATTACCATTGGTCGGCATCACCGAGTCATGCTGACGCTCTGATTAGCGTCCGCGACTAATGTGAACCTGCGGTCAATAAAAAATAAATTCAGGAAAGTCTCACGGCTTATTAGTACTCCTTGGCTCAACATGTTACCATGCTTCCACCGAGAGCCTATCAACCTGGTCATCTCCCAGGAGCCTTCAGATCTGCTTGCGCAGATAGGGAAACCTTATCTTGGGGTAGGCTTCGTGCTTAGATGCGTTCAGCGCTTATCCTTTCTGGACATAGCTACCCAGCCGTGCCACTGGCGTGACAACTGGTGCACTATAGGTCCAGTCACTCCGGTCCTCTCGTACTAAGAGCGACACCCCTCAAGTTTCCTTCGCCCGCATAGGATAGGGACCGAACTGTCTCACGACGTTCTGAACCCAGCTCACGTACCGCTTTAATTGGCGAACAGCCAAACCCTTGGGACCTTCTCCAGCCCCAGGATGCGATGAGCCGACAT
>JADZEY010000133.1 GCA_020850315.1 Armatimonadota bacterium | reverse complement strand
TGATTTCGCGAACGGCATCGCCAATAATCAAATCGTTGGGAAGCTCGGCTGGCTTAAAGTTGGTTCCGGATTGATCGAAGACTTGGCGATTATCAATCGTGACCACAGTCTGGTAATCGCTTGGCGGAATGTCGGTGCTTTTCCACTCGCTGGTTGGGTTGTACTTGCTTCCCACAACAGCTTTCGATCCACGGTAGCGTGCGGTTTTCAGCTCTGGGCGTTGGACAATCACGACGCGTTCATCAACAGCACTTTGGCCGACGGTATTGCGTGCTTGTGCAGTGATGCTTTGGGCACCTTCCGGTAAGGAAGCGAACTCAGCCTCGTAGCGGTTATTCACTTTGTCAATCTCGGTCAATGTACCCAGTGGGACATCGCGCGAGCCATCTTTGGGGCCCAGTTTTACGCGCAGCCGCAGCGGCGCGCCGGTGTACCAGAAGATGGTATCACGGCCATACTCCCAGCTTGCCACAGGGTCTTGCGTAACAATCAACGGTTGTTTTACAAGGACGTTGAAGGAGTTTCCGGAGATATTCCCCCCCATTTGATCGGTTTTTCCGGGGGTGAGAAGATCATCAATAAGTTGCAGCACACCTTCAAGATTCACCGTAGCGTCCATCTGCCCTTTTTGCTTCACCAAGGCTTTACGGACGTTCTTCAGCTGCTTCACCGTCAGCTTCACGGTGCCAATCCGCACGGTATCATAATCGCTGGGTTTTGGGTTGGTGATGCCAACGATTTTGTTGGTTTTGGAGTACATGCGTAGGCGATACCACCCTTTCCCACGGTTTGGTTGGAAGCTGATGTTGAAGACTTTCACCCGTTGCCCACGGGCAATTTCTTCCTGCGTGCGAACCTCATTCATGGTGAAGTACGGGACATCACCACTTGGTGCCGGCGCGCTTCCGCCAAACAGCGGGCGCGGGTTGATGTAGCCATCATATTCGGTTCCCAAAGCGGCTTTGAAGATGACGGTGTTGGGGTCGCCCAACAGGTCGGTAGTGTCGGCTCCAAGCTCAGTTTCGGGTTTGTTTTCATCAGCAATATGGGAGACGATGTACTCCAAGATTGGAATATCATCCCCTTTCACCTGTTTGCCGTTGAACTCGAACTGCGCCCGCGGATCACCAACCGAGACTTTGGCCTCGTAGTTACGGACATTTTTGGCGTTATCGGGATCCAGAACGATTTGGTCTTTTGGGTTCACAGTGATGCCGCTGGCGCCACTGCCAGTTTGCAACTGCGAAAGAATCGTCTGCACGATCTGGATAGCTTCTTGCTGCTGCTTGCGAAGGTTCTCTTCAGCCTCATCGCGTTCGATGAAGATGATAAGAAGCTCAAGAATGACGGCAAGGTAGAGTACGAAATAGACCTTACCAGCACCACCTTTGGACATAGCGTATGGTTCCTTTGTGAGAGGAAGAAAAGTGAACGATCAGCGCTTACGTGCGTTGAGCAACGAGTAACGTTTTTTTTAGGAAAGATGTAGATGCAGAGAGAGTGCGCTGTGACCCAAGATCTTTCTTGTGGGCACAAGGCCAGATGCCTTTGCGGCTGCCAACTGCACGGCCTTAACGTGTTTGCGTACAACGCGTGAATGGGTGCAGTCGGTTCGGTTAGGACAATAGGCTTGTGTGAGTAAGGAAAGAACGACCTCTGAACGCGCAACAACGGATGGCAAAGATAAAAAAGGCTGGCATTTCACCACCGCCTTGCAGCGGCGATCAGGTATGCCTCTATCACTTTTCTCCGTTGGATGCGGCGATAATACGTTGACCGTACCTCACGAAACAAGAAAAATTTCTCTCTTGTGTGAATCTTCGCACGCTGGGGCGGGGGTTTTACCGAACAATCCCGACCCTTTCGGGCCGGGATTGATCAGCCATTTCAACCAATAGAGGCCAGTGCCTACTGCCTTTCATCATTCATAACGGATGGAACCGCCGCCGCGTCACACATCACACCACCCGAAGGTGAGAAAATTTTAACATCAGCTGTTTCCGCCCCACTGAGTCGAACCGAACGGTCAGTTTTGTGCGGTCGCCGGTGCCCACCACCAGCTCCACTTTTCCCCGCCCAAACTGGGGGTGAACCACCACGCTCCCCACACGAATTTCCTTTGGCATCTGCGAGAAATCATCCCCCCCGCCCAAGTCGTCGCTGCCATGATCGGGTGAGGTTTGGTCGTACTCATGGTGCGGCGGAGCCTTGCTAATTGGCGCGGCCGGGCGGGGTTGCGGCTGCTGCCGCGAAGCACTCCATTGACGGCCGCTCTCGGCCATCCTAAATCCGCCGGCTTCCCTTCCCCCCCCTGCCGATGGCCGTGGCGGCGCGGTTGCGTTGAACTCCAGCACCTCCGAACGAATCTCGTTCAGAAACCGCGAAGGGGTCGGGTAGCTAAGTTCGCCAAAGCGATACCGCCGCTCGCAGTTGGTTAAGATCAGATGTTCCTTCGCCCGCGTCACCGCCACGTAGAACAACCGCCGCTCCTCCTCAAGCTCCTCCTGATTTTGCGCCGCGTTGCCGATTGGGAACAACCCCTCTTCCATTCCCACCACCACCACCAACCCAAACTCTAACCCCTTTGCCGAGTGAATCGTCATCAGCGTCACACGCTCGGCAAGGGCATCGTAGCTGTCGGCATCGGACATCAGGGAGATGTCTTGCAAGTATTGATCCAGCGTGGATTCGGGATTGTCGGCGGCGTACTCCGCCACGTGCGACAGTATCCGCTGCACGTTGTCCCAGCGGGCAATCGCTTCCGGCGTTCCTTCGTCGCGGTAGCTTTGCAGCAGGCCGCTTTCGCTTAACAGCATCCGCATGGATTCGGCAAGCGGAAGGTCCGATAGAGTGCGGCGACGGGCATCAATAAGCTCAACAAATTTGGAGAGGATGTTCCCCACCCGTGGGGTCAAATCCGGAACCTGTTTTGGGTTTCGGGAGACCTCCATCAGCGATTGCTCTTTTGCCGCTGCAAAGCTCCGCAATCGCTTGATGGTCACTTCCCCCACCCCCCGCGCTGGCGTGTTCACCGCACGCAGGAAGGCTTCGTCGTCGCGGTCGTTCACCAGAAGGCGCATGTAGGAAAGCGCGTCTTTCACCTCCTTCCGTTTGTAGAATGCAACCCCGCCAACCAGCCCGTAGGGGATGTTGGCACGGCGAAGCGCGTCTTCGATGGAAAGGGATTGGGAGTTGGTTCGGTACAGCACAGCAACGTCGTTCAGAGTCCGCCCGCGCCGCGATTCACGCTGGATCAGCTTTGCTAACTCCTCCCCTTCTTCCCGCTCGTCGCGCAGTGTCACCACGCGCAGTTTTTCGCCGATGTCGTTCTCGGTCCACAGCGTTTTGCGGATTTGATTCCGATTGTTTTTGATGACATCATCGGCAGCCGTCAGGATGTTTTTTGTGGAGCGGTAGTTCTGCTCCAACCGGAAGATGCGGTGGTTTGGATAGTCCCGCTCAAAATCAAGAATGTTCCGGATGTCGGCACCACGGAAACGGTAGATTGACTGGGCATCATCCCCCACCACGCAGATATTCCCGTGGCGCGCAGCAAGCAGTTTCACCACCATGTACTGCGCCCGGTTGGTGTCCTGATACTCATCAATCAAGATGTACCGGAACTGCTCCTGGTACCGCGCCAACACCTCGGGATAACGCTCGAACAACTCGATGGTCTTCACCAACAGATCATCAAAATCCATGGCGTTGCTCCCCCGCAGTTTGGCCTCGTAGGTCTCGTACACCGGCCCAACTTTTTGTTCGATGTAATCGAACGCGTTCCGCAGATAGGCTTGCGGGCGGACAAGGGAATTTTTGGCGGAAGAGATGCGGGAAAGGAACATCTTCGGGGAGAAATCCTGCGTGGAGATACCATGCTCGGCCATGGCCGCACGCACCACCGAAACGGAGTCGTCGGTGTCGTAGATAGTGAAGCTGCTGGTGTAGTTCAGGCGTTCGGCTTCGCGGCGAAGAATGCGGCTGAAGATGGAGTGAAACGTTCCCATCCAAAGGGGGCGGGCTTGCGATTCATCCACCAACGTGCTGATCCGTTCTTTCATTTCGGCAGCCGCTTTGTTGGTGAAGGTCAGTGCCAGAATGTTCCGGGCGTTCACCCCCTGCGACAGCAGATACGCCACCCGAAACGTGAGCACGCGGGTTTTGCCGGAACCAGCCCCAGCAACAATCAGGCTGGGGCCATCAACCGTGGTGACGGCATCGCGTTGCACGTCGTTCAGCTGCTTCAAATACTCGCCAAAAGGAACGGAGGGCTTCCGTTCTTCCAGCGTGATAATGCGGGTTTCGTTCGGGTCAACGCGGCGGATAATCAAAGCGGGAACGGATTTATCGGGTTATTGAAAAATTGGAGACCGCCAGAGCGGAAGGCAATTCCAGCTTCCCTGCCCTCTCCCAAGCAGGTGTGGCTTACTCACTCACCTTACGCGGAATCATGCTGGAGCTTGGCGATTGCAGTATCTGGGTGTTCCACCTGACAACACCCTCCGCTCATGCTGAGCCCCGTCGAAGTATGAGTGGAGCCACTGAACGGCCAACTGCTCACTATTCCAAATGCTGCCTAAGGTGAGTGACTAATGACCCTCTTTGCAACTGACCACTGACCACTGACCACTGACCACTGACCACTGACCTTGGCTTTGCGTAAGGTCAGTTACTACTCAGCAACTACTACCATTCTCAACTCCATCCTGCGGCCACAAGGCTTGGCTGCATGGTCACGTCAAGCGCGCCGATAAGGTCGTTGATCTGGCTGAATCCGTTCTGCTGCATGTACTCTTCAATCCCTTTCACAACGGTGGTTGCAGCCATGGGGTCAACAAACAGGACGGTGCCAAGCTGAATGAGCGAGGCCCCAACAACCAAGAATTTAATGGCATCCTGGGCGGTCATAATCCCACCAATCCCGATGATCGGAATCTTGACGGCTTTGCGCACTTCATACACCTTTGCCAGGGCCATTGGCAAAATGGCAGGGCCGCTGTAGCCGCCGGTGATCGTCGCAATTTTTGGGCGGCGGGTGCCAACGTCAATGTCCATCCCGATGAAGGTGTTCACGCAGCTTACGGCATCGGCACCTTCGGCCTCGCAAGCGCGCGCAAACTCACCGATTGAGGTGACGTTGGGGGTCAGCTTCATTGATAGGAATCGGTCGGTTCGGCTGCGAAGTTCGCGTGTGATCTGGGCCACCGCAGGGCAGTCTGTGCCGAAACTCAGCCCCCCATCTTTCACATTCGGGCAGCTGACGTTGATCTCGTAGCCATCAATCCCTTCATGCTCTTCGCAACGCTCCAGCACGTAGCAGTATTCCTCCACCGAGCTTGCGGCAATGTTCACAATCACCGTGGCCTTGCGCTCTATCAACGCGGGGAGTTTCTGATCCAAGAAGACATCCACCCCAACGTTTGCCAAGCCGATGGAGTTCAGCATTCCGCCGCTAGAGGTTTCGGCGATTCGCTGCGGGGGGTTGCCGTCGCGCGGTTTGCGGCTGATGCTTTTGGTGACCACCCCGCCAAGCCGCGAAACATCGAACAAATCGGGGCACTCTAAGCCATATCCAAACGTTCCCGATGCGGTCAGCACAGGATTCTTGAATCGGGCATTTCGTATCTGAAGTTCTGTCATGTCAGTTGTCGGGTTTTGGAAGTCGGGAATTGGGCTTCGGAAATCGCGGTTGATGGATAGGCAATAAGCTTGCCCGTTCGGTGGGTCAACTCATCCCTTTTGGCGTGGCATCAATCAGGAAGAGATGCTTCGGCAGTCTCTCAGCACACAGCATGACCCCAGAGCATATCCAGCAGAGAACAAACACCCCGCAACCACTACGTTGAAGGAGTGCTTTTGCAGCTGACCACTGACTACTCACCACTGACTACTCACCACTGTCCCCCCAATCAATGCACTGCCGGAATGGATTCCAGCCGGATGTCGTTGTAGTTGTAGTTGGGGCCATGGGTGCAGACCAGCGTGTACTTACGTTCGCCGGTGGCCATCTCCACCGGGCACCCCTGGCAGATGCCGATACCGCAAGCCATTTGGCACTCCAACGACACCTCAAGCGGAACCCCCCGCAGTTGGCAGAAATCCCCCAGGGCCATCAGCATTTTGTTTGGGCCGCAGGCAAACACGCGCAACCCGTCGGCACCTTCGTCGGCAAGGAACTGATCCAGCAACCCGACAACGTTGCCACGGTAGCCAAGCGAGCCGTCGTCGGTAGCGTAGCGGGCGTTGTGAAGGCGGCCATCGTCGGCAATCATTGCGGCGGTGCGCGCGCCGTAGATGTTGGCCACCTGCTTCCCCTGTTTCAGCAACCAGTCACCCAGAAATGGCATTGGCGCAATCCCCACACCGCCAGAAACCAGCACCGCACGGTGGAACTCACCTTCCAGATGAAATGGAGTTCCAAGCGGCCCCAGAATATCCAGCGTCTCCCCCACTTTTGCCTCGGCAAACAGTGCCGATCCTTTCCCGACAACGTTGTAGATAATTTCTAATCGGTCATCCACCACCCGATGGATGCTGTAGGCGCGGCGAAGGAAAGGATCGTAAAAACGGCTGGGACGGATGTTCAGAAACTGCCCGGGGATTGCCTGGGCAGCAATGGCTTCGGATTGGAATTCAAGAACGTGGACGTTCTGGGCTACCTGTTGGGAGCGTGTGATCGGGACGTGCTGTTGATACATGGCGTGGGCAAAACTACAAAAGGCTTCGTGGCCACCGCACCCAAGCCTTGGCGACAAATTGTCGGGCGGCCCCTGGGTGGGGTGTGCAACGCTACGGTTTTTTCACTGGCTTCCCGGTGGAGTCTATCAGCGGCGCAGCGTCCACCGGGTTCCGGAGGTCGCGGACGTTGGTGGGGAACCTTACCCGCATGTCGGTGGGCATCACCGCTCCGCCCGGGGGAACCTGCAAGGCGCGTGGGTTGTTGGGGTCAATCACCGCTGGGTTGTTGGGATCCACTGGGGCAACGCTTTCGGCGGGGACAGTTGCCGGAATGCTTGATTCCTGGTCAAGCGGAATCAAGCCACCATCGGGTGGGGAGACACCGCCGCCATCTTCCGGCTGGGTTGCGGGCTTGTTCCGTTTCATCAAGGCCGCCTCCACCATCGGTTTCACGGCGATTGCTTGCTCGGTTCCCGGGTACAACTCCATGATTTTGGCGTAGTAGGCCAACGCGCTATCCAGATTGAAGAGCTTGGTTTCGTAGATCAATCCAATGCCGTAGTAGGCGCGCGGCGCGTACTCCGATGCTGAGAAATCGCGGATCACCCGCTCGAACTGCATCAACGCCTTTCCATTCTCCCCCACTTTCATGTTGCTAACGCCGGAAGCGTACACATCGCGGGCGGTGTCCTGGCGTGAATAGTCGGTGTAGCCAAGCCGCGTGCGGGCATCGGTTCCGTACTCGGTGCCGGCGTAGCCATCGGCCAACACTTGCAGCAGCGAATCGCTGAAGGCGGTGCGTCCTTTGCTGCGCGCCACCATCGAGCGGGCGTAGATTGCACGGGCGGCTTCAACGCTCCCTTCCGGGGCCCACTCGCTGGATTTGTTGTAGAAGTATTCGATGGAGTCCGGCTTGTTCAGCGCGGCAAACACACGGGCAATGGTGTAGTAGGCATCGGCAGCGATAGAGCGTTCCCGTTCGCCAAAATTGTCAACCGGGCGCATCATGAACCGCATCAGTTTATTCTGGCTCTCCACGTAATCGCCCAAAATTTGCGCGTAACGCTGTGCGCGGCGTTGGAACGGAGCTTGCACCGATTGCACCCGCACGAAGTTTGTGTGTGCTTCCTTGTAATTCCCCGCCCGGAACGCCCGCATCCCCCGCTCATAAACCCCATACGTGGCGAAGTTTTTCCCTTTTGCCAGCGAGTCAATCACTTTGATTGTGCTATCGCTTAGTTCTTCGCCGCCAGGTTGGTCGGCGGCAAGATTCAGCCGTTCAAGCTCCACCAGCGCGAACCAGGGTTCGTAATTGTCATCATCGCGCAGTTCATCAAGCTGCTGTTTGGCTTGGTCGTGGCGGCCAAGCGTCCGAAGCGTCACGGCGCGTTGCAGGCCAGTTTGGAACTCGGTCAGAAGGTCGGGTGAGTAATCATCAACCTTGTTGAACTCAGTCAGTGCTTGCTCAAAATCGGCGTTGCGGAAATGGAGTAAGCCCATCTCATACTGCCAGCGGGCCAGTTCCTCGCCATCGGTGGAAAGGAGCATTGCGCGTTGGTAGGGCTTCAGTGCTTTCTGGAAATCGCCGGTACCAACGTACAAATCAGCGTTCAGCCGGAAGGCTTCCGACAGAATATCGGCCCGCTTGCGCCCCCACGCAACGTCAATGCACTTGCTGATGGTTGGTTCGGCAGCTTCAAGATTCCCCTGTTGCATCTGGTTCATTGCCAGCAGCAGGTGCGCGTCGGGGTACCAGTAGCTTTGGGGGTAGTTGTTGATAAGCTCTTCGCACTTTTTCTGGGATAGATACCAATCCCGCTCGTAGAAATACGCCTTGCCAATGTAGTAGATGGCATCCGGTACGTAGTCGCTTTTCGCGCTGCGCACCAGCAGCTTGCTCCCTTTCAGCAGAATGGAGTCTAACTTGATTTTGTTGGCACGGGTTTCCTCCGGGTTCATGGTGCGGCGGTCAAGGTGGTTGAACACCCGCAGCCCGGTAAGGGATTGGTCGTCGTAGGGAATCACGTAGGAGGGTTCCGGCATTTTTTGCTCACGGATGTAGAGCAGCTCATCCTCCACCTCATCCATAATCCGTTCCATGTTGTAGAACAGGTTGTAGTAGGTGGTGAAGTTGCGGAACGGTTGGCAAGCAGCAAGCACACCACCAAGCCCCACGGCCAACCCCCAAAGCGACAAAGCGCGAATTGATTTCATCATAGATACCAAGTTATTCAACCAAATGGCCGCCGTCAAGTGAGTTTTCCTGACACTACCAGAATGTTGCCATGTGCTGCCCCGACTATCCTTCCTGCAACGCCGATAAGTTCCGATGCCAGTCATTCAGCTCGCGGATTCGCTGGAAGTACGCTCTTTTTTTCTCCTCCCGCTCCTCTTCGGCCAACGTCTGGTCGCTATCCAACTTCAACAACTCTTCCTGGATTGTTTGGAACTGACGACGCTCGCTTGCTTTTGCAATCCGCACCAAGCAGTCGCGGGCAATTTTCCAGTAGTTCGGCTCGCGCAACTCAGGATCCCATCGGCTCCAGTGTGTGCTGATTGTCTCCCGCTCGATTGCCAGCAGCGTCACAAGGTCGCGCAGTTCGGGGTTCATTTCCTCCATCAACAAATCATCCAGCACAAAGGAACGCTGGTTGACGTAGTGGGCCAGGATAAGCCCAACAAGCTCGCGCGTGACGTGGTGGGTGAAATCGTCGGGATCAATGTGAGCAAAGACGTGCTCCAGCAATTGCTGATCGCCACGAACCAACACTTTCAGCAAGCCGAACTCCTCCGGCGGAAGCTCCGCTGGGGTAATCGGCTTGCGAAGCACTGACGGCTGCAAGTCCGGGAGAAGTGCTTGTTGCTGGGGAACCGTTGCAACCGCAGCCGTTTGCAAAGCTCCATCCTCCTGTGCCGCATCGGCGGGAGCTGGGTCGGCTGGCAGTGCAGGCTGAGGTGCTGCTGGAAGCTGGCGCGGGCGGCGTGTGGATTGGGTTCCAACGGCACGCGCTAATTCCTGCGTTAGCAGTGTTTCCGGCAAATGGTAATCGGCGGCCAGCTTCTGGACGTACAGCTCCCGTTTCAGCGTGTCGGGGATCAGCGCGATTGCGCCAACAATGCTGCGGATTGCATCGGCCTTCCGCTCGGGCGCGTCGAAATCCCCCGCTATTTTCATCGAACGTGCGCGGAACTCAAGGAAGGAGACGCTGGCGGCAACGCGCTGTTCGAACTCCTTCGCGCCAAATTTCTGGATAAAAGTATCAGGATCCTCACCGTTCGGCAGGCGCATCACCGAGACATCCAAGCCGTGGCGCAGCAACACATCAATCCCCCGCTCGGTTGCGGCTTCGCCGGCGCGGTCGCTGTCGAAAATCAGCACCACACGGTTGGTGTATCGGCGGATAAGCTCGGCATGGTCGGGGGTCATGGCCGTTCCGCAGGTGGCGATCGCGATATCCACACCAGCTTGGTGCAGTGAGATGACATCGGCGTACCCCTCCACAAACAGCGCTAACTCCCGTTTGCGGATGGAGTCTTTTGCCTGGAACAGCCCGTAGAGAACGCGACTTTTTTGATAGATCGGGGTTTCGGGGGTGTTGATGTATTTCGGCTGGTTGGGATCCTCATTCATCCGCCGCGCGCCGAACCCGATCACCCGCCCGGTTGCCCCAAAAATTGGGAACATGGTGCGCCCGCGGAATCGGTCGTACCATCCGGCGCGCCCCTCACGTTTTAATATCAGCCCCGCTTTCTCCAATTCTTGGTTGGTGAAGCCTTGTTCGGTAAGCCGTTTCAGCAACGTTTCCCACTCGTCGGGGGCGTAGCCCAAGCCGAAGCGAAGGATCGTTTCATCGGTGAATCCCCGCCCTTTGAAGTAGGCTTGCGCCGGAAGCCCAGAATCGGAGCGGAGTGTGCTATAGTAGAACCGGGCGGCCTCGCGGATTGCGGCGGCAAGACGTTCGTTCTCGGTGTATTGTTCGCGGTCGGCGTGGTCTTCGGGAATTTCGATACCAAGCTGCGCGGCAAGGTGGCGAACCGATTCGGGGAAGGTCCAACCATTTTTTTCGGTGAGGAAGGTGAAGACGTTCCCCCCTTTCCCGCAGGAGAAGCATTTGTAAATACCCCGCACCGGCTCCACCGCAAACGAGGGGCGTTTGTCATCATGGAAGGGGCAAAGCCCAGTCCAATTTTTCCCGGTACGGCGAAGGCGAACATAATCGCTGATAACATCAACGATGTTCGCCTCCAGACGGACACGTTCAACAATTTCGTTGGGGATGCTGGACATAGGATCAACCACCCCTTTGCGGTTGGGGTACGCTTGGCTGAATAGGTTATTTCTCCAACTCCATCATCATTTTCTCCTCGAAATTCTTCCACATCATGCTTTCTACTGGCTTGTCGGTGCGGGCGTTGTATTTGGCACTTCCTTTTACGTTGTAGGGGACTTCAACATCCCCCTTCACTTCAAAGTAGATAAGCTGGCCAATCGGCATTCCGGCATAGACGCGGATCGGCTGCTTCACGGAAATCTCCAGCGTCCAGTGGTTGCAGAACCCCACGTCCCCCTTCCCTGCTGTGGCGTGGATATCAATCCCCAACCGGCCAATGGAGCTTTTCCCCTCCAGAAACGGGACGTGCTTGTGCGATTCGGTGTACTCCACCGTCACCCCCAAGTAAAACCGCTCGGGCCGCAGCACATATCCCTCATCAGGAATCTGGAAGGTGGTGATGGTGTTGTGGCGGCGCGCGTCCAACTCCTCGGTATCGTAGGTGGCAAGCCACTCGCCAAGATGAACATCGTAGCTGTTGGTCCCCAAGTACTCGCGGCGGTAGGGGTGGATAACGATGTCGCCACTATCAATGGCTTGCAGGATTTCGGTGTCGGTCAGGATCACGGTCGGTTCGGTTTCGGTTGTTGTTTTGGATTGGGAGCAAGATAGCGGATTGGCGGCATCCAGAGCGTCCCGGTTTACGGAACGTTGTGAATGAACACGGCGGGGGAATCCCTGTGTATCTTTGGGCATCGCCGAACGCCCTGTTCGCATAACAACTTCGTTCAACAAGCAATCAGCCGCAGCCATGTCACAGCATCCCTGGGTAGTCCGCAACACCGCCGAAATGAAAGGGCGGAACATCGTTATTTCGCCGGAAAACACTGATTTCCGCTTTATTTCGGCGGGAAGAATCATCCTTGATGCCGAAACCCCACGCATCACAGCCCGGAATGATGGACGCGAAACCACGCTGCTGGTGCTGCATGGCGAAGGAACCGTGACGGTTGGCGAACAAACGTTTGCCGTGGCACGGTTCGATGGAGTCTATGTGCCGCGCGATGCCGAGTTCACGGTGGCCACCGACAGCTCGATAGATATTTTTGAGGGGAGCGCGCCAACCGAATGTGAGTATCCAGCCCAATGGGTGAACCATCAGGAAGCGCGCCAGCAGGAAGGGATGTACTTGAAAGTCGGAGCCGAACCGTACTACCGCGAAATCCACAAGGTGATTGCCGAAAACGTCCAGGGGGCCAAGCTGCTGACCGGGGTCACACTCTCGAATCCGGGAAACTGGACAAGCTGGCCCCCCCACGAACACGCCGCCACGCAGGAGGAACTCTATCTGTTTTTCGATATGCCCCGCCCCGGCTTCGGAACCCAGTATATCTACACCAGTCTAACCGATCCGGAAGTGATAACGCCAGTCTATCAAGATGACGCAGTGGTGATTGTGAAAGGCTACCATCCGAACGTAGCCGCCCCCGGCTTCCCGATCAACTTCGCCTGGCTGCTCTGCTCGCTGGAAGACCACACGTGGCGGAAAGTTGGCGGCGTGAACGTGCAGCCAGAATTTTTGATGGAGACAGGGTTGAAGTAGAAAGCAAATGAAATGAATAGAAGCAGTTGAGCGACAAAGAAGGGGGCAACGTTGGAATGGCAGCAAAAAACTTTCGCAACCTCCGTTGAGTTGAGGATAACCGCGAGAAATGGAAGGTAAGTAGTAGTTTGCTGACGTGCTTGGTTCTACACCAACCGCCTTCCTCAAAAGCTACATGATAGAATTGTACAAACACATATGAGAAAAACCTACGAGAAGTCTCCTATTGTGGAGGCGGTCTGCGAATTTCGATTTGATCCTGCAATAGAATGGGATTTGACAATTCCAGGGTTAGTCTATGAGCATCTTCGAGATCAGTTCCCTACAAAGAGAAGCCGCGACGGAGTCCCTGTAGAATTCGGAGAAGTATTTGCCGAAGAAGTACTGAAGGAGTTATACAAGCAGGCTCGAATCATGCAGTTCGTATCAAACGACGAGCACTCTCTGGTGCAACTTGGGCATCATTTTTTATCTGTGAACCAGCTTCGGCCGTATCAATCATGGGAACAGTTTCGTTCCTTGATCGAAGTAGGGCTGAACGCCTATCAGGAAGTTGCAAACCCAGAGAAGTTTGTGCGAATAGGGTTACGGTACATCAATCGAATTGATATTCCCGGCAAGAACGTCCGAACCAATGAATACCTTAATGCTTACCCAGTCGTCCCTGAACCTTCTGGCAAGAAGAGCCAGAGTTGGTTGCAACGCACCGAGCTTCCCTACAACGATGAAAACGCAGTGTTCATCCTTCACGTCGGCACAATCAACCATCCCGATCATGATGGCGACTCCTTCATGATTGATCTAGATTTCGCTACACAGCACTCCCCCCCGCCGATCAATAAGGCCTTTGATTGGCTTAACCGAGCGCACAATCACCTTGAGGATATGTTCGAAGCAGCAATAACCGACAAGACCCGAGAACTCATCAAAGAAGTAGGAGAGGTTCAACAATGATCGTGACTCCCTCGGTGAACGGCTGGCTGGAATCATCATTAGCTGCGGCAGCCATGCCAGAAGCATGGACACGCCAGCTTCACCCCCACCATGTTGCAGTGGCTCGTCCGTTCCAACGGGCTACTGGAGGGGGGTTGCTTCATCAACAGAATGAGGAACTATTCTCAGAGATGTTTGCAACCTGGTTAAGGATGGAGAAAATCCTTGCAAAAGAGGAAGCGGAAATCCTTGTTGAGATAATTGAGCCACCGCAAGAACCAACGTTTGCCCCCTTGCAGACCTTGAAGGTACAGGTAGCGGTGAACAGTGTACAGCAAGCGGAATTCCGAATGATTGTAGATGAAGAGATTGATTACAACCAGATTGAGGAGTGGTGCTAGAATGGAGTATCCTTGGTATTCGCAGGTAGATGGAGGAACACTTGAGCAGGGAGATATTTTTTTTCAATGCCCGGTTCTTCTACCGGATGCCAGTTTAATGACACAAATCACCGAAGGCAAAATCAGTGCCGATGTCACGTTGTTCGATGTCATTATTATGACACAGTCGTGCGACCTTGCGCATGAAGGAAAGGTGGATGAGGTGATCCTTTGCCCTCATTGGGATGTTCAAGAACAAATATCATCCGGGATCATGAAAAGGGATTAGCCAAAGCAGATCAATAAAGGGTACATACCACGGTACGCCCTGTTGTCGAAGTGTGAGCTTGGAAGTCTCTCAATGGGGCTTCGTGTTGTGGACTTTAGCCGAATCTTTTCTCTTCCAAAATCATTCATGCAAAACTTATCCAAGGACTGCGGGGGACATCTGCGATTACTCCCCCCGTATCGGGAACACCTATCGCAAGCCTTTGCGCGATTCTTTATGCGCGTAGGATTACCACAGAACCTTGAGTTGCCGTCCGACAGAATCTAAGAATTGCCCCTATCGCCTTTCCACTCCCCCCCCTTACCTCTCCGCCTTCTCCCATGCCACACGAGCTTTTTCTGGATAGCCAAGTGCTTCGTAGGCTTGGGCCAGATGCTGGAATATGATGAGTGAGGCTGGGCCCATCGCCGCAGCACGTTCAAGGTGGGGCAACGATTGCTGTGCGTTATCCATCCGAAGAAGAACCCAGCCGACGGCATCGTGGCAGATGGCAAGGGAATCGTTCAGCCGCAACGCAAGCTGCGCCATCCGAAGCGCGTCGTCAAGGCGGATGGAGTGGTCGGCAAGGGAGACGGCGTAACGGCAAAGCGTCGGAAGGTCATCGCTCTCATACTCTATCACTCGATCCCACGCTTGGTATGCTTCATTTAGCCGCCCTTGCTGTTCCAGCAACTCGCCAAGCTGGCTCCATCCGTC
Organism: Armatimonadota bacterium; assembly: GCA_020850315.1. Taxonomy (GTDB): domain Bacteria; phylum Bacteroidota; class Ignavibacteria; order OLB7; family OLB7; genus OLB7. Next base: position 14,550 of record JADZEY010000133.1, on the reverse strand, counting down.
GGCATCCCCGGGGAACAAGGTGGTAGCTAATCGGGTGTACCATTCGGCGCTGTCGGGGCGGGCGGCTTCGCTGTACAGTTGCCCCAGCGTCAGCGGGATTGTGGAGTTTTTCGGCAACCTCCATCCCGCCGGCAGCAGCACCCGCAAGGCACGCACCGCCCCACCACGTGCAATCCATTCATCGGCAACCACTTCCCATTCCAGCGGGGTGCATTCCTTGCTTGATAGCCCCTGCCGGGCCAACGTGTCGGCACGAAGCAGCGAAGAATCCGCCGCGTGAAGGACAATCCCAGCGTGCAGTTTCACCCGCCAAGAAGCCGAACGGCTGGCCGCAGCAGCGGCAAGCCGAAGGCCATACTCACGTTGCGCCACACCGATACTCAGCCCTGCATCGCGGTTGTCGGTGAAGTCCGATAAACGATCCAGAAAAAACTCCTCCACCGAAGCACTATCCCCAATGCGGTTTGTGGCAAGCTCCACCACATCCATCATCCCGCTCCAATCGGAATCCCGCCGGTAGGCATCAATCAGCATGACGTAAACATCGGGATCGCCTGGTGCCAACTCCACTGCGTCACGGAGTGTGGAGGCGGCGTTGGCAAACTGGGCGGTGTTTAGATAGAGTTCGGCAAGGTTCAGCAGAAGGTCGTAATCGTCTTCGGTGGTTCGGCGCAGAAACTCGTAGTGGCTGATGGCTTGCGCCGGATCCCGCCCCTGCATGATGACCGCAATCATGTAGTGTGCGTTGGTGTTGTAAGGCTGGCGCGCCAAGATAAACTGGCACTGGGCCGCAGCCGAATCAAACTCCCCATTGGTGGCCAACAGTTCGGCGTAGTGCTGGCGCGATGGCAGATACTCAGGATTTGCCTGCACAGCTGCCGCAGCATACTGCAACGCACTGTCGGGGTGGCCAAGGCGTTGCCAGCAGCGGGCAATGGCGGCCAACGCAGGGCCGTAAGCCGCATCTACCCGAAGCACCCGCTGGAACTCGCCAATGGCTCTGTGAAATTCCCCTTGCATCTGGAATGTTGAGCCACGCAGAAAGTGATACTCGATGCGGCCACGCTCCACCGCTGTCGCCCTGCGTGCTTGTTCCCGCGTCTGTGGTATTCGCCCCGATGAGCATCCCGGCAACCAAGCGGCGGCCAGCAGCACAACCGCAACGGCTGCCCAGCAACACCCTCGGCAATATGGTTTGGGGGTTGGCATTGATGCAGGAAAGATACAGCATTGCTTCAAAGAAGAATCCACCTGCACAGGTTCATCGCTTCAATCCTTGCTTCAATCCTTCGTTGATTCATATCCGAACAGCCAGTTCGGTATGAGAGATGTAGATTGCTGGCCGTTTTTTTTACAGAACCAACATCATGCTTGATAAACTAACGCATATCGCCCGCCGCCACGAGGAGATTGAGCAACGCCTTGCCGATCCCGGGATATTCAACGACATGAAGGCCTACCGCGAACTTGGCCGCCAGCAGAAGCAGCTTGCGCCAATCGTGGAGGCATACCACAGCTACCGCAAACTGATGAACGATCTTGACGGAGCAAAGGAGCTGATGAACTCCGTTGGCGACCCCGAGCTTCGCGAAATGGCGGAAATAGAGTTTGCCGAGCTTCGCAACCGGAAGGAGACGATGGAGGAGGAAATCCGGATTCTTCTGATCCCCCCGGACCCCGACGATACCAAAAACTGTATTGTGGAAGTCCGTGCCGGAACCGGCGGCGAAGAAGCCGCGCTGTTTGCCGGCGACTTGTACCGAATGTACACCCGGTTTGCTGAGCGGAAAAACTGGCGGCTGGAGCTTTTGGATTTCAGCGAGAGCGACCTGGGAGGGTTCAAGGAAGTTGTGTTCCAGCTGAGTGGCGAAGAAGTGTTCGGAACCATGAAATGGGAATCGGGGGTACACCGGGTGCAACGGGTCCCCGCAACCGAGGCGCAGGGCCGGGTGCATACCTCGGCAGCCACCGTGGCAATTTTGCCAGAAGTGGAGGATGTTGAGATTGACATCAACCCCGCCGACATCCAGCTGGACACATTCCGATCGGGGGGCAAAGGGGGACAGAACGTGAACAAGGTGGAAACGGCAGTGCGGCTTACTCACACCCCAACCGGCGTTGTGGTAGCGTGCCAGCAGGAGCGTTCCCAGCTGCAAAACCGGGAGCGGGCAATGAAGATGCTTCGCGCAAAATTGTACGAGATGGAGCGTGAGAAACGGGACAGCGCGTATGCAGCCCAGCGGAAGGAGATGGTGGGAAGCGGCGACCGTTCCGATAAAATCCGAACCTACAACTGGCCCCAAAACCGCGTGACCGACCACCGGCTGACTGGTGACGACAAAAACCATCCGCTGGTGGAGGTTGTTGAAGGCGGGCTTGAGCCAATCATCACCGCGCTGAAACTGGCCGAACGCACCGAAAAACTGAAAATTGGAGCAACGTTGTAGCCCCCTACGTTCCCCCTTTCTGGAACTATCACGAACTATCACTGCGGATTCTTCACACGAAGCATCCGCTTTTCTTTTCCCCCATTGTTCTTTCCCCAAAAAGGTTCATTTTGGAAGCGTCTTCGCAACCGCAACAGACCCAACAACAACGTAACCATCGTTCCACTGTATCCATGGCTTTTTGCACCCGGACACTGTTTCTGGTAGTACCATCATGTTTGCTGCTGCTTTCCTGTGGCGGGGAAGCCGCACGCCAAGAGCAACGCCGTGCCGACTCGCTGGCCAAAGCCGACTCTACACGCCGCGCCGATTCTGCCATTGCAGCCAAGCGACGCACCGAAGAGGAAATTTTTCCACGGGTTGGATACCAAAGGGTAGCCGTAACGAAGGTGATCCTGGACTCCATCCGCAAGCGGTTTGCTTACGCGAAGGACACCGCTGCCCACCGGGCAATCATCACCATGAACCGGAAGGAATTTGGATACTTCCACGTTGGCGACACGATTTCGCTGCCGGACACCATTATTCCCGACCTTCGGGCGTACTCCATTTTCCCGCAGCGGTATCCGGCGGCGGACTCCATCAAAAAGATCATTATGATCTCCAATAAATTCCAAGCCTATGCTTGCTACGAGAACGGGAAGCTGGTACGGTTTGCGGCCTGCAACACCGGAACCGAACGGAAGCCAACGCTTCCGGGACGGTACGCGCTAAACTGGAAGGAGCGGCTACGGATTTCATCGCTGAATGAGTTCTGGAAGCTCCCCTACACCTGGAATTTTCATCTTCATGCTGGCAATGCGTTCCATCAGTTTGCAATGCCGGGTCGTCCGGTCTCGCACTCCTGCGTTCGCCAATTTATGAGCGACGCAAAATGGTTGTTCGATTGGGGGGAAGGCGCGCGCCGCGAGAACGGGCGGTTTGTACCGCTATCCGGAACACCAGTCATCATCGTGGATATGTTCGATTTCACCCGCAAGCGTGGCGGCCCGTGGCTGGAACTTACCAGCAACCGCGACAGCATCCTGAAGCTGCCCGATGCGCCGATGGGGATTGAGGAAGCACTGATCCCAATCAGCCAGATACCCGCCGACGCACGCGGCGGGCTGCCCGACCGCCAACGCTACGTGACAGCCGAGGACACACTGAAAGCACGCGGAATTATCCGCAAAGAAGTGCAGCTTTCCTGGTCTATTGACTACAACAAACGGCGCAAGGCAAAGCAAGCAGCGGCTGCCGCAGCTGCCGAAAAAAAGAAACCGAGCCCCCCTGTGCCGAACAACTCGGGGCAGTAAATGGAACAAGGCCCCAACGATTACGACAGCCCTTGGAAGGAGATTATCGAGGGATACCTTGATCAATTTTTTGCCTTCTACTTTCCTGATGCGTTTTCGCAGATTGACTGGGAACGCCAGCCGGAGTTTCTGGACAAAGAGCTTCGGCAGATCACACGCGAAGCGGAAATTGGGCGGCGATACGTTGACACGCTGGCGAAGGTCTGGACCACCGAAGCCGAAGAGGTCTGGGTGCTGATTCATATCGAGGTACAGCAGCAACCCGATGCCGATTTTGCCGAGCGGATGTATATCTACAACAACCGCATTTTCGACCTGTACCGGCGGCGTGTTGCCAGCTTTGCAGTGCTTGCCGATAACGATCCGAACTGGCGGCCAGCCGAGTTTAGCTACGGATTGATGGGAACCGAAGTCCTGCTGAAATTTGCCACCACTAAGCTGGTAGATTTTCGCGACGGATTGGACACGATAACAGAACGCCGGAACGTCTTTGCAACCGTCACCGCCGCGCACCTGCGCACGGTGCAGTGGCGGCGCAACACCGACATGATCTACCAATGGAAGATGGAGTTGATTAAAGGGCTATACCGAACTGGCTACGATCGCCAGCAAATCCTTGATCTGTTCCGGTTCATTGATTGGCTGATGCGATTGCCCGAAGTACTCTCAACCCGATTCTGGATGGAATTCACAACATTTGAGAAGGAGAACACCATGCCGTACATCACCAGTATTGAGCAGATAGGATTTAAGCGAGGCATCGAGCAAGGCATCGAGCAAGGCATCGAGCAAGGCATCGAGCAAGGGCTTCAGCAATTGCGAGGAGTTGTTCTTGCGCTTCTGGCTACCAGGTTTGGCAAGCTGCCAGAGGATATCGAGAGTAAGATTCACAGCATTACCGTACCCGAAACTCTAAGCCAACTTAGCCTTCGTGCAGTAACATCTGAATCGTTGCAGGAGTTCATGCAATTCTTCGATAACCAGTAGCCACACACATTTTTCTCCCTTCCTGCTTTCATGCGTCTTGATCGTTACATCCTTCGGCAGTTCATCCAAACATTTCTGTTCGGCGTGTTGGCGTTTGTGGTTATCTACATTGCCGTGGACATCATGGAGAAGCTGGGGAAATTTTACGACAACAACGTTGCTGGCTCCATCATCCTGAACTACTACCTCTATGCGGTTCCAGACATTACCCAGTTAATTGTCCCAATTGGAACGCTACTGGCAAGCCTGTTCACCATTGGCCGATTGGACCAAACCCACGAGCTAACCGCCATGCGGGCCGCCGGGCGAAGCATGAAACGAATTGCCGCCCCCATCCTGCTGTTTGGCTTGTTAATAAGCGGTTTTATGATCTACTTCAACGGCTGGATTGTGCCAGTTACCAACAAAGAACGTTACTCCATCGAGCGGAAGTACCTTGAGAAAAGCAGCACTGGCACGCAGTACAACGTCTTTAAGCGGATATCCCCCACCCTCAATCTCCTCATCAATTTTTTTGACCCTACGACCAACCAAGCAACCGCTGTTGCCCTTGAGCGGTTCGATACGGCTGCGCGGGTTCCGGTCAGCACCATTCACCGGAGTTCAGCAACGGAGGTTGATGTTAGCACCGACACCATCACCACCATCCGCATCACCGAACGAATTGATGCGGCCACCATGCGCTACGACACGGCGCGGAAGCTCTGGATACTTCAGAATGGGACGGCTCGCAATCTTACCAACCCCGAACTGATTGCCACAACCCCATTCGCAACACGGGAAATCAGCTTCCTTCCCATCACTCCACAAGAGCTGAACTTGTCGCAGCAAAACGTGAAGGAACTGACGCTGGGTGAACTACGCGAACGGATTGAACAAGAACGAATTGGCGGGCGTGATGTTAAGAAACTGCTGGTTGACTACTACAGCCGCTTTGCCTTCCCCTTCTCAGCGTTTATTGTCGTCTTTTTTGGCATTCCATTTTCATCGTCGCAGCGGAAAAGTGGTGCGGCAATGCAGATAGCAATCACAGCGTTGATAAGCGCGCTGTACATGGTGCTGAATGAGGTGAGCAAAACTTTCACCTACGGCACAAATTTCCCCCCCGAACTTACCGCGTGGATGCCGAACATCGTCTTCTGCACCATCGGCGTGTTCAATTTGCTCCGCATCGAGCGGGGATAACCACGCCTGCCCCGCAAGATTTTTGTACGTTTGCACCCAACTGCTTCCGGCGTTCTGTTCTGTCCATGCTCATTCCCCCAGTATTCATTCCTTGCAAGCAATGATCTCATTTTCCGAAGCCCTTTCGATGGTGATTGCCAGCAGCACGCGCGCAATGCCAACCGAAACCGTCCCGTTGGTGCTGGCTGCTGGGCGCATTTTGGCCACTTCCATCGTTTCCTCCCAGAACATCCCTGCCGCGCCAAATTCGGCAATGGATGGATATGCTATCCATGCTGAAGATGTCACTTCGGCCACAGTGGATGCCCCAACTCCCCTTCGGGTGATTGGCGAATCGGCGGCGGGCTTGCCATTCAGCGGTGTTGTGGGGCGTGGCCAAGCGGTGCGAATTATGACAGGAGGGGTTCTGCCGGAAGGGGCAAACGGCGTGATTGAGGTTGAAGCCACCACCGAAGCCGACACCACGGTTCTGGTTCGCCGCGCAATTCGCCTGTGGGAATCGGTGCGTGCGGCTGGGGAGGATATTCAGGAAGGGGCCGAAGCGATACCAGCGGGGAAGCGATTAACAGCGGCCGATGTTGGAGTGTTGGCATCGTTGGGGGTGGTGAACGTCCCCGTTCGTGTCAAACCGATTGTGGGGTTGCTTGCAACTGGGAATGAGCTTGTTGAGCCGTTTCGGACTCCATCGCTTGGCCAAATCCGGAACAGCTCGCTTCCGGCGTTGTACGCATTGTGCAACAGCTTCGGTGCCGAGCCAATTGATTTGGGGATAGCCAGCGACGATCGCGAAGACCTGCTGGAAAAAATTGAGCAAGGCTTACGCTATGATCTTCTGGTAACAACCGGCGGAGTGTCGGCTGGGGAGTATGACTTCGTCCAACATGCATTGCCCGATGTCGGCGTTGCTATACAGTTCCACAACGTCAACATCCGCCCGGGGAAACCGGTGATGTTTGGGGTGTATGATGTTGCCGGCCAGCGGACGTTGGTGTTCGGGCTACCAGGGAATCCAGTTTCCACAGTTATCACCTTCCAGCAATTTGTGCTCCCGGCAATGCGAACCATGCTGGGAATCACCGAACAACCGATGAAAATGACCGCCCGGCTAACCTCACCAATCAATAAAACCGATAGCAAACGGCATTTCATCCGCGGGTTCTTCAGCACCGATGAAACCGGACAACTGGTGGTTGCGACTACTGGCACACAATCCAGTGGCGCGTTATCGTCAGTCAGCAAAGCCAACTGCTTGATTGTTCTGTCCGAAAATTCTGGCTTTCAGAAACCAGGGGATATCGTTACTATTGAGCTGCTGTAGAACCGTACCGCTAACCGAAGGCGGGCTTCGTCTTCAAACCCACAAACTGGTTGCTTTCCATGACCAACAAGCCAACAACGCAATGCCAATTCCCATGGTGGAACCTCTGCTGTATCCTGATGGTTGCCTTCTGCTGTAGCCAACTACACGCACAACAAGGCCCCTTATTCACCTTCCTCCCGCCAAGCGAAACTGGTGTCACCTTCGCAAACCCTGTTGTGGAGACGCAGAATTACAACATCAATGTTTTCATCTATGCCTACAATGGCGCGGGCGTAGCGGCTGGCGATGTCAATGGCGACGCACTCCCTGATCTTTTCTTTGGCTCTTCGCAAGGCTCGTGCAAGTTGTACCTAAATCGTGGGGATTTCCGCTTTGAAGACGTTACCCAAGCGGCTGGCGTTGCCGATTCAACAGGCGTTCACTTTGGGGTTTCCATGGTGGATATTGACGGCGACCGAGACTTAGACATTTATCTCTGCAAAGAATTTGAGCCGAATAAATTGTTCATTAACAATGGCGATGGAACATTTACCGAGCGTTCGAAAGAATATGGCTTGGATTGGAACGAATTCAGTATGCAAGCTGCATTTTTTGATTACGACCGCGATGGCGACCTAGATATGTACTTGGGAGTAAACGGACGCGGTTCCAATAACCCGCAAGCATTATTAAGCTCCAGCAACGCTAGTTCTGATTATTTATTCCGTGGCCAGCCAGACCAGCTATTCCGGAACAATGGGAACCGCACGTTTACGAACGTCACAAAGGAAGCAGGTATTTTCGACAACGGATTTTGCCAAAGCGTTTCCATTGGTGATCTAAATAACGACGGCTGGCCCGATATCTACCTTGCCAATGACTTTGAGATTCGTGATATCCTTTACCTGAACAACCACGATGGAACCTTCCGCAACGCCTCGCGCCAAGCCTTGCGCCATACTTCGCAAGCAAGTATGGGAACTGATATTGCTGATTTTAATAATGATGGATTATTAGATGTCATTAGCCTTGATATGCTTCCGGAAGACCATAAACGCCGAATGTCCCATATCGGCGTTGGGCCAATTTATTCGCCCACCTACGACTCCACGCAGATGACCCGAAACGTGCTGCAATTAAATCTGGGAAACGGCACCTTTACCGACATTGGCCAGCTTGCAGGAATCGCCGAAACCGATTGGAGTTGGGCAGCATTATTCGAAGATTTTGACAATGACGGCAATAAGGGCCTATTTGTCACCAATGGCTATAAACGTGATGTCTCCAATTTAGATGTCACATTTAATATGCAGCGCACACGCATGGACCCGGTTACCATGTACCGAAGCATCCCCACAACCCGTTTGCAGAACTACATATTTCGAAATAATGGTGACCTCACATTTAGCAAATACAACAACCAGTGGGGAATTACCCAAGTAATTAACTCGAACGGAGCAGTCGTTTGTGACTTAGACCGTGACGGCGACCTAGACATCGTAACCAACAATATGGATAGCGTTGCTTTTTTGTACAGGAACAACGCCAAACAGATTTCTCCAGATGCCTATTTGCGTGTTGCATTGCACGGGAATACTCCAAACACCGAAGGTATTGGGTCACGTGTTGAAATCTGGAGCGGTGGCCATCACCAATTGCGCGAAGCATACCGCAACCGTGGCTACTTATCTTCGGTTGAACCAATTGTGCATTTTGGCATTGCATCAGCAACCACAGTGGATTCACTGAAAATCACGTGGGCAAATGGGGATGTCCAACAATTAAAAAATGTGCAATCCAACCAAACGTTAACGATTTCTCAGGTTAATGCTGTTGCGCCAAGTGTTGCGGTAGCTCCTTCAGGTATTACTCCATTTTTCACTCCAGTAACCGACGGCATTTTGAAATTTATCCATAAAGAGAACAGCGAGTACGATGACTTCAAACGAGAGCGGCTAATCCCACGGCGTTTTTCAAAAAGTGGCCCCGGAATTGCCAGTGCCGATGCCAATGGCGACAATATAGACGACCTTTTTATTGGGGGAGCTAAAGGCATTGATGGGAAAATTTTCCTGCAGCAACCCGATAGAACCTTTCAGCAAACCAGACAGAACGCCATTGCTGCCGACTCCGCCAGCGAAGACATGGGCGCGTTATTTTTTGATGCCGACAACGACGGCGATAACGACCTGTACGTTGTAAGCGGCGGCAGCGAATTTGACGCAAACGATCAACGGCTGCAAGACCGTTTATACCTGAACGATGGGAAAGGGAATTTTACCCGCTCGGTTGCCTCGCTTCCGCAGATGCTTACCAGTGGCTCCTGTGCGATTGCTGCCGATTATGATATGGATGGAGACCTTGACCTGTTTGTTGGTGGACGCGTAGTTCCTGGCGCGTATCCAAAATCCCCGCGCAGCTACCTTCTGCGGAACGATAAAGGCAAATTTACCGATGTTACTACTGCAGTTGCCCCGGGCCTAGAAACCGTAGGGATGGTATCGGGCGCGGTGTGGACTGATACCGATAACGACCACGCTGTTGACCTATTGATCGTTGGCGAGTGGATGTCGCCACGGTTATTCCGCAATATCAAGGGTAAATTTCAGGATATAACCCCAACCACAGGATTAGATTCGGCGACGGGATGGTGGAACAGTATTATTGCAGGGGATTTTGACAACGACGGCGATATGGATTACGTGGCAGGTAATTTGGGACTAAACACAAATTCGCGCCACAACGCCTCGCATCAATTTCCAGTGCGGCTGTATGCGAACGACTTTGACGAAAATGGTAGCCTTGATTTAGTGATGTCCTATTACTATCAAGGCACAGAATATCCAATGCGCGACCGAATGACAATGAGCAGTCAAATGCCAGCATATATCCGCCGGAAATACCCAACATTTTCGGCGTTTGCTGCTGCCCCACTTTCATCCATGTTCTCAAAAGAGAAATTGGATTCCGCGCAACACTTTTTTGCTACAACGTTCAGCACCAGCTACATCGAAAATGTAGGCAATGGGAAATTTGCCATACGCCCGCTTCCAATTATGGCACAGGCATCCCCCACGCTTGGCATGATTGCTGAAGATTGTACCGGAGATGGGAATTTAGATCTTTTACTGGTTGGGAATTTTCATGGTGCTGACCAAGAGGTGATACTGTACGATGCGGGACAAGGCCTTCTGCTGCGCGGTAACGGAAAAGGAGGCTTCCAGCCGGAAACAGTTGCCGAAAGTGGCATTTTCGCTCCGAACGATGCTCGCGGTCTTATCTCGGCCCGCAAAGCTGGGAGCAACACCTTGTATGCTGTGGTGGCAAATAACAACGGCCCAGCACAAGTTTTCCAACGCCAATTCCCTGCCTCGAAAGGCCAGCTCTGGAGCGTAGATAAATCGCTTAACTACACCCATCTGTTCGTAAAACTCGGCGATGGGAGCCAGCGCCGTTATGAATGCAGTTTTGGTTCAGGGTATCTTTCGCAGTGCTCAGGGTCATTTTTTGTTCCTTCAACGGCAACTCAAGTAACGGTATTCCGTGGATCGAAGCTGCTAAAAACCATTAAGTTCAACGGCGAATCAAATGTAAATGGGCAGGAAACCATACAATGATAACAAGACAGCATATCCGTCAGCGTCAATCGGGAACTTTTATCACAAAGGCGTGTTCTCAGAAAAAAGAAAATAACAACAACAGAATGGTCACTGATCATAGAATAGCTTGTAGCAACCAATCCCGCGTTAGCAACGGGATAGCATCACTAATGCTTGGCTTGGTAATCGTAGTAGTCATGCTTCCGACAACGGTAAAGGGGCAGCAAAAACTCTACGAGCTTCTTTCCCCAAGCCAAACAGGGATAACCTTTGCCAATCGCATTACTGAAACTAAAGAATTCAATATCCAAGAATTCATCTATGCCTATAATGGTGGCGGTGTTGGGGTCAGCGACGTGAACAATGATGGCCTACCCGACCTATTTTTCACATCAATGCAGATGCAGAATAAGCTGTATCTAAACAAAGGGAATCTCCAGTTCGAGGATATTACTCCACAAGCTGGATTTATTGCAAACGATGGGATCAGCTTTGGCGTATCAATGATAGATATCAATGCTGACGGCTGGATGGACATCTACATTTGCCGCCAAGATGGTCCAAACCGCTTGTATATCAATAACGGGAATTTAACATTTACGGAACGTGCACAGGAATTTGGTTTGGCATATAGCCCCAACAGCACCCATTCCGCATTTTTCGATTACGACCGCGACGGCGATTTGGATGTATATGTTCTGGTGAACGGTGATGCCCGTGGTGATAATTATACCCGTAAAGGATTAACCGATCACCTATTCCGCAACAACGGCAACAATACATTCACCGATGTTACTAGCCAATCAGGAATCAGCGACCGCGGCTACGGGCTTGGCATTGGTGTGGGGGATGTAAACGACGATCAATGGCCCGATATTTTCATCACTAATGATTTTGAAGAACGGGATATTATCTATCTCAACAACCGCAACGGCACTTTTACGAATGCCACAAAAGCAGTCACAAAACACACTACCGAATTCGGTATGGGGAACGATATCGCCGATTTCGATAATGACGGGCATTTAGATATTGTTGCCGTGGATATGCTCCCCGAAGACCACAAGCGATTGTTTGGCCACATGGGAAGCCAATCAGTCTATAGCCCGTTGTTCGATAGCACCCAGCTGATGCGGAATATCCTGCTGAAAAATCGCGGAAATGGAACCTTTGCCGATATCGCATTTTTATCCGGCATTGCCGAAACCGATTGGAGTTGGGCTTGCTTATTCGAAGATTTAGACCATGATGGATATAAAGACCTGTACGTTGCAAACGGCTATAAACGTGATGTCAGTAACCTTGACGTTATCAATAATTTTAGCCGAACAATGATGGATAAGGTCTCGGCGATAAAATTAGTTCCAACAACTCGACTCCAGAATTATGTTTTTCATAATAATGGAGACCTCACTTTCAGCAAGGCCACCGATCAATGGGGGTTTTCGCAAGTGATTAACACAAATGGTGCAGCCTTTGCCGACCTTGACCGCGACGGTGATCTTGATCTTGTTCTGAATAATCTTGATTCGGTTGCCTACATTTACCGTAGCAATGCAGTTGAAAATCATGTGGGGAATTATTTTCGGGTGAAACTGAACGGGAAAGCTCAAAATGCTGAAGGAATTGGAGCGCGTATTGACGTATGGGTTAATGGTGGACACCAAGTTCGCGAAGCCTACCGCTCGCGCGGATACCTCTCTTCAGTGGAGCCAATTCCGCATTTTGGTGTTGGGCAAGCAACGGTGATTGATTCGGTTCGTGTAATCTGGAGCGATGGGACGGAGCAAGTGGTGCGCAACGTTGCAACAAACCAAGTTTTCACATTTAATCAGCCCGAAGCAACGGCAGCAGTGCCGAACAACAAATCGCAAGCGCCAACACTCTTCACAGAAATTACGGCTGATAACGGACTGCGTTTTAATCACCGCGAGAACACAAAATGGGATGATTTCGAGCGCGAACGATTGCTTCCAAACCGTCTTTCGCGAAGTGGTCCTGGAATTGCTGTTGGTGATATTAATGGCGATAATCGTGAGGACGTGTTTGTTGGCGGTGCAAAATTCCAGCCAGGAAAAATCTTCATCCAATTATCTGATGAAACTTTCCAGCAGCAGGATCAACCAAGCATCGCTTCCGACTCAGCAAGCGAAGACATGGGAGCATTGTTTTTCGATGCTGATAGTGATAATGACCTTGACCTGTACGTTGTTAGCGGCGGAAATGAATATCAAGCGGAAAGTCAGGAATTGCAGGATCGGTTGTATTTGAATGATGGGAAAGGAAATTTCAAAAAAAATGCCGACGCATTGCCGCAGATGCTAACCAGTGGTTCATCGGTTATTGCTGCCGATTATGATGGTGATAATGACCTTGACTTGTTTGTTGCGGGACGTTGTATCCCGGGTGAGTACCCGCTGAACCCACGCAGCTACTTGCTGAACAACAACAAAGGGAAATTCACCGATGTTACAGCAAAAATTGCACCCGAACTTGACACCATCGGCATGGTGACCTCGGCAATCTGGAGCGATTACGATAACGATAACGACCCCGACATACTCCTTGTTGGTGAATGGATGACACCTCGCGTAATCCGAAACGATAAGGGAAAATTCAAGGATGCCACAGCAAGCTCTGGATTGGAAAAAGAGTACGGCTGGTGGAATAGCATTATTGCCGGGGATTTTGACAACGATGGCGATATGGATTACGTCGCTGGGAATTTAGGGCTAAACACCTCTCTTCGTATGAAGGCTAGCCAAGAATACCCAATCCGCTTATATGCCAACGATTTCGACGACAACGGCAGCCTTGACCTTATTACCAGCTATTATTATCGTGGCATTGAATACCCAACGCGTGGTCGCCAAACGATGGCATCGCAAATGCCACCATTTATTCGCCGAAAATTCCCAACGTATGCATCATACGCGGCTGCTTCAATCCAAGAAATTTTCGACAAAAAAAGATTGGACTCGGCTATCCGCTTGCAAGCATCAACAATGGCCAGTTCATACATAGAAAATCTGGGGAACGGGAAATTTAAACTTTCCTCATTACCTCTTCAAGCGCAGGTTTCCCCTGTATTTGGCACAATAACCCAAGATTTTAACGCTGATGGCAACCTTGATCTGGTTTTAGTGGGGAATTTCTATGGACCGAACCAAGATGTTGTACGGTATGATGCCGGAAGTGGGCTATTGCTGCAAGGGGATGGGAAAGGAAATTTCACCCCGGTTGGCCCCGCCCAGAGTGGGTTATTTGCTAACAACGATGCACGCGGTGTTACTGCGCTCCAGCAATCAGAGAATAATTCGCTGGCCATGATCGTGGTAAATAATAACGCCCCATTCCAGATTTTCCAGCGTGAATATGGGGCGAACGATGGGAAGCTGATGAATTTCGAGACCCAAGGCAAATACACGCACCTGATCGTAACATTCAACGATGGGCGGCAACGCCGCTACGAGTGTGCTTATGGTTCCGGGTACCTTTCCCAGTGTTCCGGGGCGATTCTTATCACACCGCAAGCACAGTCGGTGACCCTGTTCAAGGGAGCCAAGCAACTAAAACAGATAAATTTCTGACAGCATCCATACACACGTTATTTATACTCACGTGCTTTGAGTTTGCGAAATTCGGGGAATATGGAAATTCAGGGTTAGAAGACTCTCTAACTCTGCTTTGTAGTTCTTGATGTTCTTGAAAAATTTCAGTATCGCCTCCCGAAATCC
>JADZEY010000132.1 GCA_020850315.1 Armatimonadota bacterium | reverse complement strand
CAACGGAAAAATGGTACTTTTCTTCTGCATTCGGCGTTTCCTGATGGCCTCCTCGTCGGAGGGTGATTGGTTATCACTTCAGGATACGCCGTTTGCTCCCTTATACACAACTTTTGAAGATAACTCTAATGCCTCCAGGAAATGGATTAACTCCTCCGCCTCCACCCCCTAGAGTAGAACCACCTCCACCGATTGGCTCCCAAGGCTCATCTGGTTCACCGACATCAACATACTCGTCATAATACTCTCTTACTCCCGGGTCTAATGGATTACTTTCCCCAATACCATACTTATATTTCCAACGCCACTTCCGAATAACAATGATCCTACCCGAAACTTCCGGTCTGTTTGAAGAGTTGCCTATTGATCCAACACTCGGACCAAAATTGAATGGATTGGTGATGCTCATGATTCTGCTCTTCTGTAGTCGTGTATGCTATGGATGAACGTACTGTTCAGCACTGCAAGCACTGAACGGTACTTGTTGTTGATTCCTATTCAATGACCTCAATCTCTAACTCAAACGCGCTCCAATCACCAGTTGAGGAAATGGCGCGAATCATTAAAAACACATGGCCAGGCTCCTTAAATGTCAACCCTAATGTGCTATTTCCGGTAAACGAACCTATCCAGCTAATTACGGGAATTGTTCCTGAGGCATCACCTCTTGTCCCAGCGTTATCACGAAAGCTTATACTCACGTGCTTTCAGTTTGCGAAATTGCCACCCGCGAAGCCGAGTATCTACAAGGCCCGACAGGGATCGAATTTCGCAATCTCAACGCACCCGAGTATAACTGCAAATCGTTATAGGTCACGCCGCCAAATGCAATTCCTATCTGATTTTCCCATTGCGTTCCTGCACGTGCAAAAATTACTTTTTGCAGCGGTGGGGCTAACAATGCACTCTGATTCCGAAGGTCATGGCTAAAATTAAATTGTCCAGCATGATTCATTGCTAACCCACTATCAGTGGCTAATGCAACTGTAATAGGTTCGCTATTGTACGCAATCCCATTTGCCGTCCATGCCACAGGGGGCGTGTTATAGGTGGTGCTGTTCAGAAACGTGCCTGCTGTGCCACCTAACCGAGCCATTGTAATAAGATCAAGAATTTCTGCCGGCATTTGGTGTGCCCAATCAATCCATGATCGAACAGGTGTGTTGCATCCGCATCCCATTGTCGTAGTCTCCTAAAAGTTGATCGGTGTAGAGTAACGGTTATCTTGTTTGTAACCTGAACGAGATGATGCAAACATACTTTTCTAACAATAGGGATCGCAATGCCGATGAATTTCCCTTGCGTCAGGTAGGGGGGGATGTTATGTTTCGTGCTTTGGTTCAGATCTCAGTATTGCCCTGCTGAATTATTTGGAAAACGCACTACCCTTCCGGCACAATCAACAGCGATGTGGCCTTCCACAGCGGCAACCCTGTCTCCATGTCAAAATCACGCGAAAGGGTTGCCCCGTGCAGCTCGGTGATGACGACTTCGCAGGCGTGGGCAACGGTTCCCAGCGCAACGGTTCCCCCAATCACCTCTCCGTCGCGGGTTGCCAGAACAGCGTTCAGCCGCGCCAGCGAGCGAGCCTTGAACTGCGAGATCGTCCCACTCATCGCCGCAATTTCTAACCCTCCATCACGTTCAATCCGTTCGCTCTGTTTGGATTCTTGGTTCTGGATTGTCAGCACCGCACGTTGCACCGAGCCGTGCACAGCAACGGTTCCAACCTTAATCTCTTCCTCGTTTGCAATAGAGGTGATTGCCCCCACAAGGTCGGCACCGCTTGGCAATCGCCCAATGAACACCCGGTTGATGGTGTGTGGTTTTCTGGTCATCGTGTTGTTGTTGGATTCAGTGGTTCATCTACCCATGACAGTTTGGCGAATATATCCCGTTTGCTGCGTCGCCGGATGAAAGTATTTTCCCGCCATGAACCTTTTGACCGACCGATATGGCCGCCAACATACCTACCTCCGCATCTCGGTGACGGATCGCTGCAACTTGCGCTGTGCGTACTGTATGCCGGTGGAGGAAATGGTCTGGCAGAAACGGGAGGAGATACTCAGCTTTGAGGAGATACTTCGCGTTGCCCGTGTGGCTGTGGGGATGGGGATTGAGAAAATCAGGGTGACAGGAGGGGAGCCGTTAGTTCGGGTGGGGATCGAGAAGCTGTTGGTGGCGCTGAAACAGATACCCGGGCTGCGGACGTTGGGAATTACCACAAACGCCGTGTTGCTGCGCCGCACGTTGCCGGCAATCCGCAACGCGGTGGATAGCATCAACATCTCACTTGACACCTTCCGTCCCGAACGTTTCCGCCAACTGACCCGCCGCGATTCCTTGACCGATGTGCTTGATGGCATTGATGCTGCGTTGCAAGCCGGGTATCGCAATCTAAAAATCAACGCTGTGGTGATGCGGGGGGTGAACGATGATGAAATTCTGGAGTTTGCCCGGTTTGCTGCCACCCACCCGGTGGCGGTGCGGTTTATTGAGTTTATGCCCTTTGCCGGAAATGATTGGGCGGTTGACAAGTGCGTTCCAATGGCGGAGATCGTGGCGATTCTGGAGGGGGAGTATCAGCTTGCTCGCATCCCCGATGATGCTTCTCCCATCAGCCGCGATTATCACCTTCGCAACCGTGCCACAGGCCACCAGCACCAGGGAACGGTTGGGGTGATTGCCTCCATGTCGCAGCCGTTTTGCAGCGGGTGCTCGCGGCTGCGGCTGACGGCGGAAGGGAGGGTGATGCCCTGCCTCCATTCTCCGATTGAGTTCGATCTCCGCCAGGTGCTCCGCAGCGGTGGCGATGATTCGGCCCTCCAGGAAGTGTTCCGCCAAGCGGTTTACGCAAAGCCGAAGGAACACCTTCCGGCCCAAGAGCTTGCCGGGCATGGAGTTCGGGTGATGATTCAGATTGGGGGATGAGGCTGATTGCGGGGCGTTAGATCATCCGCAGTTCGGCCACGCCAAGTTCATCAACCAATGTGCGGATATGGTCGCCGGGTTTGATTGCCACGGCTGCGGTTGCCCCGCCCGCCAGCACAATCTGTCCGGCTTTCAACGATTCGCCACGCCGCGATAGCATGGTTGCCAACGCCGCCAACGAGCGCGCCGGGTGATCCAGAATTGCTGCGCTAGAGCCAATCTCCACTGGCGTTCCGTTCACCTCCATCACGATTCCCAAGTTGCCCAGGTTCACTGCGTGCGGTGGCTTCACCACATCCCCCAACACAAATAGTACCGCCGAGGTGTTGTCGGCCACAACATCGGGAAGGGTGAATTTGAAATCGCGGTAGCGGCTGTCAATCACCTCTAACGCAGCGCAAACTCCGCCGACGGCTTGAAGTGCTTCGGCGGGTGTCACCGGGCCAGCAATATCCCGCTCCAGAAGGAACGCCACCTCTGGCTCGATTCGTGGATGAATCAGCGTGGAGTGTTCCACAACGGCCCCGTTGCCCAACAGCATACTGCTGGTTAGCCTTCCAAAAATTGGTTCGTGAACCCCCATCTGCTCCATTTTAGCGCGGCTTGTTAGGCCCATTTTCATTCCGATAAGCCGTTCGCCGCGTCCAATCCGCCGCGCCACCGAAGCAGCTTGGATGTGATAGGCAATCTCCATTGTCAGGTCTGGTTGCGTGGCAGCAATCTGGTCAATCTCGGTGCGGTTCATCGCTGCGTTGTCAACAACGGCAGCAAGGTGTTGGATGTTTTCTGGCGACATGATGGTTGGTTCTGGGTTTTAAATACTTGTTTTGGAAGGAAGCTGTGAGAGTGTGATGTGCAGTAGTGGCCAGTGTCGGTGGCCGTATTCATCAAGCATTTCAGCCGACGATTTCTTCCTCACTTTCCACCACCAACCGCTGCACAAGCCACAACGCAAGGTGGGCGGCACGGGCTCGGACCACTTCCCGTTCGCGCCCAAGCTGAAAACGTTCAACGATTGTTCGCGTGCTGCTAACGGCTGCTATCCAGACGGTCCCCACCGGTTTTTCGGGGCTGCCGCCGTCGGGTCCGGCAATCCCTGTGACTGCAACCGCAAGGTCGCTTCCGGTGCGTTGGCGCACGCCGCGGGCCATGGCAATCGCGACTTGTTGGCTTACGGCTCCGTGCTGCTGCAAGTCGCTTTCGGCAACGCCCAGCATCCCCTGCTTTAGGCTGTTTGCGTAGCTGATTACCCCGCCCAAAAAGTAGGCACTGCTGCCGGGCGTTTCCGTTAGCAGCATCCCAACAGTTCCGCCGGTGCAGGATTCGGCCACGGCAATCGTTAGCCCACGTTCGTGCAGCAGTGCCCCAACTGCTGCGGCCATTGTTTCGTGGCGGGTGCTGACAATCCATCTGGCCGATAGCGTCGCAATCCCTTCCACCAATTTTTTGAATCGCTCTTCTGCGTTGTCCTTGCTCCCATTCCGCATGGCGCGCAACCGAATGCCGCCAAAGGCGGGGAGGTAGGCCAGCGTGAGGCCATCCCCCAGCAGGGTGTTCAATTCCTGCAGCTGGTCGGCCAAGGCGGATTCGGTGAGGCCAAACATCAACAATGTTTGGCGTTCAATGGTGTCGGCCTCGGGTGCAATTTCTGCGATAATCTCATCGCCAAAAATCCCTTTCAGCTCCATCGGCACACCCGGAAGGGCGTAGGCGCGGCAAGCCCCAAGTGTGAACGATAGGCCTGGGGCACTGCCGTAGTTGTTGGCTATCGTCCGGCAGGATTCGGGGATGGCGGCTTGGCGGATGCTCCGTTCGTTTATCGGCAATCCACGTTCGGCAAATCGTTGCTCAATGCGGCGCAACTGTTCTTCATCAATCCGAAGCTGGCAGCCCAACAGGTCGCAGATTGCTTCACGGGTTAGGTCATCGTGGGTGGGGCCAAGCCCGCCGCTGATAATCAGCAGATCGTTTGTGGAAGCCAGCCGTTCGATTTCGCGAGCAATCAACCCACGGTCGTCGCCAATGTTGATGATGGCCGCAACGGTGATACCAAGCGAGGTCAGTTGATCCCCCAGCCACGAAGCGTTAGTGTTCACCACTTGGCCAATCAGAAGCTCGTCGCCGATTGAGAGAATAGAGCAGGTCATACGGAAGTTGATTGTTGGGTTGCCGATGTTCGGTTGGCACGTTACAGCACGGAGCGAAACCCTGCGCTTATTGGTTTGGAAATTTAGTAGAGGAACATCGGTTTGCCGATCACGTTGCGGACTTTTGGGCGGTACTCGATTGGGTCGTACAGCTCATCAACATCCACCCGCTTCAGCCCGCTGGCGATTGCGCTCATGGGGATGTGGGTATAAACTCCATCGCGCAGGGCCACCATCCGGCCACGCGCACCATTTTTAATCAGATCAACAGCCATGTTGGCAAAGTTGGTGGCCACCATCAAATCCAACGCATCGGGCGCGCCAGAGCGCATCAGATAGGCAACTTGCTGCAGGATGATATTTTCCCCGGTCAGCCGTTTTAACGCCTCGCCGATAATCTGGCCAATGCCTCCCAATTTCCGGTGTCCGTAGGCATCTTGCTCGCCGTACTCCACCACTTTCCCGCCAAGCATGTGGGCCCCTTCGCTGACGGTGACCATGGCGTAGTTGCTGGGGTTGCTCCGTTTGTCACGCAGGACTTGTTCGGCAAGGCGTTCGGGGTCGAACGGGACTTCGGAGATCAGGGCGCGGTCAACGCCGGCAAGGTAGGAGCTGATAAGGCTGGTTTCGCCGGAGTTGCGGCCAAACAGTTCAATCACCGCAATCCGCTCGTGCGATCCGGTGCTGGTGCGTAGTTGGTTGATGAATTGGACGCTCCGTGTCACTGCTGTCCCGAACCCGATGCAGTAGTCGGTCCCGTACACGTCGTTGTCCATGGTTTTGGGAATGGCAACCACCGGGAATCCTTCGCGGTGCAGCCGCTCACCGTAGCTCAGTGTGTCGTCGCCGCCGATTGGGATCAGGACGTTGATTCCCAGATGCTCCAAATTTTTCAGGACGTGGGGGGTGAAATCACGCGGGCGCGGGTCGTGGGCTTCCTCGGTTATGTGATCTGGGTCGCGAAGAAATTCCGGTTCCTCCGAGAATTTCACGTTGCTGGGATTGGTGCGGCTGGTGTGCAGAAACGTGCCGCCGGTGCGGTCAATGGTGCGGACGGTTTGTTTATCCAGCGGGATGATATTGTCGGCGTAGGTGGATGGATCGCTGGGATTGTAGTGAAGCAGCCCGCGCCACCCGCGACGGATACCGACAACTTCGTAGCCTTCATCAATTGCACGGAATACTGCTGCTTTAATGCAGGGGTTCAGCCCCGGGACATCGCCACCGCCGGTTAGAATGCCAATCTTCATCGGTTGATTTGCTCCTTACTGTGTAAGTGTTATCTGGAAGGATGGTTTCGCACATTGGCGGCGCGAAGATAGTGAGGGAATCGGCAATGCCCAGTGTGAAAGTTTGGCAGCAACGTTGCAAGCGGAGGGGGGGGACTACCCAAACCAAATCGAGAATTGCCGCTACCGGAAACTGATTCCACGCCAACAGCAAGCCCCGACCATTACCTTGATAGCAACACTGAACAGAACACGTCGCGGTGGAGACAACTACCTCAATCATATTTGAACAGGAGAGCGACCATGAAACGGGCAATGTTGACAATCGCAGCAGCGATGATACTGGGGTTTGGCTTTGCGCCGAACGCGTCAGCGGGGGAAGGCTACCTTCCCGCAGTCCAGAAAGCCACAAAGGAGTTGATGGAAACCATCCAACCCTTCCTGAATCCCGGCGTGATGAAAGGGTTCAACCCACAACCCGATCCCCCAGCCGGCCCTATTCGCCCCGGCGATGCGCAAGGCTTCGACCCGCAACCCGATCCGCCAAAAGTGAAAGGACTCATCGGATTGCTTCGCAACAGCTACCAAAATGGAGTTCAGAAAGGAATGAAGCGAGACCCCGAGCTGGAACGGCTGATTGGCCAAATGGAGTTGAAGCTCCGCCAGTTCGAGAAGGCCACCAACCAAGCAATGGCTTCCCAAATCCTGAAAAGCATCATGCTGGATGCCGAAGCGATTATGCAGATGTAGAAGTGAGAGTAGGGGGGAATGAGTACCAACAAAAAAACTGAGGTGGAAATCATCACTGATTTCCACCTCAGCTATTTCAACCCCCTCAAGAGATTATCGTTTGATTGTCCCCAGCAACGTAGTCCAGCGCGTTAGCTGGTCGGGCGTAAGGTTGCTTGCCACGCAGCTTTCAAAGCTGGTTTGGCATTCTTTCACTTGGGCATCATAGCTGGCGTTCATTGCCGTAACGTCCGCAATGTATTTGTCGCGAAGGGCTTTCAGTGCGGCATCGCGAGCGTCCCCTTTCGGTTGCGAGCGGAGTTCGCGCATGGCGGCATCAAGTTGTTTTTTTAAGGCTTGGCGCGCCGCACCGTAGGTTTTTGCAGCATCACCTACACAGCGGCGGTAGCTCTCAAAGCAGATGCGCACAGCGGAATCCTGCTCACGGCTTAGCTGCAATTGTTTGATGATGCGGCTGTAGGTCTCCATGTTCAACCGGCCATAATCGCCCGGGCCTTTTGGCGGTTTTACGCCAGTGTCACGCGGGTTGCGTGGGTCTTTTGGTGGCTTCACGCCGGTGTCGCGTGGGTCACGTGGTGGCTTCACGCCAGTGTCACGCGGGTTGCGTGGGTCTTTTGGTGGCTTCACGCCGGTGTCGCGTGGGTCACGTGGTGGCTTCACGCCAGTGTCACGTGGGTTGCGTGGATCTTTTGGTGGCTTCACCCCGGTGTCACGTGGGTTGCGTGGGTCTTTTGGTGGTTTCACCCCAGTGTCGCGCCCATCCTTCCCGCCGCCCGGGCGAACGCCAGTGTCGGGTGGTGTTCCGTTCGGGGTGACAAGTTCGCCGCTACCAGCAACCAATGCCTCAAGCGATGGAAGTTCGCTCAGATCGTTCATTGCAGAAACGTCGGGGCGCAGAACGTAGTAGGGATCGGTGGTTGTGGTTGCGGTGGTTGGCTCGGTAACGGTATTCTCTGAGCAACCAACAACAACGCCTAACGCAAGCATTAACGCGCCTGCGTAGGGAAGAATGCGGTTCAACATTCGGAAACTCCTTGTGGTTATGGAAGAATGGTTGTTGCGAACGTGTTGGAAGGAAGCAGCGGTAGGCTTGTTGTGCTTCCGAAGTAGGTGAGCCGCAACCCTGAAGAAAAGTAACGATAGAGAAAAACGATAGAGAAAGAGGGGAGGGGATGTTGTGGGCTACTCCCAGTAGCGTTCTTCGTTCCAGGGATTAGCGGTGTTGCTGTATCCATTTTGTTCCCAGAAGCCGGGCTGGTCGTGTTCAAGAAAATCGAGCGCGTGGATCCATTTGGCCCCCTTCCAAGCGTAGCGTTTTGGGGTGAACACTCGCATCGGCCCGCCATGCTCTGGCGGAAGTGGGTGGCCGTTGAAGGTGTGGGCAAGCATCACATCTTCGTTCAGCATCCAATCCAGCGGAAGGTTGGTGGTATATCCGCCGTAGGCACGTTGCAGCACGTGGCTGGCGCTGGGGGGGATCAGGTGGCGGATTGTTTCGTAGAAATCGCGGAACATCACCCCAGTCCATTCATCATCGAACCGTGACCAGTGGGTGACGCAGTGGAAGTCGGCAACCAGCGTTGTTTGCGGAAGCTCCATAAACTCCTCCCAACTCCAAGTTTTGCGTTCGGCCACTATCCCCCCAAGTACCAGCTGCCAAGAATCTGTTTCGATCATGGGTGTGGGGCCGTAGGTCATCACCGGAAATTTGGCGGTGTACATCTGTCCGGGCGGCAGTTTCTGTAATCCGTAGCGGTTCGGTTGTGATGCTTCGGCGGGCGTTCTGCTGAACAGTGACATGATGGTTGATGGTTTGGTGGTTGGCTACCAATTACTGAGCGACTTACTGGACAACCGTTGGCAGATTCGGAAGGAAGGAGCTTTGATGCGGCTGAAGGTCTTCCGGCGTGTGGGGGATCATGTCATACAGGGTGACGCGGCTTAACGCCTGATCCACAGCGTGTTGGATGGTTTCCCACAACGAAAAAATGGTGCAGTCAATGGCGTGCACACACAGCTTGCCGCTGCCGCCGCTGTAGGCTTCGCAGAAATCATCCCCCACCAGTTTTCCGCCAAGAAGATGCAGCACTTCCGAGATGCGAATCGCTTCCGGTTGGCGGGCCAGCGAGTATCCCCCCACGCGGCCTCGGGTGGCTTCCACAAATCCCCCCAGCCGCAAAATCCGCAACAGCTTTGCCACGTTCGCATCCGACAACCCCTCGGCTTGGCTGATCTCAGGAATGGTCAAGCTGGCCCCCACCCCCGCACGTGCGATTCGGAGCAAGCAGCGTATGCCGTATTCTTCCTGAGTGCTGAATTTCATGTTGAAAATGAAGAATGAAGAATGGCCTCTCTGACTACTGACCACTGGCTACTATCCACTGACCACTGACCACTGACCACTGACCAACAACTCATCCCCCTTCTCACCACAACCCCAGCGTCAGCTTTGCTTCTTCCGACATCAAATGCCGATCCCATGCTGGTTCCCACGTAAGCTCTACCGTTGCATTGGTGATGCCTGGTGTATCCATCAACTTCTCCTCCACTTCGCCGGGGAGGCTTCCTGCAACTGGGCAGGCGGGGGCGGTCAGCGTCATCAGCACGTGGACGTTCCCGGGCGGCTCCACGCTGATGTCGTAGATCAGCCCAAGTTCGTAGATGTCAACCGGGATTTCTGGATCATAGACCGTCCGCAGCACGTCAATCACAAGCTGCCTGATCTGGTCAGGATCGAACGGAAGGTTCAGCGTTGCCGGAATCGGTGCTGCCGAAATCGCCGCAACAGGCTGCGAAGTTGATTGTTCAGTTGATTGTTCGGTGTCAGCCATTAGAAATCAAGAATCGGTTGAAAAGTGAAAAGTGAAAAGTGAAGAGTGAAGAGTGAAGAGTGAAGAGTGAAGAGTGAAAATCTTGCTAATGACTAAGCCTCTTTGCCACTGACCACTGACCACTGACCACTGACCACCACCTACTCCGTCGTTGCCCCCTCATGCTTTCCTTCCAGGCCGTTGTGCATGGTGTGCCAGGCAAGGGTTGCGCATTTTACGCGCATCGGGAACTCACGGATTCCGGCAAACGCGCCAAGTTTTCCAAGCGATTCCAGTTGCTGGTCGCTGATGGCGTTGTGGCCGGTTGCCACTTCGTGAAATTGCTGAAATGCCGCTTCGGCTTCGGCGCGTGTTTTCCCTTTTAGCATCGAGGTCATCACCGATGCCGATGCCTTGCTGATTGCGCACCCGGCTCCGGTGAAACTGATGTCTTTCACGATGTCGCCATCCAACACCAGATAGATGGTGTAGCGGTCGCCACACAGTGGGTTGTAGCCCTCAAGGGTGATGGTCGCGCCATCAATTGCCCGGAAGTTGCGCGGGTTACGGTTGTGATCCAAGATGATTTCTTGGTACAGATCACGCAGGTCGTTCATCAGCGGAAAAGTCGGTTGACGTTGTGAATCGCTTGCGCCAAAGCATCAAGCTCCTGGCGTGTGTTGTAGAATGCGACCGATGCCCGCGCCGTTGCTGGGATTCCAAAACGGTGCATCACCGGCTCGGCACAATGATGCCCGGTGCGGATTGCCACGCCGTCGTTGTCAAGGATGGTTCCGATGTCGTGCGGGTGCGCGCTCTCCAGAACGAACGAGAGTACGCTGGCTTTCTGGTGTGCGGTCCCGATTAGCCGTAACCCGGGAATCTCCTGAAGCAACCCTGTTCCGTACTCCAACAACTCGTGCTCCCACGCGGCAATCCGTTCCAAGCCAACGTTTTCAACGTAGTCCAGCGCGGCGGCAAGGCCGATTGCCCCGGCAATGTGTGGCGTGCCTGCCTCGAACTTATAGGGGATGTCGTTGTAGATGGTTCGCTGGAAACTGACGGAGCGGATCATGTCGCCGCCACCCTGGTAGGGGGGCATGGATTCCAGCAGCTCGGCTTTTCCGTACAGAACGCCAATCCCTGTTGGGCCAAAAATTTTGTGCCCGCTGAAGACGTAGAAATCAGCATCCAAATCGCGAACATCAACTGGCAGGTGGCTTACGGCTTGCGCGCCGTCAAGCAGCACACGGGCACCAACGGAGTGGGCAAGCTCAACAATCTCCTTCACCGGGTTGATAGTCCCCAGCGCGTTGGATAGATGCACAGCAGCCACCATCTTGGTCCGTGGGTTCAGCAGCGCGCGGAGCTGATCCATCATCACTTCGCCACGGTCGTTGATTGGGGCAACCCGAAGTTTCGCGCCGCTTGCGTCGCACGCAATCTGCCACGGAACGATGTTGGAGTGATGCTCCATTTCGGTAAGGATCACCTCATCCCCTTCCCGCAAAAATTTCCGCCCGAACGATGCAGCAACAAGGTTGATCGCTTCGGTGGTTCCGCGTGTGAAGATCACTTCGCGCTCGCTTCCGGCGTTCAAAAAATTGGCGACCCGCCGCCGTGCCCCTTCGTACTGAATTGTGGCTTGCTCGCTTAAATAATGCACGCCACGGTGGACGTTGGAGTTCGTCTCGGCATAGTAGCGGCTTATCGCGTCAATCACCTGCTGCGGCTTTTGGGTGGTTGCTGCGTTGTCCAGATAGACCAGCGGCTTGCCACGCACAATGCGATTCAGGATCGGGAAATCCTGGCGCAGGGTCTCAACAGGAAGCGGTGCAAGTTCGGCGGTGAGCATGGAGTATGGTCAGTTGTCAGTTGTTTGTGGTCAGTTGCACGGGAAGGCGGTTGATAGTCAGTAGTCAGTAGTCAGTGGTCAGTGGCAGGGGAGAGGAAGATTCCTTGGCCGACTTACCAATCACCAATCACCAACTTCAATGCTCTAACCGTGTGTTCAGCAGAGCCTCTAGATAATCGCACAGTTCGGGAATAGCGATATGTTCCACTACTTCCTCGGCAAAGGCGTAGGTCAGGATTGCGCGGGCTTGGGCAAGGCCAATGCCGCGTGCACGCAGGTAGAACAAGGATTCATCGGATAGCTGGCCGATGGTTGCGCCGTGGGTGCATTTCACGTCGTCGGCAAAAATTTCCAGCTGCGGCTTGCTGTCAATAATTGCGGTGTCGGATAGCAGCAGGTTCCGGTTCGATTGCTTCGAGTCGGTTTTCTGCGC
The DNA here is from genome assembly GCA_020850315.1 of Armatimonadota bacterium. Classification (GTDB taxonomy): domain Bacteria; phylum Bacteroidota; class Ignavibacteria; order OLB7; family OLB7; genus OLB7. Next base: position 14,475 of record JADZEY010000132.1, on the reverse strand, counting down.
ATCCTGCCGCACGATAATTCGCCCGCTGAACACGCCGCGCCCGCGGTCGTTCAGCACCCCTTTGTACAGTTCGTGGCTGGTGCAGTTCGGTGCTGCGTGATCCAGCGTTGTGTGGTTGTCAACCAACTGCGTGCCGTTGGCCAGATAGACTCCATCCATGGTGCAGTGCGCGCCGGGGCCACCCAGCACCGCGTTGGTGTTGTTCCGAACAATCGCGCTGCCAAGCGTGAAAGTGATGGAGTTCACGGTGCTGGCGCGTTCAAGCGTGGCATGGAACGTCCCGACATGGAACCCCGATTCCTGCTCGTGCTGGATTCGGTAGTGGTTTACCGTGGCGTTCTCCCCTGCGGCAATTTGCGTTACTGGATTGGTGAATGTGGGATTGCCACCGCCAACGCTCACGTACTCCTCAATAATCGTGGCTTGCGCGTTGGCCCCAACGCTGATAAGATTCCGCAAGTGCGCCACCGTGGCTTCCGATGGAGCCGCGCCGATGAACAGCAGATGAATGGGCTGCTGGATGATGCTTCCGTTCGGGACGGAGATAAACGCGCCGTCGCGGAGGAACGCGGTGTTCAACGCAGCGAACGGATCGGGGCGTGTTGCGGGAAGCGATTCGATGAACTGCTCAACCACCCCAGCATCAGCCTTGATGACGGCTGCAAGGTTGCCTACCGCTACACCATTTCCAACTTCCCCAAGCTGGCTTAATCCCGGCGCAAAATGGCCGTTGACAAACACCAGGCGGTGTGCGGATTGGCCAGCATATCCAATTGCGGCGGCTTGGGCAGGGGTGATGCTGTGTGGCTCCGGCAGCAGCACGGGGCGGAAGTGGGTTGCGGCCAGCGGGGCAATGTTGGTGAACCGCCAATCTTCATCACGTGTGGTGGGGAACCCAAGCGCGCTGAAACGCTCCAGCGAACGCCGCCGAAGCTGGTGCAGCGGAAGCTCCGACTCACCATTCAGGCTGTGCTCAAGCAATGCGAAATTCTTGAGAAATGATTCTGTTGTTGAATGCATAGTTTCAGGAATTGAGTTTTAGGGATCGGTTGATGGAAAGTGATTGGTAATTGGTCAAGAAAGAAGATCGCAGGTGCTTTCTTCACTAATGACCAATGACCAGGGACTAATGACCAGGAGCCAATGACCACTGACCCCAGCCCCTCTTCATTACAACTGACCACTGACCACTGACCACTAACCAACCCCCACTTCTTCCGCGTGTTCTTTCACCCAATCGTATCCGTGTTCTTCTAACTCCAATGCCAGTTCTTTTCCGCCGGATTTAATGATGCGGCCCTTGTACAGAACGTGAACAACATCGGGGACGATGTACTCTAACAATCGCTGGTAGTGGGTGACAAGCACCATTGCGTTTTCTGGGCTGCGCAGTTTGTTCACTCCATCGGCCACCACCCGCAGCGCGTCAATATCCAGTCCCGAATCGGTTTCATCAAGGATTGCCAGCGTTGGCTCCAACACCGCCATCTGGAAAATCTCGTTCCGCTTCTTCTCGCCGCCGCTGAAGCCTTCGTTCACCGAGCGCCGCAGCAGTGCTTCGCCAACGTCCAGAACCTTCATTTTTTGGCGAACCAGTGCAAGGAAATCCGCAGCGTCCAGCTCCTCTTCGCCCCGGTGCTTGCGGACTGCGTTCACGGCGGCCTTCAGGAAGTAGGTGCTGTTCACCCCGGGAAGCTCAACTGGATATTGGAACGCAAGGAACACCCCTTCGCGGGCACGCTCTTCGGGGTCCAACTCCAGAAGGTCATTGCCGCGCAACAGTGCTTTGCCGCTGGTGACTTCGTAGGCTTTATGCCCAGCAAGAACCTGCGCAAGGGTGCTTTTTCCGGAACCGTTCGGCCCCATGATTGCGTGAACTTCGCCGGGATTCACCGTCAGGTTGATCCCTTTCAAAATCTCTTTCCCTTCCACACTTGCGTGAAGGTCGCGAATCTCAAGAATCGGTTGTTGTGACATTCGTTGGCTCTATCTGCTGTTGTGAAATTTTTGCTGTTGTTTCTGTGCTGCGGCTTTGCCCCGTGCGGCTCTGCTATCCCACGCTCCCTTCCAAGCTCACTGCCAACAATTTCTGCGCCTCCACGGCGAACTCCATCGGAAGCTCGCGGAAGACTTCTTTGCAGAAACCGTTGACGATCATCGAGACTGCGTCCTCGGTGCTGATGCCCCGCTGGTTGCAGTAAAAAATCTGATCCTCGCCGATCTTGGAGGTGGATGCCTCATGCTCCAGCTGGGCGCTTGGGTTGCTGACCTCAAGGTAGGGGAAGGTGTGCGCGCCGCAGCGGTCGCCAATCAGCATGGAATCACACTGGGAGTAGTTGCGGGCGTTGTGGGCACCTTTGGCAATTTTCACTTGCCCGCGGTAAGTGTTCTGGCCACGCCCTGCGGAGATTCCCTTGCTGACAATGGTGGAGCGGGTGTTCTTGCCGATGTGGATCATCTTGGTTCCGGTGTCGGCCTGCTGGAAGTTCTTGGTGACGGCTACCGAGTAGAACTCACCGATGGAGTCATCCCCCTTCAGGATGCAGCTTGGATATTTCCAGGTGATGGCCGATCCGGTCTCCACTTGGGTCCAGCTGATTTTGCTGGCGCGCCCAGCACACAGCCCCCGTTTGGTGACGAAGTTGTAGATGCCGCCGCGCCCTTCTTTATCCCCCGGATACCAGTTCTGGACGGTGGAGTATTTGATTTCGGCGCGCTCCATCGCCACAAGCTCAACCACGGCGGCGTGCAATTGGTTTTCGTCGCGCATGGGGGCGGTGCAGCCTTCAAGGTAGCTAACGTAAGCACCATCCTCGGCAACAATAAGGGTGCGTTCAAACTGTCCGGTATTCAGTGCGTTGATTCGGAAGTAGGTGGAAAGCTCCATCGGGCAGCGGACCCCTTTGGGGATGAACACAAAGGAGCCATCGCTGAACACTGCGGAGTTCAGCGCGGCGAAGTAGTTGTCGGTGTAGGGGACTACCGAGCCAAGGTATTGCCGAACAAGCTCGGGATGTTCGCGAACGGCCTCGCTGAAGGAGCAGAAGATGATCCCTTTTTCGGCCAGTTTATCCTTGTAGGTGGTGGCAACCGACATGCTGTCTATCACAGCATCCACCGCCACGCCGGCAAGTGCCTCCCGTTCGTTCAGGGGGATTCCTAACTTTTCGTACATCTCAAGCAGTTCTGGATCAACTTCATCCAGGCTGTTGGCCTTCTTTTTTGGTGCGGCAAAGTAGATGATGGACTGGTAGTCAATCGTGGGATAGTGGACGTTGTGCCATGCGGGTTCTTCCATCTTCTGCCAGTGGCGGAAGGCTTTCAGTCGCCATTGCAGCAGCCATTCTGGTTCACCTTTTTTTGCGGAGATCAAGCGGACGATATCCTCGTTCAATCCCGGGGGGATGACCTCGGTATCAATATCGGTTGTGAAACCGTACTTGTACTCGCTTTCGGTAACGTGCTGGATGGTTTCCAGATCGGTGCTCATTTCGTGCTTCCAGAAATACGTGAAAAGGGAATGCTGCTGTGCAATAGATACGCTGGTGAAGCCAAAAAGCCAATCCAGCGGATAGTGTTCCAGAACCGGGCGCAACCTACCTAAATCTGTACAAAAAAGTCAAGAATAAGATTGTACGAACGGCAGTTGGCAAAAACATCTTACAGGATTAGTAGGCTACTGAACGGACAACAGGGATGACGATTGGGCGGGGAGTGGTAGTTTCGGAAATCTTATGAAACGACAACTTGATATAGAGGGGTTGAAGGGGGAAGCGGCAGTTTTTGCCAAGCATCAATCGGAAGTGCATGAGGCTATGCTCTTTGGAGTTACGGACGGGAAAGCCATTGGCACATATCTGGAGCATTCATTTCGGACACATCTACGCCAAAGGTATCAGTTTGAGGAAGGGAACTCAGCAAAGGGGATAGATTTTCCTTCAGTGGATGTGGATTTGAAGGTGACAAGTACGCGGCAACCGCAATCCTCCTGCCCCTTCAAATCTGCCCGTCAGAAAATCTATGGGCTTGGATATGGGTTGTTAATCTTCACCTACGACAAATCGGACGACCACCTCAGCAGAACGGGATGTTTGAGCATCGTGCATACCATTTATGTTGAGGAACATCGGACGGCTGATTATCAAACTACGTCAGGCATCTTGCGCATTCTGGAACACAATGGCACTCGCGATGATCTGTTCGCCTTTTTACAAGAGCGAATGCTGCCAGTTGATGAGATTGGAGCATGGAGTATAGTAGATGAATTGATAGCCCACCCGCCCCAACTTGGTTATCTGACAATTTCCAATGCTTTACAGTGGCGATTGCAATATGGAAGGGCTATTGAGCAGGCTGGAATAATTGCTGGCGTTGAGAAACTGACATGACCACACACCGAAAACATCAAATAGAGTACGGCGATTTCCAAACGCCAAGCGAGCTTGCAATGGAGGTTTGCCGTGTTGTTGCATCCACTGGATTTCAACCTGCCTCTATTCTTGAACCCACTTGTGGCGTGGGGGGATTTCTTCAGGCTGCATCACAGCAATTCCCAGCAACCGAAGTGCTGAAAGGCTTCGACATTAACGCTGGCTATGTACAGTCTGCACAGCAGGTCATGCAGAAGGTGGCATTTGCAGGAACAGTCACCGTTGAGCAGGGGGATTATTTCGCAATGGACTGGCAGCCAATACTTGCTGTACTTCCTAGCCCTCTGCTGATTATTGGCAATCCCCCCTGGGTAACAACTGCTGGACTGGGAGCTATTGGCAGCAAGAATGCTCCCCAAAAAGCAAACACCGACGCACTCCGTGGTATTGATGCCATCACCGGCAGCAGCAACTTTGATATTTCGGAATGGATGCTACGCCAACAAATCCGTTGGTTGGTACAACGTGGCGGAATGATTGCTGTGCTTTGCAAAACTTCCGTGGCAAGGAAGGTGCTGATGAACAGTTGGGAAGACAGCATTCCTGTTGCACTAGCAAGAATGTACCGCATTGATGCCCAGCGATATTTTGGTGCTGCGGTGGATGCTTGCTTGTTCATCCTGCATGTTGCAACCTCTGCTTCATGCCAAGAATGTGCTGAGTATGCTTCTGTAGATACCCTAACTCCGGCTCGCGTATTTGGCCTGCGCAATGGGCGATTGATTGCTGATGTTCGGATGCATAACCAATGGGGCCATTTGGCGGAAGAAGGTTTGTCAGGGTGGCGTTCCGGGGTGAAGCACGATTGCAGCCAAGTGTTTGAGTTACGCAGCGATGGTGATGCTGTTATTAATGGTGCAAACCAGATAGTCAAGGTGGAACCTTCCGTGTTGTTCCCAATGATGAAGAGCTCCGACCTTGCAGGCGGGCGGTCTCCAAGTCGTTATCTGTTGCTTACTCAACGCTCTATCGGCGATGCACCAGAACGCCTTTGCCGCCAGGCTCCATTAGCCTGGAAGTATTTGCTGGAAAATGGGGAGTTACTGGATCAGCGGAGAAGTTCGATTTATAAAAACCGCCCCCGCTTTTCGATGTTTGGTATCGGCCCTTACTCATTTGCCCCCTGGAAAGTAGCGATTTCCGGTTTGTACAAACGGCTTACGTTTTCCATAGTGCCACCATTCAATAACCAGCCTGTGCTGTTTGATGACACTTGTTACTTCTTCCCCTGCCGCTCGCAGCAAGAGGGTGAACTGTTGCTCCAGCTTCTGAACAGCCGTGCCGCACAAGAGTTTTTCCTATCACACATCTTCTGGGATACCAAACGCCCAATTACGGCGGGGCTACTGAACAGGCTGAGCCTTCATACACTTGCTCAATCGCTTGGCTATCGCTCATCTGAAAATCTTTCATGGCTTATTGAGCGGCAGCGGGCTGAGTATGGAACGGTTGCCCAGCAGATGGTCTTACTGTGGCAATAGCGTTCATGGCTTGATCGCTTGCGAAATGCTACGCCGCAGTCTACATGCCCATCATTGGTTCTAACATCGGTTCCGACTGGCATGCACGGTTGCCAGCACTACACCACATACCAACATATTCCACAAAAAAACACACCCAGGCTTGACATCAGATTTGTCATTGCTTATTTTTGTTGTTAAGGATGCTTAACATGAATGTTAACCCAACCACTGAAGATTATCTCCGCTCGCTGTACAAACTGGAAAGCCGTGACCTGAAAGCCACCAACGCCGCGTTGGCAAAGGAGCTGAACGTCACCTCGGCAGCCGTCACCGATATGCTACGGAAGCTGGACGAGCTTGGGCTTGTCAGCTACCAGAAGTACAAAGGGGTGACGCTCACCAAATCGGGTTTGGCGATTGCCACACGCATCACCCGCCGGCATCGCTTGTGGGAAGTGTTTCTGATCCAGCATCTACGCTTTGCCTGGGATGAAGTCCACGACCTTGCCAACCAGCTTGAACACATCCGCTCCGATGAGCTTACCGACCGTTTGGACGAGTTCCTTGGCTACCCACAACACGACCCCCACGGCGACCCAATCCCTACACGTGATGGGGTGATCCCCGTCCGGATACTGACCCCCATCGGCCAGCTTCAGCCCGGGGAGGAGGGGGCGGTGCAGCGGGTAAGCGATGAGTTCCCCGAACTGCTTCGCTACGCGGTAATGGTTGGGCTTTCGCTCGGTTCTCACATCAAAGTGATGGAGCGCATCCAGTTCGATGGCTCCGTCCGGTTGGTCGCCGATGGGCGCGAATCGGTCATCTCCGCAAAGTTGGCCGAAAGCGTTTTTGTCCAGCTGGCAACGGCTCCGGCCAAGAAAAAAGCTGGGGGGAAGAAGTGAAAAAACGGATACTCTTCTTGGATGACGACCACCGCCGTATCGCCACATTTCGGGAGCAAGTAGCCCGCAATGATTTTGACCTGACCGTGGTGGAAACCGCCCACCACTGCATCGAAGCCTTAGCCAATGGACAGTTCGATTTGGTGTTGTTAGATCACGATCTGGGAGGAGAGACGTTTGTGGATAGCAGCCGCCAGGATACGGGGATGGAGGTGGTGCGGTGGATCCGCGCAAACGGGCTGCCAGCGGGGGCGTTCATCGTCCACACCATGAACCCCGTTGCCGCCACCACAATGTATTTCGAACTCCAACAGTTGGGGCATCGGGTTCAGCAAGCACCCTTTGGTTCAAGCCAGTTTTACGGGGCACTTGAGGATCTGCTTGAACTGCGAACCCGCCGAATCCGGCATCGGAAAAAATCGCTCTCCGTTCGGTTGAAGGAGTATTTCCGCTCGATCCGCTTCAAGTAAAGTGTTGCTATCGCCCTCTGCAATGATGGGTGAGTGATTGACCGAAGGTGAGTGAATGACGGGTGAGGTTACTCACCCCCGCTCATGCTGATCTTGTCGAAGCATCAGAGGCGTGTGGCCGCGTGTCCGATGTTCTCTCAGAAGCCTGAATACATGGACGTGTACCGCTGCTTCGCGGTGCTTCATCGCCGACCCCTTGTCGAAGACCCCGACCCTTCGGGGCAATGACAGAATGAGTGCAATGCCAGACCTACAACCATTTCAATATCAACAATGAAACTCCATCTTCTCATTCCCCTTGGATTCCTCCTTCTTGCCGGATGCGGCGGCGGGGATACTCCACAGCAGCGCAAGCTCCGGATTGTGACCACTACCGGCATGATTGCCGATGCCGTCCAGAATATCGTCGGCGATTCCGCCACCGTCACCGCGCTGATGGGGCCCGGCGTGGACCCCCACCTCTACAAGGCTTCCCAGCAGGACCTTTCACTTCTGACCGAAGCTGATATCGTCTTCTACAACGGCCTTCACCTTGAAGGGAAGATGGTGGAAGTGTTGGAAAAACTTGCCCGCACAAAACCTGTGGTGGCCGTAGCCGATGGGGTAGATCCAACCAAGCTGCGCACCCCGCCCGAGTTCAACGGCAACCACGATCCCCACATCTGGTTCGATGTGAAATTGTGGGAAGGAGGGGTGCGGAAGATTGCCGAGACCTTGCAGGCAAAGGATACCGCCAATGCCGCCATCTACCGCCAACACGCCGAACAATACTTGCACCAGATAGACTCACTTGATACTTGGGTGCGTGGCCACATCGCCACCATCCCGCAAGGGCAGCGTGTGCTGATTACTGCCCACGACGCGTTTGGCTATTTCGGGCAGGCCTACGGCATCGAGGTTCACGGCTTGCAAGGGATCAGCACTGTTAGTGAGTACGGCCTGGCCGATGTTCAGGCGTTGGTTGAGATGATTGCCGGACGCGGCATTAAAGCAGTGTTTGTGGAGTCCAGCGTCCCGCGCCGCTCCATTGAAGCTGTGGTGGAAGGAGTGAAAGCAAAAGGGAAAAACGTCACCATCGGCGGCCAACTCTTCTCCGATGCCATGGGGGCCAACGGAACCCCAGAAGGAACCTACATCGGCATGGTTTCCGCCAACGTCAACACCATCGTCAACGCCCTGAAGTAATGGAGAATGATGGGATGCAGAACGGAAATGAAAACGGGCGCGAATCGGCGCAATCGTTGGCAGCTTCGCCATTGGAGGTCCACGATCTGACGGTAAGCTACAACCGCCGCCCGGTGTTGTGGGACATTGATTTCACCGTGCCGGAAGGGAAGCTGATTGCCGTGGTGGGGCCAAACGGGGCCGGGAAATCAACCCTGATTAAAGCTGCAATGGGGCTGATCCCATCGGCCAGCGGCTACGTCCGGTTCTTTGGTCGCGACCTTTCCGAATCGCGCCAGCGTGTGGCCTACGTTCCGCAACGCACCACCGTGGATTGGGATTTCCCCACCGACGCGCTTGATGTTGTTCTGATGGGCCGCTACGGTCGCCTCCGTTTGTTCCAACGCCCCCGCCGTGCCGATGTTGAAGCCGCCCACCAGGCATTGCAGAAAGTTGGGATGGAGCAGTTCGCCAACCGGCAGATTTCGCAGCTTTCCGGCGGGCAGCAGCAGCGGGTGTTCCTTGCGCGCGCGCTGGCTCAAGATGCCGAACTCTATCTGATGGATGAGCCCTTTGCCGGGGTGGATGCTGCCACCGAAGCCGCCATTGTTGAGCTGCTTCGCCAGATGCGGGCTTCCGGCAAAACCGTCATCGTTGTTCACCACGATCTGCAGACTGTCCAAGATTACTTCGATTGGGTGCTGCTGCTGAACATGCGGCTGATTGCCTTCGGCCCAATGGAAACCACCTTCACCAACGAACTCCTGCAAAAAACCTACGGCGGACGGCTGAGCCTGCTGACAGAGGTTGCTGACTTGATGCGCCACGAACAGCGGAAGGAGCGGGACCCGCTATGAGTGAGTCGCAGCTTCTGGATTTCTTTCTGCTTCGCCAGTACAACATCCGCGTTGTGGTGTTGGGAACGGTGCTGCTGGGGATCGGTTCGGCGGCCATCGGTTGCTTTGCTTTTCTGCGCAAACGCTCGCTGGTGGGGGATGCCGTTGCCCATGCCGCACTTCCCGGGGTGGCCGTGGCTTTTATGCTGACCGGAACCAAGAACCCTGCGGTGTTTCTGGTTGGCGCGGCCATTGCTGGCTGGCTAAGCATGGTGGCAATGGATGCCATTGTCCGCCGCTCCAAAATCCGTGAAGATGCTGCCATTGGCATTGTCCTTAGCGTCTTCTTCGGCCTGGGAATTTTGCTGCTGACCCGTATCCAAAAAAGCGGAGCCGCCGACCAAGCGGGGCTGGATAAATTTCTGTTCGGGCAAGCCGCGTCGCTGGTGACAGCGGATGTGATGGTGTTCGGTGCTGTCAGTTTGGGGCTGGTGGTGGGGCTTGCCTTGCTCCACAAGGAGTTCAAAACAATCTCCTTCAATTCCGATTTCGCCCACTCCATTGGGCTTCCGGTGCGGGGTCTAGAGCTTGCCATGACCACCATGCTGGTGCTTGCTGTTGTTGTCGGAATCCAAGCCGTTGGGGTGGTGCTGATGGCCGCCATGCTAATCACCCCCGCCGCCGCCGCCCGCTACTGGACCGACCGCCTAACCGTGATGATTCTGCTGGCCTCCATCTTTGGCGCGATTGCTGGCTACAGCGGCGCGTTGGTAAGCTACCTTGCTCCCCGAATGCCCACCGGCCCCTGGATTGTCACTGCTGGCACGCTGATTTTTCTGATCTCACTGCTTGCCGCGCCACGCCGTGGAATGGTGGCGCGAGGGCTGCGCAACCGCCGCAACAGCCGCAAAACGTTGGAAGAAAATATCCTAAAAACCCTCTATCAGCTTGGTGAAGAGCAAGGGGGGATGTTCAACCTGCGCACCGCTTCCGATGTTGCCCGCCGCCGCCGAATCCCCGAATCGCAAGCCTTGCGCGGGCTGGGATTGCTGCGCCGAAGCGGCTTTGTTGAACAGGCCAACAACGGGTGGAAGCTGACGCAAGAAGGGGAGACGCAAGGGCGCAGAGTAACCCGCTTGCATCGCTTGTGGGAGGTCTATCTGACCGAGCAAGTAAGCATTGCCCCCGACCACGTTCACGACGATGCCGAATCCATCGAACACGTCCTAACGCCCGAATTGGAGTTGCAGTTGGAAGCGTTGCTGAACCGCCCCACCAGCGACCCACATCAACGCGCAATCCCATACCACTAATGAACTTCATGCCGCAAAAATCATTGCACCTTGTTGGATTGCTGATGGCCGCATCGGCAACTGCTTTCTCCCAAGAAATGTCCACCGACCGGCCCGACCAAACGGAGTCATCGTGGGGAGTTCCGAAAGGAATCGTCCAGATTGAAACCGGGGTCAGCTTGGGGAGCGATGCGCCAAACAACCTCCCCGATGCGGCCATTACTTCCCTTACTCTGCAGAACATCGGCCTTGCTTCAACGCTAATTCGTGTTGGATTGCTGGAGCGATTGGAGCTTCGGCTGGAAACCGGCTACGTGATGGAGCAATCGGAGTGGAAGCAAGCGGTGGGGCAAACCGAACAATCGTTTTCGGAATCGCTGAACGGGGCGGACGCGCTTGCCGTTGGGGTGAAAGTTGGCATTGCCCAGGAAGATGGCCCGTTCCCGGAAACTTCGCTGATTCTTCACGCAACCCTTCCGGTGGGGAACGAATCGTTCCGGCCCAGCCATGCCATTCCCGATTTCCGTTTCACTCTTAGCCATTCGCTTACTGAGACGGTGAGCTTGGGGTACAATCTTGGAGCCGAGTGGAGTGATGACGGCGCACCCCCCAACGGCATTTACACACTGGTGGTTGGCAGCGACCTTGCCGAATCCGTTGGTGGTTTTCTGGAGCTGTTCGGAACCCTTTCGCCGGAAGGCGCGCCGCATCACACGCTTGATGGCGGCGTTACCTGGGGCCTTCACGAAAACCTTCAGCTGGATGCCGCCGCAGGGGTTGGCCTAACGGACGCTGCCGAAGATTTCTTTGTTGGTGCTGGGGTCTCGTTTCGGTTCAAGGCCTGGTAGTTGGAAATGAAGGGTGAAGGGTGAAGGATGAAGGATGAAGGATGAAGGATGAAGGATGAAGGATGAAGGATGAAGGGTGAAGGGTGAAGGGTGAAGGATGAAGGGTGAAGGGTGAAGGATGAAGGATGAAGGATGAAGGGTCACTGGCTACTGACCACTGACCACTGGCTACTGACCACTGACCACTGACTACTGACCTCGGAAACACCAAGAATAATCTTCTGGAAAAAACAGCAATAAAGATGTTCGCAACCTCATTGCATCTAGGCATATCATGGATCTTAACGCATTCTGGATAATTCTCACTGGCGCGCTTGCTGCTGGGGCGTGCGCGTTGGTTGGCTCGTTCTTGGTGTTGCGAAAAATGGCGATGCTGGGGGATGCGATCAGCCACGCGGTGCTTCCTGGGATTGCCATTGCGTTTTTCCTGACCGGCAGCCGTGCGCCGTTGCCGATGCTGATTGGTGCGGGAGCCATTGGCGTTGCTGCTTCGGTGATGATCGAAGCACTTCACCGCAACGGAAAGCTGCAACAGGATGCCTCGATTGGGATCACCTTCACATGGTTGTTTGCTGTGGGGGTGATTCTGATTTCGCTGTTTGCCGGCGCGGTAGATCTGGATCAGGATTGCGTGCTGTATGGTGAGATTGCGTACGTCCCGTTGGATGTTATCACCACCGGGGGGGGAATCAGCCTGGGCCCGCGTGCTGTTTGGGTGGTGGGTGCTGTCTTTTTGCTGAATCTTCTGTTCGTGATTCTCTTCTTCCGGCAGCTGAAAATCGTCTCGTTCGATTCCGCCTTGGCCGCCTCGCTGGGTATCTCCACCGCGCTGTGGCACTACGCGCTGGTGGGGATGGTGTCGCTTACCACGGTTGCTGCGTTCGAGTCGGTGGGGGCCATTTTAGTGGTGGCAATGTTGATTGCTCCGGCAGCCACCGCCTATCTACTCACCGACCGATTGAAACGAATGCTTGTGCTTTCGGTGGCTTCGGGGGTTCTTTCGGCGGTGGGTGGTTACTATCTTGCAGCACTTCTGGATGGTTCGATAGCGGGGGCAATGGCCGTGGTGGCCGGGGGCCAATTTGCGCTGGCATTGGCGATAAGCAGCCGAAGATCGGGAGCCGGAAATCCAGCATTCCTTTCAGTTCCACAACTTATCAGCAATCAGCATGAAAAAAACCTTTAAGTGGATCGGCATTGCTCTGCTTGCCGCGTTTGTCATCATTCAGTTCTTCCGGCCCAACCGCGATAACCCCGCCAGCATTGCCGGCCAAAGCATCTGGGCCGATCCAACAATGACCCCAAAAGTGGAGCAAATCCTTCGCCGCTCCTGCAACGACTGCCACTCGAACGAAACAGAATGGCCCTGGTACAGCAACATTGCCCCTGTATCCTGGCTTGTGGCCAGCGATGTTGAAGACGGGCGGAAACATCTCAATTTTTCCACATGGCTAACCCGCCCTGCCGAAAAGCGGGATCACAAGTTGGAAGAACTGGCCGAAGAAGTCCACAAAGGGGGGATGCCGTTGCCAATCTATCTCATCATGCACGGCGATGCGGCACTAAGCAATGAGGATGTTGGAACCTTGAAAGAATGGGTTGACTACGCCCGCCGCCAGCTGATGGCCCCAGCTGCGCCAAGCCCCACACCAGTGGATTCGGCGGCACTGCCGGAGAAAAGTGCGGAGCTGAAGAGGATGGAAGACAATCGGGAGTTCATCCCTGAGCATCATCGCTAAGGCATCCTCCATTTTTTTCAGGCCGCCCCCCACACACACTCACGATCCAATGCCCAACCGTAATCTTGTTATCGCCATTGATGGCCCAGCCGCCAGCGGAAAAAGCACCACTGCGCGGCTGGTGGCCGAACGGCTTGGCTACACCTACATCGACACCGGCGCAATGTACCGTGCGGTGACGTTGGCCGTGCTTCGCAACGGAATTGACCCCGCCGATGACAGCGCGGTTAGCGCGTTGGCCAGAAACCTTCAGATCAGTTTCCTGCGCGATCCCGATAGCGGGGAACTCCATACTCTGCTCAATGGCGAAGATGTCTGGCAGCAGATTCGGACCCCCGAGGTGACGCGGAACGTATCGGCCGTCAGCAGCTATTCCGGCGTGCGCACGCCCGTTGTGGCTTTGCAACAACAAATGGGGGAGCAAGGGGGAGTGGTGATGGACGGGCGCGACATCGGAACAGTGGTGTTCCCGAACGCAGACCTGAAAATTTTTATGGTGGCCGATTTGGGCGCACGTGCTGCCCGCCGCCATGTCGAGCTTCAGCATCAAGGGGCGGAAATTGGCTTGGATAACCTTGCCATCGAGCTTTCCGAACGGGATCGCCACGACAGCACCCGCCACCACAGCCCCCTGCGCAAAGCTGATGATGCTATCGAGATTGACACATCAGGGCTGACTATCCAGCAGCAAGTGGAAAGGGTGATAGAGTTGGTGCAACAGCGGGGCGCGGAGCAGAACGCCGCAAGCGTGCCGGAGTGAGTAACTCACCTTACGCAGATGAAGACTTGCCGGCTCGGTGGCTTGCTTCGATGCTCTTCTTCTCTTCGGCTTTGGCTCCCTCTCCCACCCGACCAATGGAGTGGAAGCAGTAGCATCATCAGTTTGGGAGAGAGGGCGCGCCAATCGAATCGGCATCGCTGAGGGGGTGAGGGCAGGCAGCGAATAAGAGCAGTGCTTGCAGAGTGAGAATTTGCCCGTTCAGTGGCTCCACTCATACTTCGACTAAGCTCAGCATGAGCGGAGGGCGATGTCCGGTGGAATGCCCAAACGGCAAGCCTGTATGGTTTTGTGTAAGGTGAGTAAGGACGACTTGAAGCAAATAACGGAAGGCGGGGAGCAGCATCCGGTACACCGGAAGTCGCTCCCCGCCTTCCGTTTTTAGTTTTCCACCGGATACCAATACCACCCTCCACTCCTGCTGAACCCCGCCGCCTGAGCCTGCCGAAGGATATGAGTAGAACTACTGAACCAGCAAATGTTCACTGGCTAAATTCTGCGTGAAATGGGCGATTTTGGTTCTGCTTCGTGGCCCAGTTACAAAAAAAATGTT
>JADZEY010000131.1 GCA_020850315.1 Armatimonadota bacterium | reverse complement strand
GGGGAGTTGGCCTCGGGCGAGCATCACCTATGGTGGGATGCAAGCGGAGTGAGTTCGGGCGTGTATCACTGCCGCGTGCGCAGCGGGACTTGGAGTGCTGAACGGGCGGTGGTTGTGGTGAAGTGAGGCCTCGACAGGCGCAGCATAAGCGGGAGGGATAGCCCATAAGAGTAATAACGCGGGGAGTTCCGATCTGTCGGAACTCCCCGCGTTTGTTCTGCTTATTTGGGCTTCTGGATTGGATCCATAATGTCCGAATTTGGCTTCTTCCTATCTGCCCCTTGGTGGATTTGTAGCGTTGGTTGCTTGCTTCTGCTCCCATCCCTTTTGGCTGCTGATTCCTCTGCTGAAGAACTCCTTGCCCGAGATGACGGTTCGGCAGCCGTCGTGCGTCCGCTGCTTGACGGCTTCTCGAAATTCACAGCTGGCGGCGGCTGGTTCCCAACGGTTTGCGGCAGCTGTGATGATTGTTCTGCTGATTGCTGTGACGATTGTTGGGACGGTGGCTGCTGAAGCTGCGGCAACGCAGTTGCAGGCTGGGGGGGAGCTGGCTGCACTGCTGCCGGAGTCTCAGTCTGTTGGGTGTTTGCGGTGGCAAGCCAAATAATACCGCCAACAACGGCAACGGCTGCTACCGATCCTGCAATCATTTTCCCAAGCCATCCGCTGGAGTTGGTTGCTGGGGTGCTGCTGGTTGCCGCGCCATCGGCCACGGGTGTTGCCGCAGCAAGTGCCAACATTTTTTGGCGGGTCATTGCATGATTGCTCGGGGCTGCGTCGCGGTCGGCACGCAGTGTGTGCTCAATCTGTTGTTCGGTTGCAACTGTCCGGCCAAGCTCGGGGTTGCGGGCTGCTTCGTCCAAAAAAAACTGTTGCTCGGCAGTGTTCATCTCACCAAACAGATAGCGATCAAGTTGTTCGTTGGTAGCCTCGTTCATTTGTTCTTCTCCTGCTGGATGCTAGCTGTTTGGTTGTTGGCAGTTGGGCGTTGTTCTGTCATCGAAAGGATCATCGTTCGTAGCTGCGCGCGCGCCCGCGATGCTCGCATCCTGACGGCATCCACCGATTTCCCCATCATCTCGGCAATCTCATCGAAACGGTATCCGCTGTAGGTATAAAGGATCAATACTTCCCGCATCTCAATCGGCAGTTTGTTCAAGCAGATCACCACCAACTCCTCCAGCTCAGATTTTTCGCGAATCTGTACCGTGGGGAGTTTGTGCTCCTGAACGTCATCAATCGGGGTAAGTTTTTTTGTGTCGCGCAGATGGTTCAGGCTAAGGTTCCGCGTGATTCTGAGCAGGAACCCGGTGGGGTTCAGCACGTGCTGGGGGTTGCTTCGCATCCGTATCACCCGCTCCCACACTTCCTGCACGATGTCCTCGGCTTGGTCTGGGCTGCCAACTAACTTCAGGCAGTAGAGGTACAGGCGGTGATGGTGGCGGTCGAACAGTTCGGCAAAAGCGCGGTCGTCCCCGGCAAGGAATTGATCGAACAGTTGTGTATCTGGATTGGAAGGGGGCATGGCTCGTCGGTCGGATAGTGAGTCCGTTACGGAAGAAATCACCCTGTTCGGCAAAGCAAGCGTCATAGTTCCCATCTGCTTGGTTGAGTACATTGAAGCGTGTGTTCGTTGCCAACCGGACACCACGCTCCACGCAATCATAACACAATCCCAAAGCAAACGGTTTCCCAACTACGCCGAACGAGCTAATGCGAACTCAACAAATGCCAGCAACGAGCGTTTGGCTTGGCTGTCGGGGAAGTGGGCAATGCTTGCGCGAGCGCGCTCGCAGTACTCAATCGCTGTCCGCTCGGCATAGACCAGCCCACCATATTGGGTCACGAACTGGCGCACTGTCTCGGTTCGCTCGCGTGATTCTTCGCCATTTTTGATCAGACTCAGGATTTTCTTTGCCTCTTTCCGGGAGGCTTGGTTCATGGAGTAGATCAGCGGCAGCGTCAGTTTTTTCTCCTTCAAGTCGTTGCCGGTTGGCTTGCCGATTGCTGCGTCGGTGCTGGCATAATCGAAGATGTCATCCCGAATCTGGAAGGCGATTCCCACCATCTCACCGTAGGTGCTGAATGCGTGATGGGTTGCGGGGTCGCTGCTTGCGCTGTGCGCGCCAAGCTCACAGCAGGTGCTGATTAACGACGCGGTTTTGTCGCTGATAATCCTGAAGTACTCCTCCTCCTTGATGTCCAGCTTGCGCGATTTCTGGATCTGCAGCAACTCACCCTCGCTCATGCGGCGGACGGCTTTGCTGGTGATTCCCAGGAAATCATACTCCTTGTTCTCTACCGCCACCAGTAGCCCGCGCGACAGCAGGTAATCGCCAACCAACACCGACACTTTGTTTTTCCAGACGGCATTGATGCTGGGGAACCCGCGCCGTTCGTCGGCTTCGTCCACAACGTCGTCGTGGACCAGGGTGGCGGTGTGCAGCAGTTCCACCATCGTGGCGCCAACGTAGGTTCTGCGGGTGATTCCGCCGGCAACCTCAGCCGAAAGTAGCACAAGGATTGGGCGAACTTGTTTCCCTTTTTGCCGCAGGATGTAGCGCACCACCGTATCAAGCAGCAGCATCTTGCTGTTCATTGATTCGCGGAAGAATTTGCGAAACTCCTTTAAGTGGGGTTCGATTGGGCGTGAAATTGTAGAAAGATCCATGCGGAAAAACTGTTCGTCGGTTGAACTCTCAAGGTTGTGGCGATTCGGTCTGCTCAAGCTGTGCGGCTTCATCACGCTGCCGCTTTGCTGTTTTGGAAACAAGGATGCTGATTTCGTACAGGGCATACAGCGGAACCGCCAACAGCATCTGGTTGATGGGGTCGGGAGTGGGGGTGATGATTGCTGCAAGAATCAGAATCACCACAATGCCGTGGCGGCGGTATTTCCGCAGCATCCCGGGGTTGATAATTCCGAAACGGGAAAGCGCGTAACTCAGCATCGGCATCTCGAACACCGCCCCGCAAGCAAGGCAAAATCCAAGCACAAAACTGAAGTAGGAGCTAACCGCAAACTGGTTCTCGATGTTCCCCCATTTGATGGTGCTGGTGAACCCCAGCGAGGTTGGAACCATGATGAAATACGCAAAGGAAACGCCCAGCAAAAAGCAGAAGACCGTTGCCACGGTAATCCACCCCACGTAGCGTTGCTCCTTTGGATACAACCCCGGACGGATAAACCCCCACAGCTGCCACAGAATGAAGGGGATGGAAAGGATCAGCCCGCTGAACACACTCACTTGGATTGCAAGGGTGAACTGCCCCATCACCTCAAGGTTCTGCAGCTTGATCCCAAGCCGGGTGGCTGGGGCAAGCAGAACATCGCTCATCAGAAAATCCAAAAAGATGCCGCAGAGTGCCGACATCACCACAAGGGCGATCACTGCTTTGAAGATGCGGCCACGCAGTTCCTCCAAGTGGTCGAAAAAACCCATTTCGTGATGGACTTCTTGGCCGTTTGGCTGCGTGGCTGGCTGCTGTGCTGGTTCGGGGTATCCAACGGCCGATGCGGCGGCTGATGGCTCCCAATCCGCTGGCGGCAACGTCTCCCGAAACGCTGCTGATGGTGTTGCATCGGCAGCGTTTTGGGGCGGTTGCTGGTTATCGGAGGGAATGTTTTCTGGATCCATCATCCATCGTTGGTTCTGTTTTTCAGGGCTTCGTGGCTCTGGGCAACTGAGTGCTGGCCTATTTAGGCCGGAAGTTCGGTTGGCAGAACAGGAGGCGCGCCGGCGTTTGCAAGTGCATCGGGATAGAGCGGGAAGGCGGAGCAGAACTCCTGCACTTCGGCGTTCACGCTGGCCTGAAGCTCGGCGTTGGTGATGTTGCTCAACACCCGGTCAATGAACTCGGCAATCTGTCCCATCTGCTCCTGCTTCATTCCGCGTGTGGTCATGGCCGCGCTTCCCAGCCGGATGCCGGAGGTAATCAGCGGCGACTTGTCGTCGAACGGAACGGCGTTCTTGTTGCAGGTGATTCCGGCGTGATCCAGCGCGTTTTCGGCGGCTTTTCCGGTAAGCCCTTTGTTCCGCAGATCAATCAGCATCAGGTGGTTATCGGTTCCGTTGGAGACGACGTTGTAGCCCCGTTCCATCATCCCTTGTGCCAATGCCGAAGCGTTGGCAATCACTTGTTCGGCGTACTGGCGGAAGTCGTCGGTTAAGTCTTCGGCAAAGGCCACGGCTTTTGCGGCAATCACGTGCATCAGCGGTCCGCCTTGGATTCCGGGCATCACCCAGCTGTCAAGAATCTCCGACATCATCTTCGTCCGCCCCGATTTTGGCGCGACGATGCCGAACGGATTCTCAAAATCTTTCCCCATCAGGATTACTCCACCACGTGGGCCGCGCAGCGTTTTGTGGGTGGTGCTGGTGACAACGTGGCAGTGGTCAATCGGGGAATCCAACAGCCCTTTGGCAATTAGCCCGGCGGGGTGGGCTATGTCTGCCATCAGGAACGCGCCAACCTCGCGGGCAATCTCGCCAAAGGCTGCGTAGTTGATGTTCCGGCTGTAGGCCGACGCGCCAACGGTAATCATTTTTGGCTTGTGTTGGCGGGCTGCGTCGCGCACGGCATCATAATCAATGAACCCGGTTGCGGGGTCAACGCCGTAGGCCACGAAGTTGTAGAATTTGCCGGAGAAGTTGACGGGCGAGCCGTGCGTCAGGTGTCCGCCATGCGAAAGGTTCATCCCAAGGACGGTGTCGCCATGGTTCAGGAAGGAGAAATAGGTGGCCATGTTTGCCGACGAACCAGAGTGAGGTTGCACGTTGGCATACTCCGCGCCGAACAGTTTGCGGGCGCGGGATTGGGCTAATGCTTCGGCAACATCAACCCATTCGCAGCCGCCGTAGTAGCGTTTGCCCGGGTAGCCTTCGGCGTACTTGTTGGTCAGCACCGAGCCTTGCGCTTCCAGCACAGCTGGGCTAACAAAATTTTCGCTGGCAATCAGCTCAATCTTGTCGTTCTGCCGATAAAACTCCCCGGTCAGTGCGGCGAACAGTTCGGGGTCTTGGTTGCGAAGCGAGTGGTTCATGGATGCGAGCGTTTGGGAAGCGTGTTGTGAAGTTGAAAAAGCTATGGTTGCAAGGGGGACGGTTTGGGAAGATCAGCAGCCGGTCAGCGTGTGGATTTTCTCCACACGATTGCGGTGGCGCGGGTTATCGGAAGCATCGGTTGCAAGGAAGGTGTCAACAATCTGCTGGGCGGTTCCCCAATCAACAAGGCGTTCGCCGATTGTCAGGACGTTGGCATCGTTGTGCTGGCGTGCAAGTTTGGCCATTTCGGGGGTTAGGCAGTTTGCCGCACGGATTCCCGCCACCTTATTGGCCACAATGCTTACGCCAATGCCGGACCCACACACCAGAATGGCGGAATCGGCATCGCCCCGCGCCACGGCATTGGCGGCGGCGGCGGCGTGGTCAGGGTAGTCGGTGGATTCGGTGCTGTTGGTTCCGAAATCCAGCACGGTATCCCCTTGCTGTTGCAACAGTACAGCAATCTGCTGTTTGTAGTTCACCCCGGCGTGGTCGGCCCCAAGTGCGATGGTGCGGTTCATGGTCGTTTTGTCCAATAGCTTTCTTTCCAGCGTTGTTGTGCCAAATATAGAAAGATCGGCCTTTGTGGTTGGGAGGTGAGTGGAGAAGGGGGGAAGCGGCTTGCGAATTGTTGCAGGGCCAACGGCAGATGAACAAACAACGGGCTTCCCGTTATCTGTTTTGTGGTGGACGCAAGCACGTAGCGTGCCTCACTCACCAAACCGCTTCGAAACCATCACGTGCCATGTGATCCCGCCGAACTCATAATCGCGGCGGGCAGCGAAGTCGAAACGGAGGTTCTGGCTGTCAATTGGGGGGGTAAGAAACAAGCCAAATGCGGCATCCCCCACGCTGCTGAATCCCAGCCGGAACCCCAGATCAACCCCACGATATGGAACACACTCGGCAGCAACGCTAACCGTTGGTTGGTTGCTGAACTGCCCAATGGTTGACTCCACCATTCCAAGTAAATACTCCTGCGGTGCGCCGCTTCGCTCGGTCACTTGCCCGCTTGGGTCGGGGTGCAAGGTCTCTGTTTCTGGTTCGGAAAAGGGGAGAAGGTAGGCCGCGCCAAACCTCCCTTGCCACGGAATTACCTCCTTTGGGCCATCGTCGTAGGCGGCAATCATCCCGCCGGCAACATTGCTGATGCTGCTGGTAAGAAAAAATCGTTCCTGAAAGGCAATGCTGCCGGAAAGATCAACGGAGTATCCGTTTTCTGGCGCGTCAATGCCGCTTACGTCGCGCCGCAGATAGCGCACGGTTGCCCCCACGTTCCCTGGACCGATGTTCAACCCTGCCCCAGCAATCAGCGCAAGGTCTTGGCTGGAAAGCTCGCCAAGTTTCTGCCCATTTTGCGCACGGCCAGCAATCCCGCCCACCCCGTACCGTGTGATGCCGATGCCGAACCCGGCAACTCCATCAATCGCATAAGCCCCGCACAACGTTTGCTGCTGCTGCCGAAATGGAAGCAACGAAACCGCCGCTGCCACCTGCGATTTTGTGGCGCGTGCTAACGATGCACTGTTCGTAAGAAGTGTGGTGGCATCGGGAAACACAGCATGCGAAGCCCCAGCCAGCGATGCCTGCGAAGGGAGAAGCGTCCGGCGGAACGGTGCGCCAGCAAGCCCGCCGGGTTCGGTCTGCGCTGTGGCCATGCAGACGGGGAAACCGAGCATCAGAACAATCAGTGGAATGGTGCGGTGGAGCAACATAGGAAGGACAGGAAAACGATGCTGGCAAAGGGCTGGCTACCGTGAAATCAACACCTTTTTGGTGATGCGCTGGTCGCCAGCTTCCAACACTACCAAGTAAGGGCCATTGGGCAAACCGGTGGTTCTAAACGTGAAGGTGTACTCTCCTTTGGTGACGGTGCTGACCCCACTGGTCTCGATCAGCTTCCCGATGATGCTGTAAAACGCAACCCTGATCCGCGGCTTGTCTTCGGGAAATGTGACGAATAGCGTGACGATCTCATTCTCGGAAGAACGCCCAACGCTGGCGGTGATTTCCTTCTTCGGTTCTATCTGCTGGGCGATGTCGCCCACCATTGCATGAACGCCCGATGGCTTGTTGGTGGCGTGCAGCCGTTGGCCGCCAACCAGCAGCAGCAGCGGAACGAGTATGGCAAGAAGCAGAGCGTGTTTCAACGTTTCAATATCAGGATTGGTATGGCAACTTGTTCGCCGGAGCTTGATTCGATGACGCAAATATAGGTTCCATTTGCCACAATCGAGCCGTTGCTGTTGCGGCCATCCCACATCTCAACGTTCAGCCCTGATTCTCTACTGCCATTGCGGGTCAGTTCCCGCACCAACGCCCGCGAGGCATCGTAGATGGTGACGGTGACGGTGGCACTGCCGGGCGTTTCCAATTCATAAAAAATCTCAACGCTCGATTGGCCATTGCGCAGCGTTGGATTAAATGGATTCGGCTGGGCGTAGCTTCCAACCTCAATCGGTTCAAGCTCAAAACTTGTGCGGGCAAATGCGCAGGAGGCGTAGGTGCTTTCGCTTCCGCAGCAAAGCCGTACCGTGACCGCTCCGGCAAAATTTCGGGGAAGGCCCAGATCAAATTCCCCTGTGCGGTTCAGTACTTTCTGTATCCCCGAAGCATCCGCTGTGGTGAGCGTTAGCTCCAGGCTGTCGCAATCGAACACGTTGGGATTCCAGCGGATTGCCCGCGTGCGCGATGATGTGGAATCAAGCAGAATCGGAACTGGCTCCATCACCAGGGTGATGGTGTCGGCCACCGATTGCACCCCAGCGATCAAGGTATCCACCAACCGGAACCGTAGCCTTGCTGTTTCCTGCGTTGGGCAGCTGGCAAGGCAGGGGGCGGTGGCCTGGATAAATGCTGTGTCGGCGGAATAGGTGATTGTTGCCGGAATCGCCTCCCACTCATTTCCCGACCCCGTTGCTTGCTCCAGCCGCAAATTGTTTGCGCAGTGGATCACAGTTCTTGCGCTGATGTTTTCGCCGGGCTGATACTGGCTGCGCGGCAACACCAACGGTTTGATGGATGCCCCAGTAATGGCGAACGGAAGGCTTGCTGCGGTAAGGCTTGGCACCGCGTTATCCTGCACCAGAAGGGTGTAGCTTCCCGGAAGAAGGTTATTGGTGGGGAAGGCGAAGCTACCGCTGTCGGCGGCTGGTTTCAGTTCGGCAATCACCACGCTATCCTTTCCCGCTGCCGACCGGACAATCACCCGTAACCCTTGCTCGCCGCCGCCAACGTTCCGCATTCCCCAATGCCCTTTGGCTATCTGCCCGTTGCAGTACTCATCCCCGATGGTCAGTTCCCCCAACGGGTTGGTGATTGGTTTGCCGATTGCGTAGGTGGAGTTCTGGGTGGCCACAATGATAGAGTTCACCCCGGCACCTTCAAGGTCTGCAACGGCAACCGTGACGATGCGGGAATCGAGTTTGAAGGCTTTCACTTGCCGGAACCACTGGCGGCGCGTGGCATCCACCGTGCTGAGAAGAACATCGGCGTAGCGGTTCATTTGCAGCACAATCAGGCTGTCGCCATGGGCGATGATGATCTCTTGCTTTGCGGTGTCGGCATCGCGAATGATGTCGGCAACGGCCATCAGCCGCCCTTTGAAGGGCCAAGCGGTGTAGTTCCAGAAGACGCGCCCGCCGTTGTTCGGTTCGCGCGCGCCGTTGCGCTGGAAGAAGAAGAGGTAGTTGCTGTCAACATCGCTTCCATCAAGCTGGCGATATGCTGCAAGGACTTCGCTACCCGGGTTGTTCGGATACTCCCCATCAACGCTTTGATCCTGCTTGGAAGTGTCGTTGCCGTCAACGTTGCCGGCAAGGATTGTCCACCCCAGATTTTTTACGGTGTTGATGCTGAAAATACCGCGTGATTGGTCAACCGGTAATCCATCCTGAGTTAGCAGCAGCGTGATGGAGGGAACCCCGGGATACGCATCGCTGAAGTTGGTTGCCACCAAACGGTACTCCCCCGGATATGCTGATGCTGCGCCATCGTACAGCCGTACAAAGTAGGAGTGAGTTTCTCCCAAGGTGTCGTTCTGGGAGGTCTGGCTGGTGAATCGGCGCGTTTCAATGTGGCTGAAAGCGTCGTCATCAACCTTTAATCCAACGGCGTACATCCGTGTGGTAAGCGTTGAAGGAATCCCTTGCCCAGCGGGAACGACCAGCCCAGCCGGGCTGCGTAAAGAACGTGTGGAAGGGGTGATGTAGGGGATTCTGGAGCTATCGGTGATCGTAATCGCTGGAGCTTGCGGATAGACCCCCGGGGCAATCGGATACCGCTCGGTCTGAACAAAGCCGTTGCCGCTGTTGGTGTAGCGATAGACCCCATTCACAATGCTGTCGGGGGTGGAAGGGGTGATGTTACGGAACTGGTTCTGGCTTGCAACCGCAAACACCGTTTGCTTCCCCTTCACGCTAAACGCGGCCATTGGATAGACCCCCGCAATCCGGTTGCTGGCTTCCTTGTTGGCAAGGATTGTTGGGATACGAACCGAGAACCCGCCGCGCCCGTTGGGTTGGCTCAGGATTCCGTTTAGCTGCGTTTCCCCCTGCTGTGCGCGCTCAATCCCCAACCCCAATAATGTTGGAACTCCAACTCCAATTGGCGTTGTTGCTCCGGCGTTGAACAATCCGGTAAGGGTCAGGGTGTAAGGGTTGCTGGGGTCAATCGTTTCGTCGTAGTTCACCGAATCGTACTGCCGGCCAAAGGCGTTCACAAACCGCAGAAGGTGCGATCCCGACTCCAGCCCAATAATCTGTTGTTGGCTTCCAGCCCCGGGCTGAACCTTCCCGATAAGCAGCACGGGTGAGTTCTTCAGCGACTCCGTGCGCCAAACAATCTGCAGCGTGGCGGTGTCGGCAAGCTGAGTTGTTGCAGGGTTATTGCGTGTCCCTTCGGGATTTCCGTTGGGATACCACCATGTTGAAGTAATCGGCTGCGCCCCGGCTTCGGCAAGGATCACCAAAACCCAGAAAAGCACTATTGATAAACGAAACGTTAGCACCTGATCGTCGGAATGGGGAGTTAAACGCAACAGTTCGATAAGTACGGGGGCCGCTTGCCCGGTCAGAATCTTTCGTAATATAGCGGCCCCTTTGCTGCAAAGGTACGGCAGTTCGTTGCAGTTCACAGCCAGCGATGGAAACTGATAGACTGGCGAACCGGGGGGGAAGAAGGGGACATCTGCGTTGCTAACACCCAAACAGGGTGTGTCGTTTCAGCAAGGTTGTTCGGTAAGGCTACAAGCACATTCAACACAAGGAAGCACTCAAGAAGCACTTGATACGGATATGCAGGAACCTCAATCCAATTTCAATGGTTTGTTGTAAGCCGTTGATTTCAAGAGGATTCCCAAACGCTCCAATCACGTAACCGATAACGCATTTATGCCAACATCACGGCGCATTCTTTGGGTGGATGATGAAATTGACCTCCTTCGCCCCCACATCAAATTGCTTCAGGCAAAAGGGTATGACGTTGAGACCGTCACCAATGGCGAGGACGCAATCGCGTTGGTTTGCGAACAATCGTTCGATCTTGTTTTTCTTGATGAATCCATGGTTGGCATGGGGGGATTGGAAACCCTTGCCGAACTGAAGGACCTTCGCGCCGCCATGCCGGTTGTGATGGTCACGAAAAATGAAGCTGAATCGGTGATGGAGGAGGCCATTGGCCGCCGCATCAGCGACTACTTAACCAAACCAGTAAACCCAACCCAGATACTGCTTGCTTGCAAAAAACATCTGGATGGGCAGAAGATCGAGGCCGATTACGCCTCACGCGATTACATCCGTGAGTTCAACCAGACGGCAATGCAGCTGATGAGCCCGCTGGATTGGGAAGAATGGGTTCAGCTGTACGTGAAGATGACCAGTTGGGAGTTAGAGTTCGACCGCCACCGCGACATCGGCCTTGAGCAAACCCTGGCCGACCAAAAACGGGACGCGAACGCCGAGTTCGGAAAATTTGTGGAGAAGAACTACAAAAGCTGGCTGAACCCCGACAACCCCGACCGCCCGCACCTTAGCCCCGATGTTATCAATCAGCACGTGCTGCCGCTGGTCAAGAAGGACACCGGCCCAGTCTTCCTGTTCGTGATTGACTGCATGAGGCTGGATCAGTGGTTGGTGATGGAGGAGTTGCTTACCCGATACTACTCCATCCAAAAAAACTACTACTTCAGCATTTTGCCAACGGCCACCACCTACTGCCGTAACGCAATTTTTGCCGGGCTGTACCCAAGCGAAATCGAACAACACTACCCCGACCTGTGGCAAGGGGGGAACGACGACGACCACTCCCAAAACAAATACGAGAAAGAACTGCTGGATAAGCTGCTGCAACGCAAGCGTGTTAGCCTTCGCAGCGGTGTCCGCTACGTGAAGATTATTGACACTGACTTCGGGAAAAAAATCGAGTCGGAGATTGCCAGCTACGCCCAGTCGCAGCTTTCGGCGGTGGTGGTGAACGCCGTTGACATGATGGCCCACAGCCGCAGCGATTATCCAATCTTGAAAGAGATTGCCCCGCACGAATCGGCCTACCGCTCGCTTACCCGAAGCTGGTTCGAGCACTCCTCCTTCTTCGGAATGCTTCGCACCCTTTCGGGAATTCCCAATGTGCAGATTGTGGTGACCACCGACCATGGATCCATCCGTTGCATGAGGGGGGCAAAAGCCCTGGGAGATCGCGAGACCTCCACCAACCTTCGCTACAAGTATGGCCGCAATGTGAAGGTAGATGATAAGTTTGCCATTCACGTCCGTAAGCCAGAAGAGTTCAAACTGCCGAAACGTGGGATGCTGACCGAGTACGTTATCGCCAAAGAGGATTACTACTTCGTCTATCCAACGGAATATCACTATTACTTGAACCATTACCGCGACAGTTTCCAGCACGGGGGAATCTCATTGGAAGAGATGATCCTTCCGGTGGCTACGCTAACGCCACGGTAATCAACAGTTCGGTCTCCATCGCATGGCCATTAGCCAGAAGCAACAGAAGCTGAAAACAACGAAATGGATGTAGAGATTTTTTCTAGCGCCAGCCCGGAGCAAACACAGGAGTTCGGCCAGAACTTCGCGCTACGGCTAAAGTCTGGTGATGTGGTCGCTTTCTACGGCGAGCTTGGTGCCGGGAAAACGGAGTTTATCAAGGGAGTTTGCGCTGGTTTTCGGGTGGAGGAGATTGTCTCTAGCCCGACCTTCACGGTTGTCAATCAATACGAAGGGGAGGACCAGAAGCAAAAGCCGATTACCATTTTCCATGTTGACTTGTACCGGATTACTTCCGCTGCCGAGTTAAAAGAAGTTGGCTTCGGGGAGTTGATCCAGGACAACCACGGGGTGAAACTGGTGGAGTGGGCCGAGTACGCCGAAGCCCTGCTTCCGCCAAACCGCTACGACATCCATTTCTACAACGACGAAGCCGACAACAACACTCGCCGGATTGAGGTGATGCAGATAGTATCGCTGCAATCCACCAAAAACCACGCACTGCTGTAGCAATACAACTGGGCCGTGGGGGCTGCATTTCGGCGCACAACTGTGGGGCAGAAATTTTCCGCAACGGCCCGGCCCATTGGTGGTCGGGTCGTTGTTTTCGGCTCATCCAACTCACATTTTCTTCAACGCATCATCCGTAGAATGCTTGCTGCAATCGAGACAACCGGGGACACCTGCGGAATTGCATTGTTCGAAGGGAATCAGCTGCTGGCAGAACTTCATGTTGCCCTTCCGCGTGCCCACGACCGATTGCTTGCAACGCTGTTCCAGCAATCGTTAGATGTTGTTGGCAAACCGGCTGCGGACCTTAGCGCAATCGCTGTTTCAACCGGCCCAGGCTCCTACACCGGAATCCGTATCGGCGTAAGTTTTGCCATTGGGTTGGCGTTGGGAACCGGCGTTCCGATTATTCCGGTCCCAACCCTGGATGCGATTGCATACTCACTTCGCACGTTTGCCAAAGCCGCGCGCCGCAGCCGTGTTCTTTCGGTGATTCCTGCTGGGCGGTTGGGGCTGTACGCCTCACTTTTTCAAGTCCTACCAGAATTTTTACGGCTAACCGATGCCGGCGCAATCCCGCCGCAACACCTTCCCGCGCTTCTTGATGAAAACGTGCTGGCTGCCGGCCCCGGTATTCTGCAGCTGAAATCACAGTACTCCGATTGTATTGCGTACGGCACAGCGCAACTGACCGCACGCGCCATTGGTGAACATGCTATCTTCCTGCAAAGCCTGGGCTTAACCTGTAGCCCAGAGCAGATAGAGCCGTTGTATATTGGATGATGGAAATGTCGAATAGTGAATAGTGAATAGTGAATAGTGAATGGGTCTCTTGCTACTGACCAATGACTACTGACTACTGCCCAACAACCACTTAACCTTCAACACCATGCCTTGGTGGAGCCGTAACCGCAAAAACCTTGACGAATCGCAGAACCAGCAGCGCGAAATGCCTGATGGACTTTGGACAAAATGCCCAAGCTGCGAGACGGTCATCTATAAAAGTGAGCTTGAGGAAAACCTCTACACCTGTCCGAAATGCGACCACCATTTCAGGATTGGTTCCAACCACTACATTGATCTGCTGACCGATCCCGAGACCTTCGATGAAACCCACGCCCAGCTGACCTCCACCGACCCGTTAGAGTTCGTGGACGAAGATTCCTACCAAGTGAAGCTCCGCAAAGCCACCAAACGCACCGGCCTATCCGACGCAATGCGGACAGGGCTTGGCCAGGTGGAAGGGAAGCGTGTCTCGCTGGCGATCATGGATTTCAGCTTCATTGGTGGATCCATGGGATCGGTGGTGGGGGAAAAATTCTGCCGTGCTGTGGACGATGCCATCCGCGAGCGCGTGCCGTTTATTTGCATCACCGCATCAGGTGGGGCGCGGATGATGGAGGCGGCAATTTCCCTGATGCAAATGGCCAAAACCAGCACCCGACTAACGCTGCTTGCCGACGAGCGCATCCCGTACATTGTGATCCTTACCGACCCAACAACCGGAGGGGTCACCGCCAGCTATGCAATGTTGGGGGATGTCACCCTTGCCGAGCCACGAGCATTGATCGGTTTTGCGGGGCCGCGCGTAATCGAGCAAACCATCAAACGGAAATTGCCCGAAGGGTTCCAGCGCTCGGAATTCCAGCAGGAGCATGGGTTTGTGGATCACATTGTTCACCGCAAGGAATTGCGCAAAACATTAAGCCGAGTTTTAACGCTTCTCCCAATTCCAGAAACCGCCGATTAAAACCGTAATTCCGCTCGAAAAAAAAACCGCCCTGATTACTTCAGGGCGGAATCCCATCGCTATTTTGCTTCTCGCTCTCTCCAAATTCTCAACCATCATCGGAATTTCAGCATAACATCACACGACCAATGGCAACTACAGCAAAACAACCGCGCCGCAAACGGAAACCTGCCATCCATCTGCTTGGCTTCCCAATGGACTTGGGGGCGGGCCGCCGTGGCGTTGACATGGGGCCATCGGCGCTTCGCATTGCCGATATTGAAGGGCGGCTAAAAGGGCTGGGGTACAAGGTGGAAGATGAAGGTGATATTGAAATTCAAGTGCCTGAGGTTCTGAAAATTAAAAATCCCCGGCTACGGTATTTGCCGGAAATAACGACCGCCTGCGAAAAATTAGCGCGGAAAGTAAAAAAAATCCTGAAGGCTGGGGATTTTCCGATGGTTTTGGGGGGCGATCACTCCATGGCAATCGGAACGCTTGCTGGGGTTGCCGGTTATTGCCGCGATGCCGGAAAACGCTTGGGGGTAATTTGGATTGATGCCCATTCCGACATCAACGTTCCTGAAACCTCGCCAAGCGGGAATATCCATGGAATGCCCGTTGCAGCCTCGATTGGACTTGGCGCAAAGGAATTAACAACGATAGGTGGGAATTTTCAAAAACTGGATCCAACCAATATCGTGATGATTGGGTTGCGGTCGGTGGATGAAGGTGAGCGGAAAATTATTCGCGAGCGGGAAATGCGCGCTTACACCATGACCGATATTGACCGCAAGGGGATCAATACTGTGATGGAAGAGACCTTGGATTACCTGCAATCCCGCACCGATCATATTCATATTTCGTTCGATCTTGACAGCGTTGATCCAACGGTTGCTTCCGGTGTGGGAACGCCTGTCCCCGGCGGGCTTACATGGCGCGAGGCCCATTTCGTGATGGAAATGCTTGCCGAGCGTGGCGCGTTGGATTCCATGGAAATTGCCGAAGTAAATCCGATCTTGGACAACCTAAACAAAGGTGCCGAATTCGCCGCCGACCTTGTAGCCTCGGCATTGGGGAAGAGGATTTTGTAGAGGTTATACTCGGAGTTGCTGTTTCCAAAAACTCTTTTGCTATCGTTTCTGTTTACCCCGATCGCTATTATCGAGAAGAGGAGAGCGGCTGATAGGGCTACTGGCCCTCTTCGGTCAGTAATAGAGAAGGGATGCCTTGCGTGCAGTAAGTAAGCAGGTCACAAACTCTAACTATAATGAGCTATAAAACCATAGATTTATTTGCTGGGATCGGAGGCATACGTCTTGGATTTGAGGTGCATGGATGCAAGACCGTTTTTGCTTCTGAGTGGGATAGCCATGCTCAGGATATGTATGAAGTAAATTTTGGAGAAAGGCCATTTGGTGATATTAACTTAATTGCCCCTATTGATATTCCAGATCATGATATTCTGTTAGCTGGATTTCCATGCCAACCATTTAGCATTGCTGGAAAAGGGCTTGGTTTTTCCGACACAAGAGGCACATTGTTTTTTAACATTGAAGCTATTGTAGAAGCAAAACGCCCTCAAGCATTTTTGCTTGAAAACGTAAAACGATTAACAACGCATGACAATGGAAACACATTCGCGATCATTGTAGAAAAACTTACAACACTAGGCTATACTGTGTATCATAAAGTCTTCAATTCCCTTGAATTTGGCGTGCCACAAAAAAGAGAAAGAATCTATATCGTTGGATTCAGAGAACCAATCCATTTTCAATTCCCTAAGCCATGCGGGTACTATCAGCCATTATCTGAAGTTTTAGAAAAAGATGAAGATGTAGATCGAAGTTTTTTTCTTTCTGAAAAATTAAAAACCAAAAGACTACAAGCAATGAAGCATACCCCACCGTTCCCATCTATTTGGCATGAGAATATCGGAGGGAATATTTCAGCACTCCCATATTCGTGTGCGTTAAGAGCTGGCGGTAGCTACAACTATCTTGTGGTAAATGGAATTAGAAGATTAACATCAAGAGAAATGCTGAGGCTTCAAGGTTTCCCAGAATCTTTTATTATCAATATACCGTATTCACAATTGAGGAAGGTCGCAGGTAATTCGGTTACTGTCCCAGTCGTTCGTGCTATTGCAGGGGAGATAATTAAGTCATTACAGCAGAAGAATGGAGTTCGTAAAGTAGGTACGCAGCTATCCTTATTAGAGGTGAACCATGAGCATTGATCAGGCAAAAAAGTCCTTAGATAAAATTATT
>JADZEY010000130.1 GCA_020850315.1 Armatimonadota bacterium | reverse complement strand
CGACTCATTAGCAGTGAGGTATGTGCAAGTAGCAAGTGCGCGGGATTCGTTGATAGTGGGGTTGTATGATCCATCGGGGAAGTATGTGGTGAGTTTACCGGAGTTTGATGCAGGTCAAGGGAGGTGGGGAGATAGCATAGGTGTATGGGGAAGCAAGGTAGTGTTAGCGGGTCGTTTGCGTCCGTTTGTGATAGCCTCAGGTATGGAAGAGCAACGTCCATACAGCGGAGATTACGGAGAAGGGAGTGTGGTGACGTTTGTGGTGGTGGGTGCCTACAACGATGGTGCTGGAGACTTGGCGGTGTACTCGTTGGTAGAAACGGACACAGGAAGTGGTAGGCTGCATCGCTTACGCGAGAAGGGAGTGGGTGATGGTGCAGTGCGTGCAGCCGTCGTAGCAGACGATCTGTATCGCTCCCGAGTAACCATTGCTGGTGTTCCAGCTTCGGGTGGCAGTAATGTACGCTACGGTTTCAATCATCGCATAGACGACCATCTTGGGAGCTTCAACGCGAAGTATATGCGGTATCGTGTTGTGGGTACTCAAGCAGAGTACGACACGCTGATAGACGAAGACCTGTACGTCGGTGTGGACACACTCACCACAGCAATACTGGTCGGGAACCAGCAAATAGGCTACAGCGTGGTATCGCTGCAAACGCCCATGCTGTACCAAGTGCCGGAGGCGCGTTCGCGTCTGCGAGTGTTCCACGGCTCGGCAAGCATGGGTGAGATAGAAGTGGTGCTAAAGCTGAACGATGGAAGCAGCGAGCAGTACAGCAGTGTGAGCTTCAAGGGATCAACGGAGTACCGAGAGGTTCCGTATGGTCCGGTGGTAGCCGAGTTGTACCGAAGCGGAGAGGAGGTAGCGTTTGCGCGGAAGCGCGGATACCTGCCAGTAGATTCACAAGGGACGTTGGTGCTTATTGGTCCAAGCATGGATTCGTTAGGCGTAGCGTTGTTGGTGGATACGGACTCGAACTACCAGTCGGTGAAGTTCTGGCCGGACGCCGGGGCAACGGGGGTGGAGAGAGAAAGCGCAGAAGAAGTAGCAACAGTAGCTGTTTATCCCAATCCTACCAGTGGCGATGCGGTGCTATCAATTATCGGGTCAACGGAGGCCACTGCCACAGTAGAGTTGCTTACACTAACCGGAAGAGTAGTGCAGAGATGGCCAGCAGTAGCATTGCAGAGGGATGGCACAAGGCATTTTCCCATATCAACATTAGAACTGGCATCAGGAACGTATCTGGTGCGTGCTACGATAGCGGGGAAGGTTGCGGCGCGGTTACTAACCGTGGTGCGTTAATTGAAATCTCCTCGAAATTCAGGAGCTTGCGAAAGTTCTCTCGCTGGTATCCCTGTTTGCCCCAACCCGTGGGGGCAATGACTGAGAACCGTGGGTTCGCAGAAGCGCAGGCCGAGGAGCCTACGAGATGGGCTTGCGCCGATGATTCATCTTCATCTGAGGTGTCCGCCAGATGGGCTTGCGCCGCTGCTTCGCGGTGCTTCATCGCCGACTCCTTGTCGAAGACCCCGACCCGTGTCGGGGCAATGACAGCAGGAGACTGACCGATGAGCCTGCTCACCCGCTCATGCTGAGCCTGTCGAAGCATTCTTGCGCGGGGCAGTGATTGGTTCACAGAATCGCAAGCCGAAAACCTGCGCCCACCGATACTGAGCTGATCAATCCGAACAATATCCATTCTTACCAACCATGAAACAGTACGACGCGCTTACCTGCTACGCCAACCGCGAAACCCTTGAGCTTCTTCTGGCCGTCAGCAGCACCCTAAAAATCACCGGAACGTTGGATGAGGACACCCGCATCACCCTCTACTTCCAAGAAGGGGGAGCAACGCCACAGGCGATCCAAGCATTGCAATCGTGGTTGCCGGAAGGAGCCGCGCTTCGGATTGAAACCACCAGTGTTGAAGAACAGAACTGGAACGCCGAGTTCGAGGCATCGCTGCAACCGGTGCGGATTGGCAGCGGGCTAATCATCACCCAAAGCTGGCAGCCGGAGGAAGCTGATGAAGGGGTGATGCAAGTGGTGATTGATCCAAAAATGTCCTTCGGAACCGGCCACCACGAATCCACCCGATTGATCTCGCAACTGCTGATGAATCTGGACCCCGCAGGAAAACGTGTGCTGGATATCGGGACGGGAACCGGGGTGCTGGCAATCGTGGCGGCGTTGCGCGGCGCAGCACAAACCATCGCCTTCGATAACAACGAGTGGGCAGTGGCCAACACCCTTGAGAACGTTGCGCTGAACGGTGTGGCCAACCAAATTGATGTTCGGCAGTGTGAGTTGGAGGGGATTGCTGAAGGTGAGTTCGATATTATTCTGGCCAACCTCCATCGGAACATCATCATCCAGTTGCTCCCCGGAATTGTGCAGCGGATGGGGAAGCAATCCCCGCTGCTGCTTACCTCCGGCGTGCTGATTGAAGACTACCAAAGCCTTCTTGACGAAGCCGCCAACCACGGCCTGGCCCCGATTGATGAAGCACGCGAAAATGAGTGGGTGGCAACGGTGTTTGGGAAATGAGCGGAATGTCGAATGCGGAATATCACATGGGAAGAGTGCGTTGGCCGCTATTCCATCACCACCATTCGCTGGGTTTTTCGGAACGGGCCGCTTTGTAGCTCGTAGGTGTAAACGCCGCTGGGAAGCGTGGCGGCGTTCAACTGGTAGTGGTGAACTCCTTTCGGCTGAGTTTCATCAATCAGCGTCACGATTTGATTTCCCATCGAGCCGTACAGCGTCAGCCGAACGTGATCTTGCCGGGCGATTTCATAGCTGATAGCAGTGGTTGGATTGAACGGGTTGGGGATGTTCTGATCCAGCGCGTAATTCCCCTGAAAAATAATGCCGCCAGTGGTGTCGCAATCCAGCACCACCAGCCGCCCGTTGCTGGTTTGCACGGCAAGGCCAGCGGCTTTTGCCACCACATCGGTAAGCCGCAACGGGCTGAACCATGTTGAACCCAGCAGCACCCTCACCGGCATTTTCAGCAGCGTCCCCGCGCTGGTCAGTGCCGGAATCTGGCCGCTGATCTTCATCCTTCCCTCGCCTCCGCTGCTGACCACTACTCCCGGAATTGTGCCTTGCTGGATTGGCCCACTATCCCACAACGGGGTGATGATGTCATCGCTGTAGGCAAGCGTCATGCTTACCGGTAGGTCGCGCTGCAACGGCTCGTTGAATTTCACATCAATGCTGATGATTGCCGTCTCGCCAATCGCCCCGGAAACCTCGGCAACGGCAATGGAAAGCTGGCGCGTATCGGCGCACAAGTCGCCGCGCAACTGGACCTCCACCGCCTCCCCTGCCGAACTGAACAGCTTCACCTTGCCGGAAGCGATTCCGGTTTGCGGGGTATAGCGGACCGAGAACGTAGCCGTTCCCTGGGGTGGAATCACTGCCGAAGTTCCCCCGATCATCTGGAACCACTCCCCCCCTTCCACCACCCGAAGGCTATCCACCGTTAGCGGGTAGGTTCCGGTGTTCCGGATTAGGATGGCGTTGGCGGAATCCACCGCCGCCCCGGCAAACTGGCAACCGAAATCAACCGTGTCCTGGTCGGCAACGGCGTGCTCCATCACCCCGCGCCCGCGCAGCCGCAGCACCGTTCGTGCGGCAAACACCACCGTGTCGAACGCCTCATATTGCCGCTCGTCGGTTGGGGCAAACTGATAGCTCAGAGTCAGCGTGTTCGCTTGCACTGGCAGCAGATCAAGCGGGGGGACAGGGGAAATAGAAACGCGTGCAATTGCGCCAGTATCGCCGGAGCGGCCCACCCGCTGCACCGATTCAGGAGCATTCCCCACATTGACAACCTCAGCCAATTTTTTATCGGAGATTGAGCCCACGCGCACGTCGCCAAAATCGAGCAGAGTGGGGTTCAGCCGGATATTGGAGGCAAGGGCCTGGCCGATAATCACCACCGTATCACTCCAACCATCGGAATCTTGCAGCAGCAACAGCGCCTGCTTTGCCCCGGGGGCTGTTGGCCTGAAATTCAGATTGATAGCCACCGCTTGGTTCGGCTGCAAGCCGTAGGGGAACGTTGGCTGGGTGGCGTTGTCAATCTCCAACTCTATCACCCCAGTCCCAGCATCACGGATCAATGCGGGCTGGCGCAACCGCGCAACGGCGTTGCCAGTGTTCAGGATAATGACCGAATCAGCAAAGCTATCAACGCCAACAACCGCAGCCGGAAACCGAAGTGTATCGCCAAGAATAGGGCGGGAAATAATGGGCAATGGGCGAACGTAGGCGGCTGTGCCAATCCATGCCACAGCAGTGTCCAACGTGCACCCTTCTGAACTGAACGATAGAGCCAACGTGTCGCGAAAAATCCCGGTACGGTCGGCACAAAATTTCCCGATCAGCTCAATGCTTCCGTTTGGTGGGATCACCGTATCGCGCAGGGCGGGGGAAAGCAGAGTGAAATTGGGGAGCTTCACCTGGCCAACAGTCACCCGCAACGGGAACCTTCCGTTTTGATTGCGGAGCGTGAACGAGCGGGTGATACAGGAATCCGTTGACGGAAGCGTAACGTTGCCGAAATCAACAAGGTCGGGGATATCAGGAAGCGGGCCGGCATCGGTGGCATAGACCACCAGCTCCGAGTAGATCGGCTCGATAGCATCGTTCAGGGCGTAGATGCGTGAGCCGTTTTGGTCAATCCGGCGCAGGCACAGCCGCAACCGAGCCGTGACAGAATCCCCGGGCTCCAATCGTTGTGGAAGGGTAATGCCGGAAAGGACTGCTACTGTCATGCGGATGCTATCCCCCAAGATTTCTTTCATCTGCAACGCAGCGTTCCCAACGTTGCGGAAGGTGACGGTGGTGTCCACACACGCGCCGGGGCAAAGCTCGCCAAGCTGCATTGTGGATTCGGCAGAAGTAAGGATGCCCGACAGCCCGCACCCCCGCAGCACAACGGTGCGGATAGTGTCAGGAACGGTGTTGGTGGCGATGGTCAGCGTTGCATAAAACGTCTTGCTGCTATCGGGGCAGAAACGGATCCGGATGTTTCCGGTTGCCCCTGCAAGGATCACTCCATCGTTCCCCTCAATGCGGAACACCGTGTCGCCAGCAATCTGGATGTTGCCAATCAGAAGATCGCTGTACTGACCGATGTTCCGGATTGGGATGCTGTAGGTTCGGCAGCTATCGAATCGGATGCAGCCAACATCCACCGTGTCGGGCAGCTGGGCAATGGCCGCACGCCCGGCAATCCCCCCGCCGGCTGCCGACATCACCCAATCAGGCTCGGTCTGGAACGCGGCACGGCTTGGGTTGCGAACCTGCTGCATTGCCACAACGAACAACGGGTTAGCGTTCGCCAAACTCCCCAATGTGATGCTCCATACACTGTCGTTTCCCACGGTGGCAACCAGCGGTTGGCTGAAATCCCACGGGGCAGATTCCGAGCGGACGAACAGATGAATGGTTGCCCCTGGCATTCCGCTTCCGGTCATTTTTTCACCAGGCGCGGCCTGCAACGCGCCGCCGCCGAACACCACTGGTCCGCGGTAGGCTGGGGGGGGATTGGCCGATAGATTCCCCGCCACTTGGCCATCAATTCTGATGCGGCCATCGCCGCCGTTTCCGCCGTTGTTTCCCGATCCAGTTGCCCCCATCCCCCCTTGCCCACCCCGTGCCGATAGCGGAGCCAACCCGGCAACCCTGATCCCACTTTTTGATGCCAGCAGAACCCCACCGCCAGCACCGCCGCCGCCGCCGCTGGCTCCGGTTAAATTTTGGCTTGCCACGCCATCGCCACCGTTGGCGGCAACGCGCCCAGCAAGGTTGATAGATTGGTAGGCGATAAGCTGCAACGCGCCGCCACCGCCGCCGCCGTTGGTGATATTTGTTGGTGGGGCAAACGCCGCGCCGCCACCGCTTCCGCCAGCAAGCGGAACCAGTGGCGAAGAACCGACAGCGTACCCGCCGCTGCTATCAATGCCGAAATTATCGCCATCGCCACCGGGCGTTCCGAACGCGCCGCCGCCGCCACCCCACGACAAATCGCCAACCGCAAGGGGAATGGCTCCGCCGGCGCCGCCACCATATCCACCAATGTTTTTTGTAATTGGCTCCTTGCTGCTACTCCGTCCGTACCAAGCCGAAGCACCAAACGGATGCCCCGTCCCTCCACCCGATGTAGCGTTCGGATAGGTTGCGCCGCCGGGCGTTCCGTTCAGCGATGGGCCGCCACCCCAAATCCCGGAACGGCTTCCACCGCTTCCGATTGATTCACCATTGCCGCCCGTTGCCAAGTAGAGGCTTGCCCCGCCGCCACTGGTGTAGCCGGATCCGCCATTGATCTGCCCTCCCGATCCGCCACCGCCCCCCCCGGGCCCCGCCATTCCCGATGGCACGCCCGACACAGGATTGGGGGCCGAAACCGAAAGCGTTGCCGTGGGGGCAATGCTCACCCCGCCGCGCGCAAGAATCGTCACCGGAAGGAACCCTTGATTGCCCGGTGTGTTCGGGTCGGTATCGGTGGTGTCAACCGTGAAGACTCCGTTCAGCAGCACCAGTGAATCCACCACCAACACACCCCGCCGCGAACGTGCCGCGCCAAATATCCCCCCCGAACCCAGCACCCCTCCACCAGAAAGCTGTCCGGAGGCTCCACCAAGCTGCTGCGGCTTCATCACAAAAAATGTGTCGGCATTGCTGAACTGGGGTCCAACCCGCATCCGTACCGGGATTGCGCCAACCGCCGCGCCAGCTTTCACAAAGATCATGGTGGAAGCAAGCCGCCCGTCCCAACTGATAACCGTTGGGCCAAGTATCAGGCGGCTGGTGTCCTGCGGGTTCAGCAGCTGAAGCTCGGCCACGTTGGGGTGAAATCCATCTTGACCAAAACTTCCATGCTGGCGGTAGGGGGCGTAGGTTTCCACTACAATGTTCATGCCCGGGGCGGCTGCGTCGGGAAGCAGATAACTGATGGATGGAGCCACGGAGCTACGGTCGTAGAAACTGGGGATCCAGCGAATGTTGTCCGAACCAGCAAGCGAACCAACAACAGCCCGCCCATCGCGAAAAAATAGTGATCCCGTGGAGCGGCGCCGTGGCTGGGTTCCGGTGGAAACAGCATTCAGATCGGTTGCCACGCCCGCCGCAGCCCACACCGAAGGGGAAGTTTGCGCCAGAGTTTGGAACAGCGTGACGCTGCTGGCCGTGGCCGACTGATGTTGGGTCCACGCAGCCCCCAACTGGTTCTGCTGGTGGTCGAACGCCAGCGCGAAGGAGCGGGCCGAAGTATCAGTTTTGGCGGTTAGAAAGAAGGAGCGGAAGCTGCCGGAAGCGTTGTCCAGATAGAGCAATCGGTGGCCAGCAACGGCATCGTAATGGGGCTGCAGAACATGGAGCACACCGGTTGGCCCCACCGCCGAAGCCACCCGAAGATCCCCGGTGCCGTTGCTGAACCGCCGCCCGTCGTACTGCGGCGTTGGCACCAACACAGGCACGCCAAAGGATCCGCTTGCTGGCTTCCGAAGGTAGTACAGCGACCCGCTATCGGCACGGAACACCACTTGCACGGCATCATTGCTGACGCTCACCGAAGGATCCCCAACGCGGCAAGCGCAAGGGACGCTGGCAATGAGCGTGTTGACCGTCGGGGGATCTGCCGAGGAATAGTAGCGGAGATCGTAGCGGGTAGGGAACTCTTCAATCCAAACGATATGAGCCACGCCGGAGGAATCCACCGCCAGCCCGTAGCGGGTTACTTCGGCCAAAGAATCAGCAGCGGAGAATCGCCACGGCTTTCCGGTTGAGGGTTCGCGGTTTGTGGTGTAGAACAGATAGAGGTGGTTCAGCCGATTGGCGATGAAGGCCGCATGAGCCGCGCCGTTCCGATCGAGCCGAAACTGAAATGGAGTTGTCACCACTGCTGCCGAATCGAACACCGTTCCGTTGCTTGCGTCGGTGAATTGCAGCGGTCGGCTGAAGGTTCCGGTGGCATCGGTGGAGTAAAAAAGTTGGATGCCGGCGCGTTCTTGGTCGTTCGATCCCCACACCACGTGAGTGTTTCCCCATGCATCAAGGGCAACCTGCGTGCCGCTGCTGGTAAGCCCTCGCTCGGGAACGGAGCGGTGAAGCCACGTTGCGGCCTGCGCAACAACAACCGCTGGCAATGCAATGCCAACAGCAAGGATCCCCAGCAGCAAGCGGCAATGCCACGGCGCAAGGCGGAAGCTGCCCCGTTCGGTTGCGGTATGTTCTTGAAGTGTTCGCACAAGTGAGGTTGCCCGAATATGCGAAATGCAGAACACACAGCCAGTGGTGGGGTTTCGGGAGGGGGTGGGGTTGCGGAATTTATCGAACTACTATCGGTAGCAAAATTTCCTCCTGCATTGAATGAACTCGCAGAAAATATTCCCCCGATGAAAGCTCACCGATCTTCAATTTTTGACGATGCAGTCCAGCACCTATCTCCTCCCAGCCCCAGCGTTGAACTACCTTACCCAGCACCGTTACAAGGCTAATGTTACACCTACTGGCATGCGCTACCTGAAACTCTATTCCTATTTCCTGCTGCCCTACAACAATGTTTGGATAGACCTTTGCCTGCAATCCCCGTGCAGAATGCCATCCATACCCTATCGGTGCTGATGAGGTTGGTGGCTCCCCCATGTAGCGGTAAATCCCACCAAACGTTGTCACGGCAAATGCACGTGTGCGGCTGGGATAAGCGATCCCAGCAAACGTGGACTCTACACGCTTTTGTGATAGCCCTGTTGCTTCAAACGTCCACGTTGCTCCACCATCGGTTGTCCGTAGCATCTTTGCTCCGGTTCCTACTGCTACACCATTCTTGCGGTCGGCAAAGGCAATATCACTTAATCCAAATGGCTCACCAATAAGCGAATCCAATTGCACATTCCATGTTTTCCCTCCATCGGTAGTGTGGGTAATAAAATCATTATAAAACCCTCCTCCTGTTGCTTTGCTGCCACACGACCAACCGGTGAGGCTATCAAGAAAAATAATTGAATTCACATTTGTTGGATAGCCATACCGTTGCCATGTTTTTCCGTTGTCGTTACTGATCATGGTAGCACTGTCTCGCCGAGAAAAAAATAACGTGGAAAATAATGTTGATGGTTTTAATTGAAAAATGAATTCTATGGAAATATTTTTTTCAAACGGGATCCGCACAGAATCCCATGAATTCCCCCCATTGGTTGTTTGCCAAACTGCACGAGGGAATGTCATCATCACACCGTTATTTGCATCACGCATTGTCAATGCGAAAAAATTGTCTGGCGTTCCTGGATAAAGTCGCTCCCATGTTTTCCCAGTATCCTGTGTTCGCAACACAATACCGCTATCGCAAGCGATCAAACTGACTGCTGGAGTAGGATACGCGATGGTGTTATATTTTAGCGCATCGGATAGTGGAGTATCATTATCCTGATGCACTGTTTGCCATGTTTTTCCTCCATCGGTAGTTGCCCGAACAAGACTAGCATAAGCAAAACCATAAATAGCAATTGCCATGCAGTGCAGCGAGTCCGCACATTCAATTTGGAGATTTCTATTCCCTGGGATTGAATCAACTAAACTCCATTCCGATTGTTGAGCATGAATTGAAATACCAAATATGATATTCAGCAGTAGGAATGCGCCAATCCCAAATATATTTCTCATAGTTGTAAAATAAGCGTCCTGCAAGAACATGAATATGGCCGTTGCAGGACGCTTGGTAGGTTGCTGTTATTTTTTGACAACGACAAACGAACCAGTCGTCACCACAATATTTTCTTGTGTAATATCATAGCGATATACACCGTTAGTGGTGCTGCGAATATCAAGATTTACAGTGGTGGAGCCTGTTTTCTCGATGCTGCTTATTGTTTTGATAATTTCTCTACCTGTTCCATCATATAAACGGATAACGATTGTTCCAGCTTTCTGCGCTACGAACGAAATAGCTACTGATTCCGATGCTGGGTTTGGTATCGCAGTTGATACGGAGAGCAATTGATCGGGCGTTGCTGGCTCAACTTGTCGTTTGCTTCCCTGCCCCCCACCTCCTGGAGGAGGACCTTCATCTCCATCTCCAACTACCGCTAAGACTTGGCACATGTTTTCGCAATGGGCATTGTCAAAATCATCTTGACATGGCGGGAATGGTGTATTGTTCACCCCACCATTACCAAGCCTATAGACTTTCTTTTGGCCATTTACTATACAAACTCTATAGCGTTGCATACAACAGCCTGCTGTGTTATTCTCACATGCAGACCATCCAAATACTGGTATAAAATCGGTTCTCCAGCAATTTGCTTGAACGATCCGATAAGAGTCATAGCAATCACCTTCGTTAAGGTTTGAATGAGATGATAAATTATAGCCATTTCGCATTATCTCTTCATAAGCAATTTTCAATATTTCAGAGAATGGCAATGCAAATGGAGGGCAGCCTTCGGTCACAGTGTATGAAGCACTAACCACTTGGATATCGAACGTCCAAGGGTTAAAACAACGATTGCTACGATACCACCATTTTACAGTGATTTTGCAATCGGGATTGCTTGGTAATGGAATAATAACATCTGGCGTTCCTGACGACCAGCCGTCATCGGAACAATCAGGAGTGCAGAGCCGAATTGGTGGTTCTTGGGAAAATGCTTGCTGAGAAACTCCAAACACCCCAGACAACACAATGCAGAGCAAGAGCCAGCAACGGTTGGTCGGAGATGTACGATATCCGCCTGTCACGTTCAACAGGTTTAGCAGGTGGGCTACTAGAGTACGCATAGCGGTATGATCCTCCCCCGAAAAAGTGAAGAAGGAGATAAGAGGGTATTTTACAATCATCAGGAGGAACGACCCATGGGAGAACAACGCAGGACGTTTACCAAAGAGTTTAAGATGGAAGCACTTCGTATG
>JADZEY010000129.1 GCA_020850315.1 Armatimonadota bacterium | reverse complement strand
TTGAAGTATGAAGGTTGAAGTATGAAGGTTGAAGTATGAAGGTTGAAGTATGAAGGTTGAAGTATGAAGGTTGAAGTATGAAGGTTGAAGTATGAAGGTTGAAGTATGAAGGTTGAAGTATGAAAGGAAGAAGTGCGGCGGCTTTTCTGCAAAAAATACACCCGCAGTTTGAAATGGAGAATGGAGGAATGTCGAATGGAGAATTGAGAATAGCCTCTTCACTAATGACCAATGACCAATGATTTTCTTTGCCACTGACAACTGACCACTGACCACTGACAACTGACCACTCCCCCCTTCTTCCCAAAAACACACCCCTCCCCTGTTTCCCATTTCCGGTTATCGTCGCATCTTTCGGGGAAACACGCACACGCACCTATTGCAATCGCATCTGCCGATGAATCGCTCACTGCTCCGCTCCGCTTTGCTGCTGGCTCTTCTTGCCTTTTGCTGTGGCCAGATTACCGCCCAACAACTGGTGGTCTCAAGCCTTGATGCCAGCAACTACCCAACAATCAGCGCAAAGGTCTATCTGCTTGATTCCACCGGGAAGCCGCTGCCGAACATGAACGAACGCACCATCCGCGTTCGCGAAAATGGAACCGAACGCCGCGTGGCCTCCGTTGATTGCCCCAGCCCTACACCAGTGGATGCCCTTTCGTCAGTCCTGACGATTGACGTTTCCGGCTCGATGGCCAACACCCCCGATGGACGCGCCGGAACGCCAAACATGGAGCTTGCAAAATCCGCAGCGCGAGCCTGGGTGGAAGGGCTTCCCACTGGCGCAAGCGAGTGCGCACTGACGACGTTCGACCAGTACGGCCAGATTATCCGCGACTTCACCCGCGACCGCAGCGACCTTCTTGCAGCAATCGGTTCGCTGAAGCCGCAAGGGGGAACCGAGTACGATGCCGGATTGCGGAACCCTCCGGCGGGCGGGCTGGTGGTGGCCGCAAACGGAAAACACCGCCGCGTGGTGATCTTCCTGACCGACGGGCTTGGCGGCGGCGATGAGAAGCGCATTATCGCGCTGGCCCAGGCCAACAACGTCGCAATCTTCTGCGTCACGCTGGGGATGCCCGCCCCCGACATCCTGAAAAATATCGCCCGCGCAACCGGGGGCGAGTTCTACGAATACGTCACCACTGTTCCGCAGGCCCAAGCGGTCTATCGGGCAATTCAGTACCGCGCACTTGGCGGCCAGCCGTGCCAAGTCACCTGGGAAAGCCTTCCCGATTGCAACGTGAACCGCGACGTAACCCTTGAAGTCCCCGCTGCCGGGCTTGCCGCCATGCTCCGCTACGAGGCCCCGCCGCTCAGCGTCCCACGCTTGGATATCCTTCCCCCATCGGTAGAGTTCGGCGCGGTGAGCATCGGGAAAGTGGAGACCGAGGAGGTAACGCTTCGCGCCGTCGCACGCGACATCACCGTCACCGGAATCACCTTGCTGACCCCTTCCGGCGGGTTTCAACTGGATGCCCCCGCAACCCCGTTCACCATCCCAGCCGGAAGCAGCCGCGACTTGGCCATCCGCTACAACCCGGCCGACACCGCCTACCGATTT
This sequence comes from Armatimonadota bacterium, assembly GCA_020850315.1. Classification (GTDB taxonomy): domain Bacteria; phylum Bacteroidota; class Ignavibacteria; order OLB7; family OLB7; genus OLB7. The sequence continues at coordinate 6,620 of JADZEY010000129.1, read as the reverse complement.
GCACGCTGGGTAATCGCTAACGATGCCTGCGCCGGGGCCATACTTCTTGCATCGGCGGGGACGCGCGCACGCCCGGAACCAAGCATCCGGCTGATACGCCCAAACGGTGGCGAGCGGTTTATTGCTGGCTCCACGGCAACCATTGCGTGGGATGGAGTTCCCCCGGAAACACCCGTGCAGTTGGAGTACAGCACCGATGCCGGGACAACCTGGAAAACCATCACCGAGCGAACATCCGGGGGGAGTTTCAACTGGAAAGTCCCCGCAACGCCAAGCGAACGCTGCATTGCCCGCGTCGCCGAAATTGACACAGCTACCGCCGCCGCCGCCGACACCGGAACCCGACTGACCGGAGCCGGTGAGTTTATCCTGACCAGCGCCTTCAGCCCCGACGGCGCAACCGTTGCTGGCGCAAGCTGGAGCGGTGTGGTTCCGGTGTGGGACGTTGCAACGGGGAAGCGAATCCGGACTATCTCGGTGGGGATGAACGGCACACGCCCGGCGCGTGCGTACTACGTGGAGTTCAGCCCAAACGGCAAGCTGGTGCTGACCGCTGCCGAAGGGAACACCGTCAGCGTCTGGGATATGGCCAGCGGGCGGGAAGTCGCGAAGTTCAAAGGGAAACCGTACAACAAAACCGAACGCTGGAACTCGGCCAGCAGCGAAGGTGACGTTACCCCCAACCCAGCCTTCAGCCCCGACGGAAGCAAGCTGTTGCTGATGGATGAAAACTACACCCCAACGCTGTTCGACCTTTCCAGCGGGCGGAAACTGAGGGCCTTTGGCGCGCCCCAACATGGCAACATCGTGACCTCGGCAATCTTCAGCAGCGACGGCGCGCGGATACTGACAGCCGGCCCCGACAGCGCGGTGCGGGTCTGGGATGCGGCAAGCGGAACGCAGCTCCAAAAAATCAAACACGCCCGCACCACCGAGGCCGCAACCTTCAGCCCCGATGCCCAATGGATTGCCAGCGTCACCACCGACGACACCGTGCGAATTTTTAACGCAGTCACCGGCAAGCCGGTCCAGAATATCCGACCCGGGAGGCGGTACGGCGCATCCTACCTTCGCGCACTGTTCGCTCCCGACGGCGAAAGCCTGCTGGTCTGGCACGGATCGGAGGTTGTCCCCACGCTGTACAACTTCCGCACGGGGAAAAAAATTCGGGAGATGAACTTTGATCGCGATGGCAAGGAGTTCCGCGCCCGCAGCTCGGTCGGCTACGCAAACTTCAGCCCCGACGGCCAGCATATCGTGACGGTTGACGGAAGCGTGAACATCTGGGACGTGGCCACCGGAAGAAGGATGTCCAGCAATCGCTGGAGCTCGCAGATGTCCCACGCAGCGTTCAGCCCAAACGGCCAGCGGATCGCCAGCAGCGAAGACGCAAACCTGATAGTCCGAACCGTTGGCGTGCTGCGGTTGCAGGAGGATCGCTCCGATTCGCTTTGGGCAATCCTGGACACCGACCCACGCTCCACCGGGGTAAATTTCGGGCGGCGGCGGATCGGCTCCATCACCGATCTTGTTGTGCCGAACATGATCCGCAACGCTGGTTCCGTTCCGTTCCTGGTGGACTCCGTCTGGATTACCGGGCCGAACGCACGCGAGTTTGGTATCGTCAGCGGAATCCCACCGTTCAGCGTCGCGCCGGGGGAAAGCCACTCGATGGAGCTTCGATTCCGCCCGTCGGCGCGTGGGCTGCGCGGGGCCAACATCCACATTCTGGCTGGCGGGAAGGAGATGATTCAGGCGTTGGAGGGGGAAGGTATCCGGGAAGATTTGGCGATTGAGATGCCGGAGCTTGACTTCGGCGACATCCCCGTTGGCAGCCGCCGCGACACCGTGGTTCCGGTGATGATTCGGAACCTTACCACCACGCCACTGACCATCACCAGCACGCAGTTCACCGGCCCCGACACCACACAGTTCAGCGTGATTGATGGGGGCGGGCGGTTCACCATCCCCCCCAACAGCGGCCACCGGATGGAGCTTCGGTTTGCCCCAACCCGTGGCGGGCGGACCAGCACCCGGCTTACCTTCCGCACCGACGACAGCAGCGACGTAACCGCCCGGATGTTCGGCAGCGGAATCAGCACCGCCAGCGATGAACCCGAAGAGCCAAGCATTGCCGAACGCTACACCGACCCCACAACATTCCGCACCATCGCCGCGCCGAACGCAACCCTGCCGAAAGGTGGAGATGGGTTTGTGGGAAGCTACGATCTGCTGGGATTGATTGCCGGATACTCCATCACCGACAACGTGATGGTGATGGCTGGCGGCGGCATTCCGCTGCCGGACGATTGGTTCGGGTTGAACGGCACAATGTACGGGGCCTACTCGGCGGGGGTGAAAGCTGGGCTGCCCGTTACCGAGCAGATAGACATTGCCGCCGGCTACCAGTGGGCGCGAAGCATCTACGACCAGGACCTGACCGAGAGCTTGGAGTCGCAGATCACCGTCAGCATCCCCTACCTTGCGCTCAGCTACGGCGACGACGACAGCCGTTTCAGCATAACAACAGCCTACGCCTCCAAGAAGCACATCACCAACGGCATCGGCGGCACGTTCGACAGGAACGCGCTGGTTATCAGCGGCGGCGGCGATTACCGGGTTGGCGAGCGGTGGAAAATTGCGGCTGAGGTTCTCAGCATGGAAACGTTGGGCTACGTGCCGATCATGGCCACGGCCCGCTGGTTTGGGCACACGTGGGCGTTGGATATGGGGCTTGCCTTTGTTGGCATCACCACCGGGGAGACGGAGACTCCATCAATCCCAGTGGCCCCGGTGATTAGTTTGGTGAAGGTGTGGTAAGCCCGTTGCGTTTGCGGCTCTCGGAAAACGGTTTTGTGGTTAGATTAAGCCCAGCATCGTAGTTCAGTCTGGGCCAACGATGGAAACTCTCTCTGGCTCTCAATCCTCTCTGTTGCACCATGCCCCTTTCTTGGAACGAAATCAAAACCCGCGCCGTTGCCTTCAGCAAGGAATGGGAAGACGAAACCAGCGAAGATGCCGAAGCCAAATCCTTCTACGACGGCTTCTTCAACGTCTTCGGTATCAGCCGCCGCCGCGTGGCCAGCTTCGAGTACAGCGTCCGCAAGGCCGATAACAAACAAGGTTTCGTTGACCTTCTTTGGAAGGGAACGATCCTGATTGAACACAAGTCGCGTGGCAAAGATTTGGACAAAGCCTTCAAACAAGCCACCGATTACTTCCCCGGCCTGAAAGATTCCGAACTCCCCAAGTACATCCTTGTTTCCGATTTCCAACGCTTCCGATTGTTCGATCTGGATGCCGGAACCGAGCATGAATTTCCACTCTCGGAGCTTGTCCAGAACGTCCAGCTTTTCAGCTTCATTGCTGGCTACCAGAAACGGACGTTCAAGGAAGAAGACCCCGTGAACATTGCGGCGGCGGAATTGATGGGGGAGCTTCACGACCAGCTGAAAGAAATCGGCTACACCGGCCACAACCTTGAACTCTACCTTGTCCGGCTGCTTTTCTGTCTGTTTGCCGACGACACCGGAATTTTCGAGAAAGGGATTTTTCAGGAATATCTCACCAACCGCACAAGCCCCGACGGAAGCGACGTTGCGCACCACCTTGCAACGCTGTTCCAAGTGCTGAACACGCCACACACGGCGCGGCTGAAAAATCTTGACGAAAACCTGAACGCCTTCCCCTACGTGAACGGGAAATTGTTTGCCGAATTAATCCCAACCGCAGGGTTCGATTCGGCGATGCGGGAAACACTGCTGAAATGCTGCGGGCTGGATTGGGGACAAATTTCCCCGGCAATTTTCGGTTCACTTTTCCAGTCGGTGATGAACCCGAAGGAGCGGCGAAATTTGGGGGCGCACTACACCAGCGAGAAGAACATCCTGAAAGTGATTAAGCCGCTATTTCTTGATGAATTACGGCAAGAATTTCAGGCGGTGCGGAAAGACCGGAATAAGCTACAAGCGTTCCACACCAAACTGGCAAAACTGCTGTTTCTGGATCCGGCGTGCGGTTGCGGGAATTTTCTGGTTATCATCTACCGTGAGTTGCGGTTGTTGGAGTTGGAGGTAATTCAGGAATTGCTGAAAGGGTCGCAGGGGTTGCAGCAAGTCACCAGCGTGAACGACTACGTGAAGGTAAACGTGGATCAATGTTACGGGATCGAGGTGGAGGAATTTCCGGCACAGATTGCGCAAGTGGCAATGTGGCTGATTGACCACCAAATGAATATGCGAATCAGCGAAGCATTTGGTGAATACTACGTTCGGTTGCCACTGGTGCGGTCAGCAAACATCACCCACGGAAACGCCCTGCGGATAGACTGGAAGAGCCTTTCAGATTCGTTCGATTTCATTGTGGGGAATCCGCCGTTTATTGGCTCCAAAATGATGACACAAGAACAGCGGGATGAAATAAAAGGATTATTCGCAGGAAATGATGGTGCTGGGGTGCTTGATTATGTGACCGGATGGTATGCGCTGGCAAGCCGCTACATTCAGTCGCGAGCAACAAGGGCTGCGTTTGTTTCCACAAACTCGATAGCACAAGGTGAGCAGGTTGGCATTTTGTGGAAGACATTGCTCAATGATTACGGCATCATCATCAATTTTGCACACCGGACGTTCAAGTGGAGCAACGAGGCGCGAGGGGTGGCCGCGGTGTATTGTGTGATTATTGGATTTGGGAAGGGTGAAATTTCAGAGAAACGGCTCTTTGAATATGAGACCGTAACGTCCGAGCCTCATGAAATAGCGGTGCGGAATATCAATCCATATTTAATCGAGGGAAGCAATATCATAATCCAAAGTCGCTCCATATCAATTTCTGATATTCCTAAAATTAAGTTTGGAAATCAGCCAATTGACGGAGGCTATCTTTTGTTTTCTGATGAAGAAAAGGATGAGTTGCTAAATAAAGAGCCTAAGGCAGAAAAATTCATTAGAAGGTTTGTTGGAAGTTATGAGTTTATCAACAATGTAAATCGTTGGTGTCTATGGTTAAACAATGCAAAACCTGAGGAGATTCGGGCATTGCCAAAAGTCAGAGAAATACTTGAGCAGGTAAAGCAATTTCGCTTGAGTAGTAATCGTAAAGTGACGCGTGATTTAGCCTTAACTCCATCATTATTCGCTTTTATCTCTCATACTGAAAGTACTTATATAATTATCCCAAGCGTATCATCTGAACGGAGAAGATATATACCTATCGGTTTTATGCCTCCGAATGTCATAGCCAGTAACCTCTGTCTTATCATTCCTGATGCAAGCCTTTATCATTTTGGCATCCTCACTTCAGAAATGCACATGACATGGGTTCGGTACGTTTGCGGGAGACTAAAAAGTGATTACCGCTATTCTAACTCTATTGTGTACAACAACTTCCCCTTCCCCGAAGATTTAACCGAGAAGCAGCGGGAAGCGGTAGAAAAAGCCGCGCAGAACGTGTTGGATGCACGGGCGCAATTTCCCGATAGTTCCCTTGCGGATTTGTACGACCCACTAACCATGCCGCCGGCCTTAGCCAAAGCCCACCGCGAGCTTGACAAAGCCGTTGACCAATGCTACCGCCCCCAACCCTTCCCCGGCGAAGCAAAGCGGATAGAGTTTTTATTTGAGCGATACGAGAAGCTGACGGCGGGGATGTTTGCGGAGGGGAAGAAAAAGGGGAAAAGGAGTGAGGTGAAGGGGTAGGGATTATACTTTGAGCTATTCAGTTTACAAAAACATTGTTGTTGTCAATTCACCGTGGTTCCGCATCTCACCGAGCCTCGCTCTCCGCTCATGCTGAACTTGTCGAAGCCTGTCCTGAACTTTGCCGAAGGGTATGAGTGGAGCCACCGAACGGACAATCTTTCACTCTTCAAATTCTGCGTAATGTCTGTTGTCAATTCTGTTGTTATTCGGGTTTCTTTTCTTCATTAGGGAAGAGATTGCGTAGAATAATTGCCAATAAGCCAATACCACCGGTTGCTCCTATTAATGCTGTAAGAACAGTATCTGATAAATAAAAACCCTGACAATGAAAGCCTTGCAGAAGGAGGATAATAAAAACGCCAGATAGCCACGCACTGGAAACGTAGAAGATTCGTTGGGCAAACCTCCGACGCATCTTGCGTGTATCCTCATCGCTTTTGATCCTCCCATGTATTCTTCGCAATTCAAGTCTAAGCCGAGCTTTTTCTGGGTCTTCATCTGGAGCATACCCATGTTTACGCTTGAATAAATCTTTCTGCTCTTCACCTTTTTTTATATTCTCATCTGGTTCGAACTCAGAATCGATAGGGAGCTGAACAAATTTTGCTTCTAATTTCTTAAAGTCTGATTTATCTTTATCGTTTTGATTTTTTCGGGTAGAATCATTGATGTTTTCTGAAGAACTATTCTCCATTTATTATTTCGTGAGTTGTTGCAAGAAATCCAAAAATGACAAGAAAGCATGAAATACTTAGAAAATCAGAAATTCATTTCTTCTCGTGACTGTTCACGGAGTATACTCGAGTGCTTTCAGATTGCGAAAACAGGAAAAAAGTAGGATATTGGGTTTGTGATAGAACTAGACACGAAAACGCGCACGGCACTGCGTGAACTACAACGCAGAGAGAAAGATACTCGCCG
>JADZEY010000128.1 GCA_020850315.1 Armatimonadota bacterium | reverse complement strand
GGGAATATCACTTTCTCTCTGCGTTGGAGTTCACGCAGTGCCGTGCGCGTTTTCGTGTCTAGTTCTATCACGAACCCAATATCCTACTTTTGTCCTGTTTTCGCAATCTGAAAGCACTCGAGTATACATCTATGAATACAGTTTTCGCACTTCCTGGAGGGAATGTTGTAGATATAGAAATAGATCATCGTAACCACAAGTGGTTTGCAACTGGTGTTGTAGTCACCCGATACTCAAGAAAATAGACCAATTAGGTGACTGGTGCAAAGAACACCAGCATCATTGAAGCGCAAACAAATCAACTGCCGTATGAAAAACGCTGAGATATACCAAAAAATAGCAGCATTGCTGCTCGTTGTATTCTGTGGCGCAATGAACAGCTATGCTCAAACCTCCTCAGAGTACTCTACTCACTCTGTCCGCGTTGAAGGAACTCTACTTTTTATTCCCACAGGTTTTTTAGCGTATGATTATCGCCCTCTTGATTATTTATCCCTTGCAGTAGGGTTTGGCAGTTTCGTACTTGAGGATAGCGTTGATATTAATAAATCGGGATATATGACCCGAGCAAGCTGGTTGCTGGGCGAACATTCAAAGTATTTTGAACTCGGTGGCGGCGTAATAGTTGGAGGCTCACAATATCCATTGTTTATTCTTGCGGGGTATCGCTATCAGCCGCCCAATGGGTGGTTATGGGGTACAGGATTGCGATTCACCTATGTTCCCCCTGGTAAAGGGCAAACGCAATTTCTGGTGACATTGCTTTCTTTAGTTGGCATCAGCTTTCAGTTCGGGTACGCATTTTAATTCGCCTTACTCACTCACCTTACGCAGAGTTTGGATAGTGAAGACTTGCCGGTCGGTGGCTTGCTTCGATGCTCTTCTTCTCTTTGGCTTCAGTATGAGCGGGATACTTCAACGGGGCCCAGCATGAGTGGAGGGCGATGTCCGGTGGAACACCGAAGCATTGCCCCCCACATCCAGTAAGGTTCACCACCTCACAGCTTCACCTCACACCTCAATCACCTGCATCACACCTTCCCCTGCTTCAAGTTGGGCGATGATGTTCCGCAACCCATCTACACCGAATTTATTGATGAGATACATCGGGTTCAGAAAACGCTCCTGCAACGCACCGCCGGGAAGCAGCAGCGTTTGCGCGGCCCTTAGGCGGTCAATCTCGGTTTGCTCGCGCTTCTTCAGTGCCGAGCGCAGCCGCTTGCTGAAATCTTCGAACTGCTTCCGCGCCCCGGTCGCTGCCGCCCCCAACGCCCCTTTCAGCGAAGCATCAATCTGCCCGGTAAGCCCGGCAAACTCTTGCTCGGCATTCCCCACCAACGCAATCGCACGCTCGGCTGCCGATTGCAATTCGGCGTTCAACTGGTTATCAATCAAGGCCGTTGCTGGGTCAAACTCAGGGTTCAGCAGTTGCTCAATTTGCCACTTCCCTTGCTCAGTAACTCTTCTCACTTTGGGTTCCAACAGGGTCACAAACGGGCGGGCAATCAGCGCCGGAGCCTCCATCCCGAACAGCTGGTAGAGCGGCGCGATCTGCCGCTGGTACGCAAGCTCAGCCGGCCCGCCGATGTAGGCCGCCGTCGGCAAGATTCCATCTTGAATAATTGGCCGCAGCACAACGTTGGGGGAAAGCCGCTCCGGCGCGTTGGCGGCAATCTCCGCAAGCTCCGTTTCGGTCATCCATTCCTCCGTCGCTTTCACCCGGTAGCCTTCCCCCTCCTGTTCCAGCCCGCGCCGCTGGCCATTGTGTGTCAGGAAGATCATCCCGGGCTTTGGCTCGATTGGCGTTGGCAGCCCCGCAGCACGCAGCGATTCGGTGAACTCGGAAAGCAGCTGGAACGCCGGATCCCGTTGTTGGATTGCCGTTGCAAACAGATCGGCAGCAAGCCGCTTCAGCAATGCCGAGCGGGAGTTCAGCAGGACGATTGGGGTATCGCCAAGCATCCGGTAGAATGCGCGCGCGAAGCCATCGGCAAGGGTTTCGCCGGGGCGGTAGCTTTCGGCGAGCAACTGGAGTGCTGCATCGGAAAAATCGGTGGGAAGAAGATGCTGGCGCAGCGATTCGGCAAGCGCGGAAATTGCACTGTGAGTAACCACCCGGTCGCCAACATGCAGCGGGCGCGGGTCGCCGTCGTCGTAGCCGAGCGTGGTTGGCGTTCCGGCGCGATCCAACACACCGATTGCGCTGGCTTCGGCAATGTCGTGGTCATCCCCCTCAATCCAAAACACCGGGACGAACTGACATCCGGGATGCTGCTCCTGAAGCAATCGTGAATGTATCACCGCGCCAATTCCTTTGTAGATGGAGTAGAGCGGGCCAGTGAGAATGCCAGCCTGCTGCCCGGTGACAACCGCGTAGCTGTTCGGCTGGCGAAGCAATTCGGCAGCGGCGCACGCGGATTCGGGGGCTTCCCAACGGCGCAGATCGGCAAGCAGCGCGTCGGCAAGTTGGGCGCGGTGGTCGGGGGCAAAGCGCGCAATCCCACGAAGCGGAATCGGCACGGTGGCGGTATCCATTTTCAGCGTTGAAAACTGGGGAAGCTGGGAAAGTGGAATGGAGCTTGGCATGGCGTTCGATTGATGTTGGTACAAGTTTGGGGTGGCTTAGTTGTTGGCACTGGGCCGAAGAATATCCGACAGCAGAAGATCCCCGCTGACGGGGTTGGGACCGGGTTGGGCTGCCGCCGCAAACGCTTGGCGCTGATCCCACTGGCACACGCCGTACACCGGACACTGGAAGCAATGCGGACGCTGCGCCTTGCAGATCTGCCGCCCGAACCGAATCAGATCAACATGGAACTGCACAGCAGCGTTGGTTGGCAGCAGCGGGCGTAGTGCGTGGAACGTGGCATCGGGGGTGGAAGCCCGGACGATCCCCAGCCGGTTCACCACGCGGTGGACGTGGGTATCCACAGCGCAGAGATCGCGCCCCAGGGCGAACATCAGCACGCAGCTTGCGGTCTTCAAGCCAACGCCGGGAATCGCGGTGAGTTCGGCAAGCACCGCGTCGTCATCAAGTCCTTCAAGGGTGATAGCGTCAAGGTTTCCGTGGTGCTGGCGCAAGGCTTGCAGGGCGTTCAGGATTGTGGCTGATTTCTGCTTGGCCAGCCCGCCGATGCGAATCGCCGCGGCAATCTCGGATTGATCGGCCTGGGCAAGCTGATCCCAAGAACCCCACGTTGCGCGAAGCTGCTGGTAGGCGCGCGCGCTGTTCCGATCCGAAGTGTTCTGCGAAAGGATGGTGGCCACCAGCGTCTCGATCACCGAAGCCGGCGTGTGCAAATATGGCTTGCCGATGAAGGCTTTCAATCGGCGGACGATTGCGGCGGTGCGCTGCTTGGTGGCATTGTTCGGCGGCGGTGGTTTCGGCATGGTGCAAACATAACGAAGCAGCCACACCGCACCAGTTGGCACGGACAAATTGTCGTGAGTTACACTCGGGTGAAATGAGATTGGAACATCCATCTTCCGCCCTGAAGGGGCAACATACGCCAGCCCAGGGCAACGCCCTGGGAAGACAGTCCCCCCCCCGACATCAACGCCCTGAAGGGGCAGTTCAACACGCCGTTGTAGCCCACGTTCAGCACATGGTGGTGGTGGTGACATTTTTGTGCCGCCCTTTCAGGGCTTGGAGCTGGTTTGCTCGGCAACCCAGGGCGTTGCCCTGGGCTATGGTAGTGTGCCCCGTTGGGGCGTGAAGAGTGATGGTGTTGCCGTTGCCGCCCCCGCTCCGATTCTGCCGAGGCCAAACGCATCTATCAGGGATCACTCAATGGGGCATCTCGCAATCGCAATGCACCCGAGTGTACACCGGTTGGGGCGGTTGGAGCGGTTGCATGGATTGGGATTGAAGCGGGAGCGGTGGGAAGAATTAGAGAGCAGAGAGAGAGCAGAAGGAGCAGGAAATAACGATCAGACGCAACCGAAAGGGCTGAAAAATGAGATGCCCCTTTCATCGTCACCACACGTGAAAGAGGCATTCCCCTATCTCATTTGTTTCACCACCACAACGAAAGGAGAATTTGAGAGAGAGAGTTTGACGGCAGGCATACAGTCTCCATACGTGCACACCACCATCAGAGAGAGGATTTCTGAATCTCCTTCGCTTTTAAGCGAAGCCAAATGATTCGATTGTCTGAATTGTCAAGGTTTCGTTTTTTGCGGTTGGTGTTTGCCTAACCGCTGCATTAACATACAACATTCGGGAAGTGGTTCGCAAGAAGTATTTCACCAAACGATAACATTCCCATGATTTCCGCCGGATTTGGGAAAGAATCGGCGGGTGTGACGATACGCTCAATGTGTGTCTTGTGTGCGAACTGCTTCCGAAGCTACTCCTTTCCCCCACCAACCGCCGCCTCCAGCCGCCCAATCTCGTCGCGAAGCTCGGCGGCCCGCTCAAATTCCAACCCTTTTGCCGCCTGCTTCATCTCCTCGCGGAGGTGGTCAATCAGGTCCCGCTTCTGCGCATCGGTCATGTACTTGAACACCGGTTCCTCCACCAGCGATGGCGTTGATTTCTTCTCCGCCTCCTTTCGCTTTTGATCCCGCTGCGCTTTCACATCGGCAATCGCCGTGGACTCCATAATCGCCTCGCGCGATTTCCGCACCGTCCGCGGGGTGATCCCATGCTCGGTGTTGTACTCCATCTGAAGTTCACGGCGGCGGCGGCTTTCCCCAATCACGGCTGTCATCGAGTCGGTCATCTTATCGGCGTACATAATCACCTTCCCTTCCTGGTGGCGGGCGGTGCGCCCAGCGGTCTGCATCAGCGAACGCTCGCTCCGCAGGAACCCTTCTTTGTCGGCATCCAAAATTGCCACCAGCGAGACCTCCGGCAAGTCCAATCCCTCGCGCAGCAGGTTCACCCCAATCAACACATCGAATTTCCCCAGCCGAAGATCCCGCAAAATCTCCACCCGCTCCAGCGCATCAATTTCAGAGTGGATGTACTGCACCTTCACGCCGATTTCCGTCAGGTAGTCGGCAAGGTCCTCGGCCATGCGTTTGGTGAGCGTTGTCACCAGCACCCGCTCCTTCTCATCTTTGGTCACCCGCTCGCGGATTTCGGCGATTAGGTCATCAATCTGGTTCTTCACCGGGCGCACCTCGATCACCGGGTCCAGCAATCCCGTTGGGCGGATGATCTGCTCCACCACCACCCCCTGGCTTAACTCCAATTCCACGTTGCCCGGCGTTGCCGAAACAAACATCGTCTGTCCGATCCGCTGCATGAACTCCTCGTACTTCAGCGGGCGGTTGTCCAGTGCCGACGGGAGCCGGAATCCGTGCTCGACAAGGGTGAGCTTGCGGGCGCGGTCGCCGTTGTACATCCCGCGAATCTGCGGAAGGGTGACGTGGCTTTCGTCCACCACACAAAGGAAGTCTTCGGGGAAGTAATCAATCAGGGTTGACGGGGCTTCGCCGGGTTCGCGCCCGGCAAGGATTCGGGAGTAGTTCTCGATGCCGGAGCAGTATCCAAGCTCGCGCATCATCTCAATATCGAACAGCGTCCGTTGCTCCAGCCGTTGCGCTTCCAGCAGTTTCTCCGATTCGCGCAGTTCCTTCAGCCGCAGATAGAGTTCGTCGCGGATTTCGCCGATGGAGCGGTCAAGCTCGGTGCGGGTGGTGACGAAATGCTTTGCGGGATAGATGGTAATGGTCTCCAGTGGGGCAATCATCTTCCCGGTCAAGCGGTCGAACTCGCTTAGGCGTTCCACCTCATCGCCGAACAATTCAATGCGGATTCCGGTGTCGTCCTGGTAGGCGGGGATCACCTCCACAACATCGCCCCGAACACGGAAGTTGCCACGGTAGAAATCAACATCGTTGCGGCTGTAGTGGATGTCGGCAAGTTTGTACAGCAGCTTGTTCCGCTCAATCTGCTGGCCCTTGTTCAGCCGAAGCAGCTGCCCACCATACGCCTCCTTCGATCCGATGCCGTAGATGCAGGAAACCGAGCTGATGATGATGACATCGCGCCGTCCGTCCAGCAGCGCGCTGGTGGCTTTCAGCCGAAGCCGGTCAATCTCATCGTTGATGTTGAAGTCTTTTTCGATGAACGTGTCGGTGCTGGGGATGTAGGCTTCTGGTTGGTAGTAGTCGTAGTAGCTGATGAAAAACTCGACAGCGTTGTTCGGGAAAAAACTTTTGAACTCACCGTACAACTGCGCCGCAAGGGTTTTGTTGTGCGAGAGCACTAACGTTGGGCGTTGCAGTTGCTGGACGACGTTCGAGACGGCAAAGGTTTTGCCGGACCCCGTCACCCCCAGCAGTGTTTGGAATCGGTCCCCACGGTTGATCCCTTCCACAAGTTGGCGGATGGCTTCCGGCTGGTCGCCGGTGGGTTGATAATCGGAGACAAGGGAGAAATTCATGGGAGTTTGCTGGTGTCAGTGGTCAGTGATCCGTTGCAGCAAACGCTTGCTTGCAACGGGAGTGCGAAGATGAAAAAAAATAGGAGATACCCAACATGGTTTTACTGATGATGACGCAAGATTGCGCAAACAAACAGAACGGGGAGCCAGCTGTGGCTCCCCGTTCTGGTCCTTCTATCTGTTGATTCTGGTGACGGCTGCCCTCCAGCTTGCAATCGCCTCCATTGTCTTCATCACCGCTGCACGATTATCACCCTTGTTTGGGTTTCCTCCCCGATTGTAAGGCGGAGCAGATAGGCTCCGCTTGGCAGGTAGGTTCCGTTGGCGGTTGCATCCCAGAAAATGGTGTGAAGGCCGGCAAACGGCGGTTCATCACATGGCAGCGTTGCAACCACTTGCCCAGCCAAATCAAGCAGCTCAACCCGAACGGATGCCCCCGGCGGAAGCGGTGGCAATGTGAAGCTAATCCGTGCCGATGTGATGATTGGATGCGGGGTGATGGATATCTGAAGCCCTGCACTGCTGCGTTGCGCGTCATCCGGCAAGGCCGATGATGTCCCGCCGCCGTTGTTTCCGCCACCATTATTTCCGCCACCGTTATTTCCACCGCCATTGTTTCCGCCCGTGCCAGTTGTGTCGGTGGGCGGTTTCTCGGCTTGGGCAAAGCTGGAGTATGGGGAAAGAATGCCATACTTCAGGCTCAGCCGGATTATTTCGCTCCGGTATTCTTTCCATTCGTTCGAGTTTTCTTTGACCCCGGCCATCAACACCAGAAGCGCGTCCATCCGGTGTTTTGCCCAGATTTTCGGGACGAACTGCTCACCATTTCCATCCCCCACAAATGTGACATCGTAGGCCAGATCCTCCTGCTGCAACACCGAGCGCCCATGCAGATGCGCGACCGATTCCCCCTGGTCCCGATACCGCCCAACCACCACTAACTGCTCGCCGGCGTACAGATCGGGAAGGGCAATTGGATAGAGGTCGTACACATCTCCGTGGGTGAAATTCACGGAGATATTTCGCAGCACGGGGTCTTTAATCTGCTGGTAGAAGGCCCCGATTCGGTTGCTCACCGAATCATTATCAAGGAAGCCTGCAATCCCATCGTTGCCGGCAGCAAGCTGGGCAAGCATTGTTTTATCAACATCCCTTCCAATGCCGAACACATGGATCCGCACCCCTTGGTTGTTCGCCTTTTTAATCGCCTGCTGGTCCACTGGGGCTATGCCATCGGTTAGGAAGATGATGACCTTTGCGGTGTTTGGCGACATCTGCTGGCCCAACGCCAACAGCAGCGCGTCTTGGATGTTCGTTCCGCCACGGGGCCACAGCCCTTCGATAAATTTGATCCCCTCGATAACATTCTCCGGCGTGGCGGGGATTGGGTTGCTGCGGAAGGTTGTTGGCCACTCGTTAAAGGGGATGATGTTGAACTGATCTTGCGAGTTCAGATGTTCGATGCAGTAGCGCGCCGCCTGCTTTGCTTGCACTACTTTTGTCCCCCCCATGCTGCCAGAAATATCAATCACAAAGGTGAATGCCTTGCTGATGATTTCATTGTTCGCCGTTCGTGGGTTCGGTTCGGCAAGCATGATGAAATATCCATCGGTGCTGTCGGGCTTGGAACTGAGCAGGGTCAAGTCAATGTTATCCTGCGCGACTTCGTAGGTCAGCAGCAGGTTGCTGGCATCGGCTTGCAATGCGGTGTCGAAAGCCGCAGAAGCGGCGTGATCGGACAATTCGGTTTTCAGGCCGGGGTGAGTAGTGCTTCCAATCGCCACCAGTTTTTTTGCGGTTGTGATGTTCATCAGGAAGCTGACGTACACCGATTTCCCCTTGCCATAACTTCCCCAATTCAACGGCAATGGATAGAGAATTTGCCGGGATGAATACTTCAGCAACTCCATGTAGGTTAGCTCCACGGTGATGGTGGAGTCGTTTGGCAGCGGGTCGCTGAATGGGAAGATGAGAGGGCTTCCCCCCAGATAGTTTCGCATGGTGGTGTCGGCGGCAACGGTGCCGCCACTGCTTGCGGCGGCGGTGTCCTGCGGTTTTCCCACCAATGCGGCCCCGGTCCAAACTCTGTTTTGCAGCCAGCGGAATTGCGTCACCGAGGCGTTCAGCCCCATCGGGAACAGGTAGGTGATGTTGGCCGAAGCCTTGGTTCGATTGATGAACGTTGCACGCAGAACTGTGGTGGCGATTTGGTCGCGCACATCGGTGCGGATTTCTACCGAAATCGGTGTCATCACAATGTTCTTCCCCGCAACCTTGATAACTCCCCCAGCAGTGCTGCTTTGCCAGGCGATTACCAGAAAACCAAGCAGCAGATAGATCAACCTTGTAGAATGGTTCATTGCGTTGCCCCCCTAAAAAAAAAATGTTGGATGGATGGCTTGGCAAGCCCAGCATGGGGGAGCGAAGCCCCCAGCCGGGCCAATCGCCAGCCGCAAACGTTACCGCTGCATGATGATGGTTTGCGTAACCTGCTGATCCCCTTGCTCCAGACGGCAGAGATAGGTTCCGGCGGGTGCGGGGTTGCCTGCGTCATCGGTCCCGTCCCAACGGATTTCATGCAGCCCGGCAGAGAGCGTCCCCTGGGCCAGCACCTTCACCAATCGGCCAGCAACGTCATACACCGCAAGCCGCGCCGTTGCCTGTGTTGCCGGCAACGCAAAGCGGATGGTGGTGGCCCCAACAAACGGGTTGGGATAGTTAGCAAACAATGTCAGCTTCAGCGGAGCCAACAGGTCGTCGGGGGCATCGGTAGTGGTTGGGGTATCCGGGTCGGTGGGGTCCACATAGAATGCGGTGTAGGGGGTCAATATTCCGAACCGGATGCTAAGGTCAATCACTGCATTCACCAGTTCCTTCTGTTCTCCCACGGTTTTAATCTGCGCCAGCAACACATCAATTTTCCGTTTGGCCCACAGCCGCGCCACCGCACGGTTTCCCCCCAGCTCGGTTCCGAACTGGGCGGTGGTGCTTAACGCAAACGGCGTAGCGGCGCGGGTTCCGGTCAGCGTCAAGGTGTGCTCCCCTCCGCCAACGTAGCGTCCGAACTGCAAAATTTGCCCGCCCCAGAACAGGTCGCTCAGCTGGCGGTAATACTGCTCGGATGAACTCAACCCGCCATAATCTAATTTCAGTCCGGAAAGTGCCGGAAGGCTGACGCGGCGGAAGTAGTTTGCGATCACCGCCGCAATGCTGTCGTCGGAGCGGATGAAGGTGGTGTAGCCGCCGTTGCGCGCCCCCAAATCATTCAGCAACGCAGTGCTGATATCCTCCCCAATGCCAAACGGGAAGATGCGGGCACGCCCTGCGTTGCGCGCCGTTGCGCTGTCCAGAATCTCCGAGATTTTCATCTGGCCCCACGTTGGGTAGCCATCGGTCATAAAGATCAGGATGTTGGAACGGATGGTGTCGAAATCCATTGCCAGCGAGCGATTTAAGGCCCCGTCAATGTTGGTTAGCCCCACCGCACCGATGCTGTTGACAAACGCACGCGCATCGGCCACGGCCTGCGGGGTGGCATCAACAAGGTTGGGCTGGAACACCACAGCATCGGTGCTGAACAGCACGATATTGAAGCGGTCGCGCTCGGTAAGGTCGTTCAGGAAGTAGCCAAGCGCCTCCTTCAGTTGGGCAACTCGCTTCCCCTCCATGCTGGATGAGACATCGGCCGTGAAGACGATATTTCGCGGGGGAAGATCGGTTTCCGTTGCCGAGTCGGGCGGGGTAATCCAGAGTGCGTAGAAGCTTTCCACACCGAAGGAATCCGCCGGGGTTGGGACGTAGGTTTGCACGATCATGTCAACGCCCGAGCGGCGTGTTTCGTAGGTCAGCCGAAGGTCGCGGTCTGGGATAAATTGCTCATCGCCAAAGGTGATGCGGTAATGGGAAGGGGATTCGGGGCTGATGCCAAGCGCCGGGGTTCCGCCATGGCTTGGGCAGGTGAACGATTTGAAGGTTTTGGAAGTGGTAGCATCCACCGTAACGGAAACCCGATCTAACGGATCCGGCGAAAGGCCGGTGGTGTTCAGAAGGAAGCGGTAATCCACCGCACCGAACTCGTACGGAAGCAATTCGGCGTAGGTGATTTCAAAGCGAACCTCACTGCTGGGCTCAATCGGCGCAATGTTCAGCTTGAAGACGTTGTCGCCGATGGATTGCAGCAGCGCAGGATCAATCAGCTGCCGGATTTTATCATTGTACGCCTTCTGCGCCTCCTGCTTTTCGCGCAGCGAAGCAACGTAGCGTTTGCCGTTGAACCAGTAGAACAGTTCGGTAATCACCGCCCCTTCCGGCAGCGGGAAAATGAACGTGGACTCCACACGGGAAGTGCTTTTGTTGAAGAACTTCTGGTCAATGTGGGTGACGGCGATCTGATCCTGGATGCTGACCGTGGCATCAAAGGTTTTGATGGACATCAGCGAGTAGCTCTGTTGGCTGTTCAGCGGACGGATGTACAATGCGCCAATGGCGTGCAGCTTGACAACCGAGGCAAGAAGTAGGGCAAGGCAAATGGTAAGAGTAGCAGAAACCTTCATAGCATCCTCCAAGGTGCAATGGTCACGGCGAACCGTGTGAAGTGTGTGTGAAGTTTCAGCAACGCGCGTTGCACCTGAAAGACAACGATGATGCCAAAAATTCTCACCCCCCCCCCAAAAAAAATAAATCGCCCACAACGTATCTGCTGTGGGCGGCTTGTTTGACCAAGTATGTTCTTCACCGTGCAGCTTACCGCGCACTCTGCTCGCTTACAATCTGACCTTACGCACCTGCTCTCGTTCGCTGCCAGCCCTCACCCCTCGAAGATGCCGATCCTATCGGCACGCCCTCTCCCAAATGGGTGATGCTACTGCTTCACTCCATTGGTCGGGTGGGAGAGGGAGCCAACGCCGAAGAGAAGAAGAGCATCGAAGCAAGCCACCGAGCCAGCAAGTCCTCACCATCCAAACTCTGCGTAAGGTGAGGGACTAATGACCAATGACCAATGACTAATGACCCTCTTTTCAACTGACCACTGACCTTGCGTAAGGTGAGTTACAATGACTCCAACGCCTGCTCCAGCAGTTGCCGTTGGTAGAGGCTGTAATATTCGCCATGGATTGCAAGAAGTTCGTCGTGGGTTCCTTGCTCGATTATCTCCCCTTCGTCCATCACCAGTATCTGATCGGCTTCCTTGACGGTGCTAATTCGGTGGGCAATCAGGATGGAGGTCCGCAAGCGCATCACCTCCCGAAGTCCGCGCAAAATTTGCTCTTCGGTTTCGGTATCCACTGCCGAGAGGGCATCGTCCAGCATCAAAATTTGTGGCTGGCGAAGCAGGGCGCGGGCAATGCTTGTGCGCTGCTTCTGCCCCCCCGATAAGGTGATGCCCCGCTCTCCAACCATCGTCTGGTAGCCTTCAGGGAATCGGTTGATGTTCTCCGAAAGTTGGGCGATGTCGGCAGCGCGCACCATCTGCTGGTCGGTTGCGTCGCGGCGGCCAAAACGGATGTTCCCGGCAATCGTGTCGCTGAACAGGAACGTCTCCTGCGCCACCACACCGATCTGCGTCCGCAGTTCGTCGGCACCGAACTGGCTGATGGGGCGGTCGTCAATCAATATCTCCCCTTGTGTGGCCTCGTACAACCGTGCAAGCAGATTGACGATAGTGGTTTTGCCGGAGCCAGTGGAGCCGATAATCGCCAACGTCTGGCCAGGCTGTACCGTGAAGCTGAGGTTCTTCAGCACAAACGGCAGCCCCGGGCGGTACTGGAACCAGACATTGCGGAACTCAATTTTTCCGGCGATCACTTTTCCATCACTCCCCTTCCCTTCTGCCAAACCATTGCTGCCGGCTACCCCAGCATCTACGGCTGTGGTAACGGTAGCGCGGGGCGTTTGGGCAACTTCCGGCTCCAGTTCAAAAATGCGGTTCAGCCGCCCCATCGAGGCAGCGGCGCGTTGCACAAGGTTGGTGATCCACCCCACGGCAATCACCGGCCAAATCAGCTGGGAGATGTAGGAGAAGAACTGGACGATGTCGCCAATGGTGGTGTCGCTGTAGATCACTTCCCACCCGCCAACGCCAAGCACAATCAGCTGCGAAAGGCCAATCAGCACCATCATTGCGGGCATCATCAGCTGCTCGGCACGGACCCGCTCCAGGTTCTTGCGGCGGTACCCTTCGCTCATGGCACTGAACACCCCAATGGCGTATTTTTCGCGCACGTATGCCCGCACCACACGCACCCCGGAAAGATTCTCCTGGGCGTTGGAAGTAAGGTCCGCATACTGGGATTGCACAGCAATGGAAAGCCCATGAATCCGCTTCCCCAACCGATAGACGGTGTAGCTAACCAACGGAAGCGGAAGCAACGCCAGCAGGGTAATTTTCACCGACAAGGTGAGCATCATCGTAAGGGCAAACAGCAGTGTGGTGATGGTGTTGCTGGCATACATCAGCGCGGGGCCAACGAACTCACGCACGGCGGAGATGTCGTTGGTGGCAAGTGCCATGGTGTCGCCGGTTGGGGTATTGTTGAAGTGATCCATCGGAAGCATCTGGACGTGCTTCAGGAAGTCGTTCCGAAGGTCGTACTCCACCAACCGCGACAGCACGATAATCGTCTGGCGGGTAAGGTACAGGAAGATGCCGCTGCCGATGGAAAGCCCAACAATGATGAAGGCTTGTTCAGCCAATTCCCCCGAGGTAAGGCCCTTCCCTAATTTGTCAATGGTTTGGCCAATGAAGCGTGGAATGGCAACCGAGAAGACGTTGCTGATGGTGATGAAGATCAACCCGGCAATCAGCCGCCCACGGTACTTGCCGATGTAGGGGAGCAGGCGTTGTAGATGGTGCATGGTGGTCCCGGAAAAAAATCAACAGGGCGCAGAATCCAACATTCCGTTGAACCTGCGCCCCGAGTCGCTTGGTTTAGGTGAAAACCTCTTTCACTTTATCGAAAAATCCCCCCTTCTCTTTCTTCCCTTTTTTGTCGGCTGGCGGCATCACGTTTGGCTCGTTGGCCAGCTTCTTCAGCATCGCCCGCTCTTCTTCGGAAAGGCGCGTTGGGACGTGAACGTTCACCCGAACAATTTGGTCGCCGGGGCGGTTGTTCTCAAGGTCGGGTATCCCTTTCTCACGCATCCGAAGCATTGTTCCGGGCTGTGTCCCCGGGTCAATCGTGACGTACGCAGCGGTGGTTAATGTTGGGACTTCCACCTCGGCCCCCAACGCGGCTTGCGGGTAGCTGATAGTGAGGTCGAACAGCACATCGTTGCCGTTGCGGGTGAATTTTTTGTGAGGTTTCTCCTCGATCAGCACAATCAAATCTCCGGCTGGGCCGCCGCGCCGTCCGGCGTTTCCGCTTCCGCGAAGCGGGATGTAGTTGCCGTCGCTGACCCCGGCGGGGATATCCAAAACTTCGGTTGCTTCCCCCTGGATCCGGCCATCCCCTTTGCAGATTTTGCAGGGGTCGCGCACCACTTTCCCCTCCCCTTCGCAGTTGGCACAGACCTGGACATTGATGAACTGGCCGAACATGGAGCGGCTCACCTGGCGGATTTCGCCGCTTCCGCCGCACTGGGTGCAGTCAATAAAACCGGCACTGGAGGTGGTTCCTTTGCCGGAGCAATCGTGGCAAGGCACCATTTTTTTCACGGCAATTTTCTTTTCCACCCCGGTTGCGATTTCCTCCAACGTCAGTGGCAATCGGATTTTCAGGTCGCTTCCTGGCTGGCCCGCGCCCGGGCGGCGTTGCTGGCGTTGGCGGCCCATCATGTCGCCGAACAGGTCGCCAAAAATGGAGCTACCGAACGCAGAGAAAATGTCGCTGGCATCGCGGAAGCCGTGGAAGTCTTGCCCAGCTTTCATTCCGGAGTGACCGAAGCGATCGTAGCGGGCGCGCTTCTCGGCGTTGGAAAGCACTTCGTAGGCTTCGGCGGCTTCCTTAAATCGCTCCTCGGCTTCTTGGTTATCAGGATTGCGGTCTGGGTGATATTGCATCGCCAGCTTCCGGTAGGAGGACTTGATGTCCGACTCGGAAGCAGATTTTGCAACCCCAAGGACTTCGTAATAATCTCGTTTACTCATGCTGTTGAAATGTTGGCAAGCGCAGGAATCCGCGCCTGCCGGAATTGTTCGATTAGCTTTCTGTTTAGCTTCCTGCGGAGACGATCACTTTTGCGTGGCGAAGGACGCGGTCGCCGTAGGTGTAGCCAGTTTCAATTTCGCCGACGACGGTGTCCTCGGGGGCTTCGCTTGGCTGGCGAAGCAGGGCATCATGCTGGGCGATGTCGAACGGCGCGCCAACGGCTTGTATCGGTTTCACCCCTTGCGATTCCAGCAGGCGCATCACCTTATCGCGAACCATTGCCACGCCTTGGAAGAAGGAATCAAAATCTTTGCTTTGGTTTCCGGCTTCCACCGAGCGGTTGATGTCGTCCACCACCGGCAGCAGCTCGCGAAGCAGGCGTTCGTTGGCGTATTGAATGGTGCTCTGGACTTCCTGTTGGCTGCGGCGGCGGAAATTTTCAAGCTCGGCAATCGCACGCAAGGCTTTCTCCCGAAGGGCTTGGTTTTCCTGCTGTAGCTGTGCAATCTGCTCGGATAATTCCGTGGTGGTTTCCCCCCCCTCCATTGTTCCTTCGTAGTCCTGTTCGTTCATTGGTGATTCTTCGTTCTGCATAGTTGTTGTTCGGCGTCGAAATGGGTTTTTCACTGGGCAGTTCTCCCTCTCTCTCTCTCTCTCTGTCAATCTCAATCACTCAGCGGTCTTGTGCCGGATCGGAGATAATCCGGGCAACGTATTCCACCACAGTGATCATGCGTGAGTAGTTCATCCGGCGTGGACCAATCAACCCGATTGTTCCTGACGAATTTCCATTCTGGTATCGTGTGGTTATCAGGCTGTATTCTTTCAATCGTTCGTCGCTGTGCTCGGACCCTATTGTCACCTCAACCCGGTTTTCTTCCCCGGGGTGTTCCTCCAACAGGTGGATAATCATCTCCTGATTTTCGATCAACTCCACCACCCCGCGAAGCTGTTCGGGGGAGGCGAACTCCGGGTGGCGAAGGATGTTCTGGGCCGGCGAAATTGCCAGGCGGTCAACGTCGGCCCCCGGCGAAAAAATTCGCTGGTTGCTGGCTATCACGGCTTGGACAATCTGGGTGGAGTCGTCCAGGGCAACATCACGAAGGCGATCGTGGCAGCTTGCGCGGATTTCCAGCAAGGTCAGCCCGGTAAGCCGTTGGTTCAGCACCTCCACCACCGGAAGCAGCCGTTCGCGGCCCATCTCTTGGTGGATTTCCAGGGTGATGGTTCGGACTAATCCGGAATCGAGCGACAGCACCACCAGCAATCGGCTGCTGGAAAGCTGAACAAGCTCAATCCGTTCCAAACGGCTTCCCAAAATTTCCGGTGCAGTGACGATTCCCAGCTGCTGGGTGATGTCGCCGATGATTCGGCTAAGATCACGCATCATCACAGTGGTTGGGGCGGCAATATCAAGCTGGCGGTGGATGGCGGCACGTTCGGCTGGGGTTAGCGGTTCGGCTTTGGCGAATCCATCAACATACAGCCGATACCCCAAGTCGGTCGGGACCCTTCCTGCCGAGGTGTGCGGGTGGGTGATGTAGCCTTTCTCCTCCAAATCAGCCATCACATTGCGGATGGTGGCCGCGCTGATAGATTCTTCTTCCAGCCGTTTGGAAAGATAGCGCGACCCCACCGGGTTTGCCGTCAGGATGTAATGCTGCACAATGTAGCGAAGCACCAACGCTTCCCGTTCGGACAAAGCACTGGTGCAAAGATATTCGCTGCGTGTGGTCATTGTTCCCATTCTGGATATGGCGTAAAGACGAAAAGCCTCCGCTGACGATTGCCAAAAATAGAGGTTGGCGCGGGGAACAGACTTCCCATGAAAAAGGAACCAGAAGGCAGCACAGCGATTTGGCCGGGTGCTGATTTCTGGCTCCCTGAAATTTTGCCTCTCCCCTTGCTGGATCAGCCGAACTGAATCAATCGGGCATCAGCGTGCGGCGATGTTGATGATTGCTTGGGGAATCAATCCAATCAGCAACGTTCCAATGATGGAGAGCGCAAGCGCAGTGCGTGATGAGATGCTGGCTTCCCCCCCTTCCATCTCACCCAACGGTTCGCGGAAGTACATGATGACAACAAGCCCCAAGTAGAACCAGACGGAGATCACCGAGGAGACCACGCCAACAATCGCAAGCCACGTCAGGTCCGCTTGGATTGCTGCATTGAACAGATAGTACTTGCCGAAGAACCCAGCAAATGGAGGGATTCCGGTCAGCGAGAACATGAACAGCGACATTACCAACGCCAGCCCCGGGCGGCGGCGTGCAAGGCCACGGTAATCGTCCACGGTAAGGTTGCCGCCGTTTTCGCGTTCCAGAATTCCCACCACCGCAAACGCGCCAATCTGCATGAACAGATAGGCCACAAGGTAGTAGGTGATGCCGGTCCATCCGGCGGCGTTTCCGGCGGCAAGGCCAATCATCAGGTAGCCGGCATGGGCAACCGAGGAGTAGGCAAGCATCCGTTTCACATTGGTTTGCGCCAGCGCGGTGATGTTCCCAACCAGCATGGAGCCAACGGCCAGCAATGCCAGTATCACTTTTGCTTTTTCCAGCCCCGGCACCCCGCTTGCCATGGTTGGGGCAATAAAGCCAACAAACCCGCTGAAGGCGGCGGCTTTTCCGGCGGTGCTCATAAACCCAGTAACCACCGTTGGCGCACCGTGATAGACATCCGGAGCCCACTGGTGGAACGGGAAGGCAGCAACCTTGAACCCAAGCCCGATAATCATCATCCCGATCCCAACCCAGAAGAGCGTTGGGAATTGGGTGGAGAGAGCTTTTGCGGCAATGGCAGAGTAAGCGGTGCTGCCAACCGAGCCATAGACCAGGGCGATGCCGTACAGCAGGAACCCGCTGGCAAACGCGCCAAGCAGGAAGTACTTCAGTGCGGCTTCGTTGCTTGATAGTTTGTTCCGCATCAGCCCGGCCATCACGTAGAAGCAGATGGACATCACCTCAAGGCCAACGAACATCGGCATGGAGTCGGCGGAGTGGCCCATCAGCATCATCCCGGCAATGGACATCATCAGCAGGGTGTAGAACTCATCGAACATCCCGCCGACCCGCGTCAGATATTCCCGCGCAAGCAGCACGGTCATAATCCCCGCGCCGCAGAAAATGGCATCGTACAGGGTGGACATCCCACCAACAACGATCATCCCGTTAAATGCCGTTTGGCCCGGCATGGTAAGGTGGGCGTAGGCACTGGCAGCCAAGCCGCCAAGCAATCCCACAATGGAGAGTGTTTCGCACAGCCGCGTGCTCCGTTCCACAAGGGCATCGGTCAGCATGATAATCAGCGCGAAGATGCTGACGATCTCAATCGCCAATCCTGCAAGAAGGTCTGTTTGCGTCATAGGAAAAAGAGTATCCAGACGATGAGAAGTATCGGAACCAGTATCGGCAACGTGAATTTGCCGACGTATCCAAAAAACCCTGGCATATGAACGCCAGAGTGTTGGGCAATGGATTTCACCATGAAGTTCGGCCCGTTGCCGATGTAGGTCATTGCCCCAAAGAACACCGCCGCGACGGAAATCGCCACGACTTGCGCTTCATGGGTCCCCAGGAAAGTGAGTACATCGGCGCGGTTGCCGATTCCCATTCCTGCCGACCCCATGGAAGCAGCTAAAAATGTCAAGTAGGTTGGCGCGTTATCCAGCACCGCGCTCAGTGTCCCCGTTGCCCAGTACAAAGTGCTGGGGGAATCTGCGCCGATGCTTCGGGCGTTGGCCGCAAGCCAATCCAAGGCCGGCATCATCGTTAAAAAAATGCCGATAAACAGATACCCAACTTCCTGAACCGGCTCGAAGGTAAACTTGTTGCTGGCGTAAATCTCACGCTTGGTTGTGAAGTAGCAAGCCGCAGCGGCCCCCAGCATCACCCCTTCGCGAAGGAACGGCGGGTTCTGGATAAACACCGCGCCAATCACCACCGCAAGCCACACCACATTATGCCCGCCCGTGATGATCGTCTTCTCCCCTTCGGCAATCACCTGGTGCTGCAATCGCTCCGGCATCCGGTGGAAATTGCGGCGGTCAATCCAGTAAAAAATTCCCAGAAGAAGCGTGACCGCTACCAGCCACGGCAGCACCGAATGCTCGGTAATCCAGAAAAACGGGATGCCACGCAAGTAGCCCAAAAACAGCGGAGGGTCGCCAATCGGGGTTAGCGCGCCACCAACGTTCGAGACGATCAGGATAAAGAACACCACGTGATAGGCCGAAACGCGGTATCGGTTGTTCCGCAAGTACGGGCGGATCAGAAGCATTGAGGCTCCGGTGGTCCCCACCAGATTGGCAATCACCGCGCCGGCGGCAAGGAACGCCAGATTTTCGTTCGGGGTGGAACGCCCCTTAATCGTGATATGAATCCCCCCCGCAACCGTGTACAGCGCCGCCATAATTGCAAAGAAGCCGATATACTCATGCACGGTTTCCCACACCCGGTGCGGCGCTTGCAACCCAACCAAATACCACCCCGCAACCCCTGATCCCAGCCCAATCGCCACCCATTTGTAGTGTTTGTGCCACCAGTCGCCGGCGATAAACGGCATGGTTGCAATGGCGGCCAGCAGCAGCACAAACGGCAGCAGCAGCCACGGACTAACGGAAAGTATGGGATGATCCATCAGCTACCTTCGGCCTTTATCGCTTTGGCGGTGGAAGTTGCACCGGCCCACCATCTGCCGGAACTTTCACCCGAATCGGCTCCTTCTTTGAATTCGGCATTGGCATGGGCACTGGGGAGACCGATGATGGAGTTCCCGGGGGAGTTCCCGGCGGAGCAATTTTCACATTCTCCATTCCCTTCACTGGAACCAGTGCTGGGGGGGCGTTGGGGTTCAGCCGTGCTGCGGCAACGTCGGCGTAGCGGCTTTCCCCTTTCAATCCTTCAATCACCCCAACCACTGCGCGGCTGCTGGTTTCGGTAACGCTCAGGAATGTGTTGGGCTGGAACCCGATCCAGATGCAGAGGATCACGATGGGAACGAACATTCCAATCTCGCGCCCGCTTAAATCTTTCAGTGATGCGTTCTCCGATTTTGTGAGCGGACCGAAGAACATTTTTTGGAACAGGATCAGCAGATAGACCGCTGCAAGGATCACCCCCGAGCTGGCGACAACCGCGTAGAGTTTGGAGCCAAGATGATCCGAGAGATACGCGCCGATCAGCGTCAGATACTCACCCACGAAGCCGTTCAATCCGGGCAAACCGACCGAGGCCAGCACGGCGATAAAGAAGAACGTGGCATAGACCGGCATAGACTTTGCCAGCCCGCCGAACTCCGACATTTCGCGGGTGTGGCGGCGTTCGTAGATCACGCCGATCAGAAGGAAGAGCATCCCGGTGGAAAGGCCGTGGTTGACCATCTGCAGCACCGCGCCCTGGACCCCTTCGGCGGTCATCGAGAAGATGCCAAGCGTCACGAAGCCCATGTGGGCCACCGATGAGTAGGCCACCAATTTCTTGATGTCGGTCTGGACCATTGCCACCAGCGCGCCGTAGATAATGCCGACCACCGACAGGATGGCGATCAGATCGGCATAGTGGAGCGAGGCTTGCGGGAAGAGTTGGAGGTTGAAGCGAATCAGCCCGTAGGTTCCCATTTTCAGCATCACCCCGGCAAGGATTACCGAGCCTGCGGTGGGGGCTTGCGTATGAGCATCCGGAAGCCACGTATGGAGCGGGAACAGGGGGACTTTGATGCAGAAACTAAGCGCGAACGCTAGGAACAACCACTGTTGCGCATCCAACGGGATTGTTGGGGCAATGGTCATCAGTTTCTGCATATCGCCGGTGAAACCACCGTTCTGGCCATACTGCCCCAAGTAGATGATTGCCACCAACATCAGCAGCGAGCCAGCCATCGTGTAGATGAAGAACTTCATGGCTGCATAAATCCGATCCTTCCCCCCCCAGATACCGATCAGGAAGTACATCGGGATCAGCACCACCTCCCAGAAAATGTAGAAGAGGAACGTATCCAACGAGACGAACACGCCAAGCAACCCGAACTGGAGCAGCAGCAGCATGATGTAGTACATCTTCTGGCGGTCGTGGATGCTGTCGTAGCTGGCGATGATGGAGATTGGGAAGATGAAGGTGGTAAGCACCACCATCAGCAGCGACATTCCATCAACACCAAGCCGGAAGCCGATGTCAAGCGATGGGATCCACATCCAGTTGGTGGTGAACTGGAAGCCGGGGTTGGTTTTATCGAAGCTGAACCACAGCGCCAGCGACACCGCAAAAGCAACCACCGAACCGGCGGTTGCAATCGTTTTGTGCAGCGACTTATTGCCGGAAGGAACCGCGCACAGCAGCAGCGCAAAAACCAGCGGAACCAGAAGCGTCAGAAGAAGAAGCATGGTGTGAAAAACGTCTGTTCAGTGTGTGTGTGTGCGGTTGATTTAACCCAGTATCAGATAGCCAACGATGAGAAGGATGCCAAGCACAAACAGCGTCACGTAGTTGGTGACAACCCCGGTCTGAAGCTGGCGAAGTCCGCGTCCTGCGGCCCCAGTTGCGTTGGCAATCCCATGCAACATTCCATCAATAATTTTTTTATCGAAGATGCGATACAGGAACGACTGGCTTGTCATCCAGATAAATTTCACCACACCAACTTCGTACACCTCATCCATGTACCATTTATGCCACAGTAGTTTATGAATCGCGGGGAATCGTGCGGCCACCTTGTCGGCAGTCCCAGGCTTCTGGATATACACCCGGCGCGCTGTCAAGATTCCGGCAATGCCGATGCAGAGCGAAACCACCATCAGAACAAGCTCGGTGGTGTGCGATGCGTGATGTTGCGAGTAGAACTTGTAGGCAGGGGCAAACACCGGCTCCAACCAGCTATGCAGCAAATGGACGTGTTCCCCAAAAATTGCCGGAAGCCCAAGGAACCCACCAACAACGGAGAGCACAGCCAAAATCCACAGCGGGATAGTCATGCTGGCTGGCGACTCGTGCGGGTGAACGTGGTGATGATCGAACCGCTCCTTCCCATCAAACGTGAGATAGACCGAGCGGAACATGTAGAACGCAGTGCAGAACGCGGCCAGCGCACCAACAACCCACAGCACAGGGCCGCTGTCGTTGAAGGCGTGGTACAAAATTTCATCCTTAGAGAAGAAACCGCTTAGTGGGAAGATGCCGGCAATGGCAATCGCACCGATCAGATACGTCTTGTAGGTCTGCGGCATGTACTTCTTCAGCCCCCCCATCTTCTGCATATCCTGCTCCTCGTGCATTCCGTGAATCACCGAACCGGAGCCAAGGAAGAGCAAGGCTTTGAAGAACGCGTGGGTGACAACGTGGAACACCGCAGCGGTGAACGCACCAACACCCAACGCCACGAACATGAACCCAAGCTGGCTGACGGTGGAGTAGGCCAGCACTTTTTTGATGTCATTCTGGACAATGCCGACCGTGGCAGCAACCAGCGCAGTGGTGGCGGCAACGCAAGTGACAACCGTCATCGCCGTTGGCGAAAGGGTGAACAGCGTGGCGTTCCGGCTCACCAAGAAAATGCCAGCAGTGACCATTGTTGCGGCGTGGATCAGTGCCGAAACTGGCGTTGGGCCGGCCATTGCATCGGGCAACCACACCCCCAACGGAATCTGGGCTGACTTACCGCACGCCCCAACAAACAAGCAGAGTGCCGCAGCGGTCAGAAGATCGCTTCCCCCCGGAAAGAACGCCCCGGAAGAGAGCACCTGCGTAAGCTGGCCGTAGTTCAGCGTGCCGAACTGGCTGAAGAGGATGAACATCCCAATCAGCATCCCCAAGTCGCCAATTCGGTTCACCACAAAGGCTTTTTTGGCGGCATCCCCAGTCCAGAGAATCCCCACCCCTGCGAACTTGCGATCGTACCAAAAGCCGATCAGCAAGAAGGAGCAAAGCCCCACCCCTTCCCAGCCGAGGAAGGTCAAAAGAAGGTTATCGGCAAGCACCAGATTCAGCATCATAAAGATGAAGAGGTTCAGGTAGGCGAAGAACCGGCTGAAGCCAGGGTCGCCGTGCATGTACCCCATCGAGTAGATGTGGATCAGTGTCCCGACCCCTGTGATAACCAGGAGGAAGACCACCGAAAGTGGATCCACCAGATAGCTGAAGCCCACCGAGAATTGCCCTGCGGTGATCCAATCGGCAAGGTTCACCCCCACGCTGCGAGCATCGGGGGAAAGCCCCAGAAGTTCAATGAAAATGGCCACCGAAAGGATGAAGCCGATGCCAACGGCACTGGCCCCTATCAACCCGCTAAGGCGTTCGGAGTTGAGTTTCTTGCCGAAGATGCCATTGATGACAAACCCCGCAAGCGGAAGCAGCAAGATGAACGGTAGAAATGTTGAAACCATGCTGATTGAGAACGGCCGTTTGATGGAAGGCGGCCCCAAAGACCTACCCTCTGAAAGAATAATTTCCGTGCCTCACGGGTTAGTGAAGCGGTAGGAACTCCAAATTGGGAACATCCCTGTAGATTTCTTCAAGCGGAATAGCAACGTTGCAGGAAGCTATCGTTACCGCGTCCTGTAGTTGCCAGTAGGAGCGCATCGTCCATGTTTCGTCGTCGCCGTTGCGCAGGTAGCTTGCCACCGACACACGCTCTTGGGCAACCACGATGTACTGCTTCAGCGAAGCAAGCTGCTGGTAGAGATCGAATTTTTTCCCCCGATCATACGCCTCGGTTGAAGGGGAAAGAATCTCGATAATCACCACCGGATTCAGCAGGTTGTCCTTGGATTCCTCGGCAAATACCGACTCACCACAGACAATGGAGAGATCGGGGTAGGTATAAAGACCTGCCTCGTTCACTTGAACCCGCAAGTCACTGTTATAAACCCGGCAAGGCTTCGATCGGAGTGCCCCTCGTAGCTCGCCCCCAAAATTCACGGCAATTAAAGAGTGCGCTTCGGACCCACCGGCCATGGCGAACATCTCACCCTGGTAATACTCACTCTTCCACTCGGCCTCCCGCTCTATCGCTAAGTATTCTTCCGGTGTTAATCGCTTACGTTGTTCGGCTGCTGCTTCCATCTATCCCTCCTCCTTCTGTGTTCTGAATTGATTCCGACGGAAACTCCACATTCTCGTACAACGCCTGCATCGGAATACTCACCCCGCAATTCTGCAACGTCAGCACCGATTCCAATCCCTGCGTCAGCAGCACAAACCACCCTCCCGTTTCATCACGAATGAACTGATCCACAACCGGCCTATCCTGCGAGACCAACACGTACTCCCGCAGACTTGGCAACTCACGGTACAGCCGGAACTTCTCCCCTCGGTCGTACGCCTCGGTGGATGGAGACAACACCTCGATAATCACAACAGGATTGGTCAAAGTATCCTTGAAGCTGTCAGCAAATTGCGACTCACCACACACAATCGTGAGATCGGGGTAGGTATAAAGCCCCGACTTGCTCACCTGCACACGCAAGTCGCTGGAGTTCACGAAACAGCTGCTTCCTTTCAGGCGACCGAACAACTCCCCAGTGAAATTTACTATCAACCGATTATGCGCTTCGGACCCACCGGCCATGGCGAACATCTCCCCCTGGTAATACTCACTCTTCCACTGAGCCCCGCGCTCGATTGCCAAATACTCTTCCGCCGTTAGCCCCCGACGGCGTTGTTGTGCGGCTTCCATTGCTATCCCTCCGCTTGCAGTGTTTTGCCCATCCCTTCGCTAAACTCCACACGATCGTACAACGCCCGCATCGGAATACTCACCCCACAACTCTGCAACGTCAGCACCGACTCTATTCCTTGCGTCATCAGCACAAACCAACGCCCTTCCTCGTCGCGGATGTACTGATCCACAAACGCCTTCTCCTGCGAGACCAACACGTACTCTTTCAGGCTTGCCAACTGCCGATACAGCCGGAACTTCTCCCCACGATCATACGCCTCGGTGGATGGAGATAAAATTTCAATGATGGCCACAGGGTTCAGTAGCGTATCCAACTGCGCGTCCTGAAACTCCGGTTTCCCGCACACAATCGCGATGTCTGGGTAGGTGTACAATCCCGATTGCTGAACCAGCACCCGCATATCGCTGACGTATCCTTCGCACCCTTTGGCAAGCAGCTGTCCCCCTGCGCTGGCCACCATGTTGAAGGAGATTCTGGCATGGTTGCGGCTTGTCCCGGCCATGGCGAACATCTCACCCTGGTAATACTCACTCTTCCACTGGGCTGCGCGCTCAATGGCTAAGTATTCTTCTTGGGTTAGATGTTTGCGCGGGAGTGCGTCCATTGTTCAGACTTGATTGCAGCTTCGGCGAAGGCTACTCGTTATACACGAACGCAGCTTTCTCGAACGGAAGCTCGATGTCTTCGAAGCGGATGGAGAGGTCTTCATCCACGATAATCATGCTGTTGCGGCCAACCTTCACGAAGTCAGATTTATGGGTTGTGAACGGCTCGCTGGCAAGGATAATCGTCTCGCTCTGTCCGTCGTCGGGGATCATGTAGCAGCGGTCGTTGGTTGCCACGTATTCCCTGCCGAACATGTAGTAGAGCGATGCCGGCTGCACCCGTGGGTTGGTGGTGTAGCGGGTGGCAACGATTGCTTTGCCGTTGGAGACGCAAAGGTTCAAGTAGGAATGCTCACGGATGTCGTGTTCGTACAGCAGTGCATTCAGGTCATCGAACATCCCGAACATTGCATCCACCATCTGCTGGGTTGTGACATCGCCCAACGGGTTGTCTAACTTGTTCAGGAACATTCCGAACAGGTGCTCGGAATCGGTGGAGCCATGGACAGCATCGTAGGCCTCGGTGTTCAGTTCGCGAAGCAATGCGCGGCGAATTTTGCCGAAGCCTTGCACCATCCCGTTGTGCATCCACGTCAGCTTGCCGTGAACAAACGGGTGGCAGTTCACTTCTTCCACCAGCGACCCCGGTGTTGCAGCGCGGACGTGAGCAAACAGCATGGTGGTCTTCACTTTTTTGGCCAGATACCGCAAGTTGATATCGCTCCAAGCGGGGCGTACCGAACGGAACTGGCATGGGTCGTCGTCAAGATTGAAATCATACCAACTGATCCCAACGCCATCGCCGTTGATCGGGATGGACATCTCCTGTGCACCGATTGACTGGCGTTCAATCAGCGAGTGCTGAGGTTTGTACAGCAGGTCGTATGCAAGGACTGGCTTGCCGATATAGGCCACGAAACGGCACATATTCATTCGATTAAGGGTTCCTTGTGCGGTCGTTGTTCTCCGAGAGAGGTGCGCGAATATAAGCAGCCGGGAAAATTGGCCAAGCCTTTGGAGCAACTTGGCGGCGCAGAAGCGTGCAAACGTTAGGTTGTTAGAACTTCATCCCAGTGTGCAGCAAAGCGGTCGGCAAGCTGAAGCAGTGTGTGTGTGTGCCCTGTTTCGGCAAGCATCGAGGTCACCGCGTGGTCGGCAATGCCGCAGGGGATGATTGCTCCAAATCGTTCAAGGTTGGTTGTGACGTTCAGGGCAAATCCGTGCATGGTTGTCCAGCGGCTTGCGCGCACACCAATGGCGCAGATTTTTCGGTCGTCGCACCAGACCCCGGTTAGCTTTTCGATCCGGCTGCCAAGTATTCCAAAATCGCCAATGGCGTTGATGATGACCTCCTCCAGCGACCTCATGTACCATCCCAAATCCTCCCGAAAATCCCCCAACCGAACAATCGGGTAGCCAACCAGTTGGCCAGGGCCGTGATAGGTGACATCCCCCCCACGGTCAACATCGAACACCTCATATCCCCGCTGGCGAAGCTCTTCGCGCGGGGCACGCAGGTTGCGGTCGTCGCGGGCGTTTTTGCCAATGGTCAGAACGTCGGGATGCTCGCAGAAAAGGATTGTGTTCGGGCGTTCCCCCCGCAGCACAGCGTCAAACAGTTCGCGCTGAAGTTGCCAAGCGTCTTCATACCGAACACGCCCCAGCCACTGGGCCACAGCGGTGCGTGGCTGGGTAAGCTGAGTAGTTTCGGTTGCTGGCATCATCAGTTTTTGGGAAAAGAGGGCTGCCGAAGGGATTGATCACCCTTCGGCAGCGCAGGTTTGGCATCTCACATATTCAGTGCTTCGCCGTAGGCATCGGCGGCGGCTTCCATCACCGCTTCGGAAAGGGTTGGGTGGGCATGGATGGTGCGGAAAACCGATTCGCCAGTGGCTTCCAGCGAGCGCGCCAGCCCAAGCTCGGCAATCATTTCGGTGGCTTCGCTTCCCACGATATGCGCCCCCAAAATCTCGCCATACTTGGCATCAATCACCAGCTTCACAAAGCCGTCGGTTTCGCCGATTGCACGGGCTTTTCCGCTGGCTTTGAAAGGGAACTTGCCGATCTTCAACTCATATCCCGCAGCGCGTGCGGCTTTTTCGGTCATTCCAACCGAGGCCACTTGCGGCTGGCAGTAGGTGCAGCCGGGGATGTTGGAGTAGTCCATTCCGGGGGTGTGGTGGCCGGCGATATGCTCGGCAGCAACCACCCCTTCGGCGCTGGCAACGTGAGCAAGCCAAGGCGCGCCCACAACGTCGCCAATGGCGTAGATACCTTCCACGTTGGTTTGCATGAATTTATCAACCTTGATGTGGCCGCGCACCACTTCAATTCCCAATTCCTCCAGCCCGATTCCTTCGATGTTTCCGGTTACGCCAACGGCATTGAGCGCAAGGTCGGCGTTCAAGGTTTTTTGCTTGCCGTTTTTGTCCTCAACCACCACCTCAACCCCTTCGCCAACGGTTGTTGCCGAGATCACTCGGTGCTCGGTAAGCAGTTCAACCTTCCGTTTCTTGAATGCGCGGGCAACTTCCTTCGATGCGTCCTCATCCTCAATCGGCATGATGTTCGGCTGCATCTCGACGATCGTGACTTTGGTCCCGAAAGCATTGTAGAAATAGGCGAACTCCACGCCGATAGCCCCTGCGCCCATGATGACCATGGAGGCAGGGAGTTTCTCCTGAAGCATGGCTTCGGTGGAGGTGATGACCCGTTTGAAATCCACCTCGATTCCGGGGAACACACGCGGGCGCGCGCCGGTGGCAAGGATTATGGCGCGGCAGGAAAGCTGTGCAGTTGGGTTGCCGTCAGCATCGCGGACCTCCACTTGTCCTTTCCCTTTCACGACACCCCATCCGTTGACAACGGTGACGTTATTTTTTTTCATCAGGAAGCTAACGCCGTTGCTGTTGGCATCGGCAACCTCGCGGCTTCGTTGAATCACCCGTTGGAAGTCCACGCTAAGGTTATCGAAGCTGAATCCGAAATCGGAAGCGTGGTTCAGGAAGTGCATGTATTCGGCATTTTTCAGCAATGCTTTGGTGGGGATACATCCCCAGTTCAAGCAAACGCCGCCAAGCCGGTCGCGTTCAACAATGGCGGCTTTTAAGCCAAGCTGGGAAGCACGAATTGCGGCAATGTACCCCCCCGGCCCGCTGCCGATGACGATAACATCAAACTGAGTGTCGGCCATGTGAATGTGGGAAAATCGTTGTCAGATTTGGCTGGATTTACAGATGGTGAGCAACCACGATTGATGAGGCCAGAACAGGCCGGACAGCATCAACACCAAGCTGCGTTCACCCCCCTTGCGTAAGGGCCGCAAGTTAGCACCACCCCTGTGGCGGTGAAAGAATCCTCGTGAAGTGTTACAGATCGGGAACCGGGGAAAAGAAGGTGATTGCAGGAAACAAGTATCCCCTGCTAAGGCCTCATGATTATCAACCAATTACTCCTCCTTCTCCCCTTCCTCCATCAACCTTGCTATCACGTCTTCAAATGATTCTGTGGACTCGGAAGCATTTAGAAAAAGAAGGCGTTGCGAGGCCAGGCGGATTTGTTGGGCAACGGTGCTAAGCTCCACAACCTCACGGTAGCAAACGGCGGCATCATGCAACCGCCCATCCAGCTCTAGCAATGTCCCACAGATCAGCCGAAGCTCAACCGACAGCGGCGAGGCGTTGGCACACTCGATCAGCAACCCATAGGAACGCCGCCGCTGGCCGGAGCGATGCAGGGTGAAAGCAAGATTCCGCAGAGCTTCGTTGTTGGTCGGATCTATCTTCAGTGCTTCCTCAAACTGCTCGCGGCTCTCCTCCTCCTTCCCAATGGAAGCCAGCATCAGCCCAAGCGCGTTGAACAGTGAGGCCTCGCCCCCCAGTTCCGTAATCGCCGAACGCATGGTGGCCAGTGCTTGCTCCGATTTTCCAACGCGCAGATAGAGCGAAGCCAACGCAGGAAGCATACGCGGCTCCGGCTGCTTGCGCTCGATAAACTGCGCAAGGAACCGCCGTGCGTCCCGTATTCTTCCGGCATCAATCAATTCCTCGACGTGTGCAAGAAGCGACAGGAAGCTATCGGTGGAATGCCCGATGCTTGGGTTGGTCACGAAGGTGTGTGTTGAAGTTGGTTATACCACCAGCGGAGAAGCGTCTGAAGCAGAACTGGAACGAAGTTCACGAATTTCTATCAATGTGCCAAGAGCCGAGTTCGACGCAGGAAGAATTTTGGTATAATGCACAGCCTTCTGTACGACCAACAAACAGATGAATCAAGGATACTTAACCAAGAACGCTATGGCCAAGGAATTGCGGCTACTGCTTGGCGCAACCCTCCTTCTGCTTCTTGCTGCAACGGCCCCTGCGGCTGCCGATGATGTTGTCCGGATTTTGTTTTTCACTGGGGATGTCACGGTGAAATCAGCGGGCAAAATGTCGGCACCAAAAATTGGGCAAGCCGTTGGGAAGGAAGATGTGATTATCCTGAAGGGGAACGCCACACTTCAGCTTTCGGTGAACGGAAAGGTGCTGAAGTACAACAAACCGGCCCAACTGAAAATTGCCGATGCAATCAAACGCGCCGGAAGAGGGGAAAACGAGGCCGTGGCGAACTCGCTGCGGACACTTGCTGCGGCAAGCGGAGCCGGACGTGAAAACCGCACCAGCGAAGCCGGCGCAACCCGCGCAACCGCCCCCGTTGATTCCTCGCAGTTGATGGCCAATGCCAAGCGCAAAGGAATGGAGACCGTAAAAAACGAGGCCAACAGCGAAATTGGAAAGCAAATCGGCATTGATGACCCCTTGGGCAAAGCCGCTGGGCTGATGGACTACCTTCGGGGCGACAAACTGATTGTGCTGGAGCCACGCTCCACAGCAATCAGCAGCGGACAAGTCACCTTCCGCTGGCTTCGCACACCCGGGGTGACGCGCTACTCCGTCACGGTACGGAACTACTTGGGGGATGAACTGTTCAAAACCTCAATCAGCGATACCCAAGCCGTTTGGTCAACGCCATCGCTTCAGCCGGAAGCGGTATATACTTGGACTCTTCAGAACGAGGATAACCCTCTGAACCGCTCTACCTCCTCCTTCTTCCAAATCAGTGCGCAGAAAGATGCCGAGCTTCATGCAGGGGAACAAGCCTTGCTGAAAGAGCTTGGCCAAACCGAAGACCCCGCAACCATGATGATGCTTGGCGCATTGTACGCCGACGTTGGATGCTACGGCCAAGCCGCACGCTACTTCACTCTGTCGGCAATCCAGGCCCCGGAACACCGGAAGGAGCTTCTGGGAATGGCACGCGAGCAGTATCTGTACAACATTGTCATGCCGGAGGAAGATGTCGCAATTATCTGCCGGTGACCCGCCCACGGCCAACCAACCAACGCCGGAACGCCAATCCAACAACTATCAAATGATCTCCATTTTTCTGGGGATCATTGTTGTTGTGATGGCTGGTGCGGTGCTGTACCAATTGGGAAGCATCCTGCTTCCCGTGGTGATTGCGGTGTTCGTCAGCTATGTCTTCAAGCCACTGGTGATCTATCTGGATAAACTGAAAGTACCCCGTGCGGTATCCATTGTTGTGGTGCTGGGGATTGTGGCCGGCGGAATTTACGGGCTGTACTCCATCATCAAAGCAAGCGGCGCATCGTTTGTTGCCGCCGCGCCGAAGTACGAACAACGCTTCAACACGCTGGTGGCCGACCTGAAAGTTATCGCCACCGAATACGGCGTTGACCTTGATGCCGCTCTGCAAAATGGCTTCGACTTTTCCACCATCAACTCCGTACTCACCAATGGCCTGAACTCACTTCTGTCGTTGATGAGCAATTTTTTCCTGATCCTTCTGTTCACCCTCTTCATTCTTGCGGGAACCGGAACCGTGGCGGTGAAGATCAAACGGGCGTTCAACGCCCAGCGTGCCGAACAAATTGGGGAGGTGATCCGCCGAATTGACGAGAAGGTGCGCAAATATCTTCTCACCAAAACGTTACTCAACTTGCTGATGGGGTTGGTATCAGCCGGAACGCTCGCTCTGTTCGGTGTTGATTTTGCGTTGCTGTGGGGGTTCTTTGCTTTCCTGCTCAATTTCATTCCGAACATTGGCTCGGTGGTGGCCAACATCTTGCCGGCACTGATCACGCTGCTGCAATTCGGCGCGCCCGGGACCGCAGCACTGGTGCTGGTGCTGCTAATTGTGCAGCAAAATTTGATTGGGAACGTGTTGGAGCCACGGATCATGGCATCGGGGCTGAACCTTAGCCCGTTAGTGGTGCTGATGTCGTTGGTGTTTTGGGGATGGTTGTGGGGGATTCCCGGGATGATCCTTGCTGCACCGCTGACCGCCATCATCCGCATCGTCTGCGAGCAGATACCACAGCTTCACTTGATTGCGGTGCTGATCGGCGGGGTGGATTCCGACAGCCCGATCCGGAAACAACAACGGCTGCTGGTGAATCCAACAAAAGGGAAGTAAGAATGGAGTGGTGGTCAGTGGTCAGTGGTCAGTTGCAAAGAAGGGGCAGGAGTCAGTAGTCAGAACCAAGTACTTTGTGTTGCTTCTTACCAATCATCTTGCTTTAATTTTTCGATCCCCGTTTCCTGCCCTCCAACAGAATCCGCAACCCAGCCAAGATACTCGGCCAAGCCAGCAACCACCGGAACGGCGATAAGTTCCGGAAGTTGGTACGGGTGCAATTCCTGTATGCGTTGCTGAAGTTGTGGGTATTGCTCCTGTGTGGTTTTTATCAGCACCAGCACTTCTTCCGATTCCTCCATCTTCCCCTGCCAGCGATACACCGAGCCCACAGCCGGAAGGATTGTACAGCAAGCAGCATGACGTTCCTGAACAAGCGTCTGGGCAAGTTGGCGAGCGGCCTGCTGGGTTGGCGTGGTGGAAAGCACCACCAGAACTGAGGTTGTTGCAGAAGTTTTTGGTTCGGACATACTCTGTTTGGTACGTGGTACGGGCAAAAAAAAGAAGGCACATCATTTCCCAGAATTCTGGGTGAACGATGTGCCTTCGGAGTTTTTACTGACAACCTTCGGGGAAGCTGGCTGAACGCTGGGTTACAACGTTGAGTTCAGTATCACCCGCCCGTTGTAGTAGCCGCAGGCGTTGCAGGCAGTGTGGTGCAACTTCGTCTCGCCGCAGTTCGGGCATTTGCCGAATGCTGGGGCGGTTGCTTTGTAATGGGTGCGGCGCTTGTCGCGGCGCGACTTCGAGTGTTTCCGTTTTGGATTTGGCATGGTTAGTCTCCTGTTTCTATGATGATATTGTTCAGTTACTCAGTCTGTATGTTTGGGGCTTCAATTTCCCTCTTCTTCCCCTTTCTGGAACAACCCCGCCAGCCCTTGCCACCGTGGGTCAATCTCTGTCGTGGAGCAGCTGCACTGTTCGTTGTTCAGGTCCGCTCCGCAGCCGGGGCAAATGCCTTTGCAGTCATCGCGGCAAAGCGTTTTTAGCGGGATAGCAAGCAGCAGTGCTTGCCGGGCTTCTTCATCAAGGATGATGCTATCGTGGTTTCCCGGCAGTTCGCGGATTTCTTGATCATCCACCTGCGAAGTCCGTTCGCCGGGAACGGTGATGTGATAGTACAGGCTTAGATCGGCCTCCACTGGGATTTCCGTTTCAGCAAGACAGCGGTCGCACTCGCGGGCAATGCCCCCGGCAAGCTGGGCAGCAACGATAATCTCATGGGCAAGGCGGCGCACGGTTCCGTTGGCCGTCACCTCCCCCAGAAATTCATCAAGCCCAATGGCAGCAGCTGGGGCCGTAAACGCAAACGAATGATCACCATCGGCCAAAGCCGTGATGAAGAGCTCCATCTGCGCCTCCCCCCTCTTGTGATGCTTCATAACTTCTTCCTCGGCGTTTTCAATGAGCGGAAAAACTCGGCAAAAATAGGGGCGCAATCCGCGTTGACAACCTACCGTTGCGAATGGATACGAAACTGCTCCTCTTTTCCTCAAGGCTAACGCTTACAAGTAGCTTGGAAGTTACTTGATGAACACGCGAAGCCCGTTGCGCTGTGGCTGTGGCAAATCACCCCCCTTTCCACTGCAACCGGAAATAAATGAAGTGTTGATCGGATTGCCACGGCGTGATGTGCGTTTCGCGGCGAACCTCCTGAAGCTGAAATTCCGCACCCAATTCCTGCATCATCGCCTGTTCGTCGTAGCGAACAATATCAAGGCCGCTGCACTTTTGGGGGCCATCGCTTGCAAAGGTGGCAATCACCACGCTGCCACCGGGCTGCAAGGTCCGCCGCAGCGTGTCAATGTAGTTGCGGCGGTCGTCCGCATCTGTCAGGAAATGGAAGACGGCGCGGTCGTGCCACAGCCCAAAACGATGCGGGGGTTGGAATCGGGTGACATCGTCCGCGAACCACTGGACGGACTGGGCACGCGCCCCCAATCGGGCACGGCTATGATCCAATGCCGCTTCTGATATATCCAGCACCGCAATTCGTGTGCAGCCATCATCAAGCAAACAATCCACAAGCATGGATGCGCCGCCACCGACATCAATAATGCCAGCATCGTTATCTACGCCAGCGGCTGCAATCAACGCCAGCGACAAGTCCGGGCGGCGTTGATACCAACTCACCTCTTGCGTCCCTTTGGTCCGATATACCTGATCCCAATGTTCTTGGCGATTCATGCGGCGATATGCTATGTGCTATGGTTAATGTTCCTTGCCTTCGCGACAACCAACGCCCTGATAAGAATTTTTAACGCCCCCCTGTTGCGCCCGAAGCTGCCGTATTTCATCAATTGTG
Source organism: Armatimonadota bacterium (assembly GCA_020850315.1). Lineage (GTDB taxonomy): Bacteria > Bacteroidota > Ignavibacteria > OLB7 > OLB7 > OLB7. The sequence continues at coordinate 17,856 of JADZEY010000128.1, read as the reverse complement.
CGGCATCCCCCACCCAAGTGAATCACAGCGTGGCAGTTGGGGCATACTGGGCGTAAATCCTTCACTGGGTCAACAGTATTTTCACCACCGGCTTGAGCCAGCGGTCGCAGGTGGTGGACATGGATATAACCTTCGGCTTCGTATCCATACTCCGCTCCAAAATTAAATCCGCAGATACAGCAGTTTACCCCATGCTCGGCAATGCACCGCCGGCGAGCCTCTGCATTGCGGGCGTAAGTGTTTCCCGTTATGCGAGCAACCCGACCCTCTGTTAATACCACATCTTCCGGCAAGTCATCAATGGCATCTTCATTGGAGGTAACAGCCGATAGAGTGCGGCGCAGTAGTGATTGGTATTGTACAGGGCTGATCTCATCAACTGTTATGATGTAAGACTTCACCTCCTTGTGTCCAAGCCGGGCAGCTAATTTTCGTAGCGGACGATAGGAGATACCGAACAGATCAAGGAGGAATTGGCCATCTTCTGTTAGCACAGGCTGCTTGCTTGGATAGGGAGTGATTGGGCGCGTTGCTTCCAATCCCCTTTCAAGGATACAGTGCCTTGCGGTGTAATCTACTTGGCAGATGCGCCCAAACCCGATAATGCCCCACTCCTTATGGGCTTCACCATCACCCATCCAAAAAGCCACTTGATCCCCGGCTGACATACGGGCATAAACTTTGTTGGCTCCAGCCGAGGAACCATCCATTGGCCACGTAAAAAAATCCACTTCACCTTTCAGGAATGGCTGGATTGCTTGATACTTGATGTGTCCACTTGCTTGACTCATGCGGACGTTATTAATTCCAAACCACCAACAAGCATCCACTATTCGCTCCTTTCGGTTATGTGCTGATTCAGCCACGTGCTAAGATTTTCCCTGCTCATCTGCCCACTTGCCACTGAGAGTATCACTTGTTCTTGTTCGTCAATAGATGCCTCAATCTCATAGCCATTGAGCATCAGGTAACGCATCAGGCAAGCCGTTTGTATAATTCCATGTTTTTATTGAGCACATAATGCTTCGCCTGCTGAAACTCTCCATCAAGCTGGGACAGCTTCTCCTCAAGGCTAAGAATCATCAACTCTTGAGGAGAAATTTGGAGGCGTTCAGCCGCTTCTTGGAGCTTGGAAACCGTCGCTTCGGATAGCTGGACTTCTAAGGTTTTCATGATCGTAATCTTGGTGTAACGGTAGCTGGGAAGTTGTTGAATCTTTGCAAGGATTGAGGCTGCGAAATTATAGACAGAGCGATCTGCTGCCAAACGCCATGCACCCCGCCCCGACAGAATCCCGGAAGGCCAAATTCGATGAGAACTTCACACTCAACACTCGACATTCGACATTCGACACTCACCATTCCCCCATTCCCCTCACGGCATCACCACAAGTTTCTTCACCTCGCTCTCCACCGTTTCCCCTGCTTGGTTTGTCCCCTGAACCCGATAGAGATAGACCCCCGTTGGCACAGCTTCGCCGTTGCTGGCGCGGCCATCCCAGCTTACCAACTGGTCGCCGGGCAGGCTTTGGATGGTGGCGATTGTGGCCCCCCCCTGCGTGAACACCGTCACCGTTGCGGCGCGGGTTAGCCCGCCAAAAGCAACACGCTCATCCTTCAGCAGGGAAAACGGCTGCGGGTAGGCGAACACCCCCGAAAGATCGCTCCCCTCTAACGTGAACCCCACCACGCTCCCCGCACCATCGTTGATCTCCCCCCCTTGCGGGTCCCTCACCCCTGTCACGGTAATCAGATACGGGCGGCCCAGCGGGGCAAGCTGGTAGGAATCGGGAAGGGTTAGCAGCACCCGCTGGGGATCCACCGGGTCAATCGCTGCCGAAAGGATTGCCCCGGGCGGATCCAGCTGGTAGTTGGCCCGATTGGTTGCCGTTGCCGGATCGGGCTGGCGGTTGAACTCCACAGAAATCTGATGCTCCCCCGTTTTGGATGCACGCGCTGCAATCAATGGCGCGCCGTCGGTGGGTGATGGGAGCGTCACCGTGACGCTGCTTGCCGTATCGGCTGGCGAGCCGTCGCGGTCGCGAAGCAACGCGGTTGGCTGAACCTGCACCGCACGGTTCGGCTGCGGCGCGAACAACCGCACCAGCAGTGTTGAGTCGCTTGCGGCAATCAGCGATAAAACGGGAAGCTCTTCGCCACTCTGCGCGTCGCGTACCCGCACGGCTCCGGCACGTTCAACACTCTGCCGCATCGGGTAGCTGAAGTGAAGAAGCAGCGATTCCGACGAAGCGGCTTGGGCCGACACCAGTCGCGCTGGCCGGTGAGCCGTCACCACTAACAGATTGCTGCTGGCCGCAACCTCCCCCGTTGCACTATTGATTGCCCGCACGATGTAGGCGTAGCTTTCGCCTGATTTCAATTTGCCCTGTGGCATCCCCCCGCCGCTGTCAATCGCCGACAGGTTGTTCGTCCGTTGGATTTCTTGCAGCGAAATGCTTGCGCTTCCGGGAAGCACCACGCCCCGCAGCAAGGCAAAGGAGTATTTGTTTGACTTGGGATGTAGCCAGGAAAGGGTGATCGCCGAATCGCTTAACGCCCACCCCGAAAGGGCCACTGCTGGGGCCGCGCCATTGGCGAAACTGGAGTCCATCCGGTAGAAACGGATGGAGTCGCCATCGCCAATTCCCAGCGCGCGCTGGCTGCCATCCCCCAACGGAACGGTGAACAGGCGGTAGTTGATTGGGCCATACGTCCACCAAACCGGATTGATTGCTCCCCCCAACCCATCGCTGCCAAACAGATAGACATTTGGGAAGAGTGATAGAGCCAGATGCTGCGCCCTCCCGGATGAAAGGTTCACCCCGCCAATCACGTTGCGGAAACCACTGCTGGTTTGCCGGTACGCGAAACGCTGGCTCCAGACCAGTGAATCGCTTCCATTATCGAACCGGAGGTAGGCGTTCACCTGCCAGTAGGGGGCTTCGTACTCACGATCATTGTTCATAAAAGGGGAGGAAGCAACGGCGGTAAGAATCAACGAGCGGCCTGTTCCAACAAGGTCAACCGCGCCAATCAGTGGAGCGTTTCCGCTGCCGTCGTTCAGCTTGGTCCAGACCAACCGGAACACCCCGTCGCTTCCCCGCTCGTAGGCCATGAAGTCGTTGTCGTCGTCGGCCAGAAGGACCTCCATCAGCCCGTCGCCGTCAAAATCGGCCACCACCGACTCGCTGTTGCTGAAGCTGTTTTTTCCGCCGGCAACGGCTGGTGGCGTTGGGTTATCCAATCGGGCAATCTGCTGGAACCCGGTGCCGCCCCACCGCAAAATGTAGAAGTAGCTTCCGGCGGTGTCGGGTTCGCGGCTGCGGACAATCAGCTCCATTCTTCCATCTTTTTCAAAATCGAACGTTCCGCTGGGATAGAAGCCGCCGCTGGTGGTGTCGGCAAATTTAATGGTGGCAAAGGGCGATCCCCCCACAACCGCTTGCTCGAACAACACCCCCTTCCCCCCCGACTGCCCCAACACCTCCAACAATCTATTCCCGTCGGAATCTCCCATGCCGCGGGGTGCCCAATTTCCGGTGGAATCGCGGGGGGTGAAGCTGGTTCCATCGAAGGCGTAGGTGATCAGTTTATCGAATTGGCCAGCATCGAAACGATTGAGCAAGAAGCAGTTTGTTCCGTCGGCATACATGTATGCGGTTTGATCCAGCGGATAGCCGTAGGGAAGCACCGGAGCCGCTTCCACAAGGGTGTTGGTTGGCATTGCAATCGGCTCCAACATCAGTTGCAGCGGTGCGTTGGGCTCGCCGTGCAGCGCGGTGTCGCCGGTGCTGTTGGTGGCAACCACATAGGCATCGTAGCTGGCCCCGCGCTCCAATTCTTGGTCGGTGAGATAGAGGTAGTGAGTCCGGGTGAACAGCGATTTTTCCGGCTCCAGATCAAGCAGCCGCCACGGGGCGTTGGCGGCGTTGGTTGGCCGAAGATAGACCCCGGCGCGCGTCAGGTCGTCGGTGCGGAACAGCAGGGCAACGGCGCGGCGGTCAAATCGCCAGATGTTCGCGATCTGCACGGGGGCCGCGAACTTCGGCGTGGTTCGGTCAATAAACAGCCGGATGCGCCGCTCGGTTCGGCGGCCATCGGTAAGCTGCAACAGAAGGCGGAGCGTCATGGCTGTGTCGGATATTCCGGCGGTGTTCAGGCTTCCCAGTGTGTCGCGCACCACCCCCTTGCGCCCCCGCTTCCCGATTGGCTTCCACTCCTTCGGCGTTTCCCCCAGCCCGTAGGAAAGCTCCCACCAATCCAACAGCGGGGCCATCACCGAACCAACCACAGTCACCACCGTGTCGCGGCGGAATCCGGTTTCGGCTGGCGGGTTTGTTACGGCAACTTCCGCCGGGCCGGGGAAGCTCACGGCACGGCGTGCGTTCACGCGCCCGGCTCCGTAGTCAATATCCCAGCCATCGTTGCGGCGGTCGTCGGCGGTCAGCTCCATCACGGTTCTGATCTCGTCCGGGGTCCATGTTGGATGCAGCGAACCGAGCAATCCCGCCACCCCCGCAACAAACGGCGCGGCTGCGCTTGTTCCGCCGAAGCTGGTGGAGTATCGGCCAAACGTGCTTGTGGTGGCAATGGCTGCGCCCGGCGCGGCCAACGAAACGTGCGATCCCGAAGTGCTGAAACTTGTGCGAACATCGTTCGAGTCGGTGGCGGAAACGGAGACAACTTCGGGGTAGTTGGAAGGATAGTGGTTGAACACGCCGCCATCGTTTCCGCTGGATCCAACCAACACACACCCGCGCTGGTAGGCGTAGCGAACGGCATCGTGCATCAGCGGCGAGTAGTAGCTGTCGCCGAAGCTCATGTTTATCACTTTCGCGCCACGGTCGGCGGCGTAGATAATCGCGGCGGAGATGTCGTCATCCTCCCCATTCCCCCGCGAATCGAACGCCCGCAGCGCAAGCAGACGGACACCCGGGGCAACGCCCGCAACGCCAATCTGGTTATCGGCCCCAGCTGCAATAATCCCCGCAACGTTGGTTCCATGGGCGTTGAACTCACCCGGCAGCGGGTCGAACGGGATGGGGTCGCGCCCGCTCCAATCGCCAACGTTCAGTGCCGTTTGGTCAACAAAATCGAAGCCGATAACGTCATCCGGAACTCCATTTCCATCTTGGTCAACTCCATCAAGATCACCCGCCACGCCTTGCCGGGTTTCGCTGGCTGGCCAGGGGTCAAATCGGCGGTTTCCGTTGCGATCCTCGGCGGGGTTAATCCAGAGTGAGGGGAGCAAATCGGGGTGAAGAAAATCAATCCCTGTATCAATCACCCCCACCAACACACTGCTATCCCCTTGCGTCAGTTCCCACGCCGCTTCCACCTCCAACTTCCGCAACCCCCACTGCCGCCCGTACAGCGAATCGTTCCCGAAGCCATCCACACGGTAGGTTCGGTTCGGGAAGGCAAGCTCAATTTCTGAGCGGGAAGCCAGCTGGGCAAGCAATGGAGCCACGGCAGCGGCGGAATCAAGGCTCACCACCACGTATCGGTCCAGACGGTTTGCGGCAAGAAGTGAGGTTGCGGCGCGCCCGTTCAGGAAACTCCGCATCTGCGCCGTTGCACCAACGCGATTGGCACACTCAACAATCACTTCGTGCAATTCCTTTTGCGTGATCCCTTCGCGGAAGCGCAGAACCAGCGAGTGAGGTTCGGGCAGCGGCGGCTTCCGCTGCCCCAGAAGGATAGCCGGAACAAGAAGCAACCATGCAATGGCAAGGGATTGGGCGCGTGCTTGGCAAAAATTCATCAAAAAAGATACGATTTGGGAGGAAGAGTTGTGCAACAGCCGTCGGTTTCTGGTTACGTTGGGGGAAGCAGACCAACAAACGCAAAGCAAGTGAATTTTCGCAGCCAATCCAATCCCCAAATTGGGGGGGAATATCAATCAGGGCATCTTCCGTTCAGCGCTATTATCGGCTACGGCATGGCGCGGCGGGCGTTGCTTTGCACACTGGTGGATCCCACGCTGTGCGGTGTGGTGCTGTCGGGTGCGGTCGGCGTTGGGAAGTCGGCAGTGCTATCCAGTTTTGGCCACTTTGTTCGGGAACATATTGACCCGCACACACCCGTTGTTCATCTTCCGCTGGGGATCACACAGGATCGTCTGGTTGGCGGAATTGACCTTGAAGCAACCATCACGCAAGGGAAGCCAGTGCTGCAACCCGGGGTGCTTTCGGCAGCCGATGGAGGTATCCTTGTGGTTGACAATCTGCCGCTGGTGGATTCCACAACCGCAACAACCATTGGCCAATCCTTGGATTCCGGAACGGTGCATTGCCAGCGTGAAGGTTTGGGCCAGCAGTTCGCAGCACGCTTCACGTTGCTTGCCACGGCAATCCCCAGCGAGCGTCCAATCCCCCAATCCATTGCCGATAAAATCCCTTTCTTGATCCCCCAAGAACGGCGGCTTCCGCCGGAACATTTGGCGGGGCTGCTTCGGCTTCGGGAAGCGTTTTCGGCATCGCCGCAAGCAATCGTTCAGCAGTATTCCAGCCACCAACAACGGATGGCCGAGCGTGTGCTGAATGCCCGCGCTTGCTGGTCACAGATTCGGGTTAGCGACCTTGCACTCCAGGAACTGATAGAGGCTGCCTCGGCATTGCAGGTCAAGGGGGAGCGTGGGCTGATTTTTGCGGCAAAGGCTGCGCGTGCACACGCAGCCTTGCGGGGGGCATTGATGATTGAGGAGCTTGACCTGAGCTTTGCGATTGCCACAATCCTTGCCCCCCGAACCCAGAACATTCCCAACCCAACCGCGCCAAGCCCCCAGCAACCGGAGCCAGAGGAGCCTTCACCCCAGGAAGATGGGGTCCAGCCTGGGAACCAACCGAACAGCAACCACGCAGAGACCGAAGCGGAAGGGAGCCAAGCCGAAGGCCGGCAAGATGAGCAACCCACCGAACGCGCAACCATCATCGGGGAATCGCAAACCGGGGCCGAGCAGTTGTTCGACCCGTTAGATTTTCATCAACCGATCCCGCCGTTGCAGCAGTTTTTCGAGCAAGCGCTTGGCCTGGAATCGGGAAAGCGGGGAAGCCGCAAGCAGCTAACTCGCGGGCGGCACATCGGCACAACCGAAGCGGATCTGGGGGGAAGACGGATTGATATTCTGGCAACGATTCGCGCAGCGGCCCCACACCAGCGTGCCAGAAAAAACAAGGGGAAGTCTGGGGTGATTGTCCGCAAGGCGGATCTGCGGGTGAAAGAATTTTCCGAGCGAGCCGGGACGCTCTTCATTTTCTGTGTTGATAGCAGCGGATCCATGGCAACCAATCGGATTCGCGAGGCAAAAGGGGCGGCGGGAAGAATTTTGCAAACCGCCTACATCAGCCGCGACCGCGTGGCGATGATTGGGTTCCGGGGAAGCCAAGCGGAGTTACTGCTTCCCCCCACAAGCTCCATCGAGCGCGCCAAGCGTTCGCTTGACCGAATGCCAACTGGTGGGGGAACGCCGTTGGGGTCATCGTTGGTGATGGCACTTGCAGTGGCCGAGCGGGAACGGGTTCGGGGAAACGAGCAAACGCTGGTGGTGATCCTGACCGATGGGCGCGCAAACGTTCCGCTGGAAGCAGGAACCGCAGCAATGATCCGCGAGGTACGCCGGAAAGTTGTGCAGGAAGAGATGCAGAAAATTGGCGAGGCATACCGCCGCGCTGGTTTGCGAGCGGTGGTGATTGATACCCGCCAGCAGTTCAGCCAGCAATCCGATGCCGTCCGGTTAGCCGAGCAACTTGGAGGTGAGTATTTTTTCCTTCCAAAACTCACCCCCTGATCGTACACAGAATGTGAGATAGTGAACACTTCCCCGTTCAGTGGTTTTCTTCAATTCTCCTTTCTTCTTCGGTTTTGGCTCCCTCTCCCACCCGACCAATGGAGTGGAACCAGTAGTATCACCCGTTTGGGAGAGGGCGGGGGGTGAGGGCTGGCGGCGAGCACACGAATGCGGAGGGTGTGTTCTGGTGGAATACAGGGACACTGCAATCACCAAATTCCAGCCAGCTATTTGTACTCTTTTTTCTTAAAACTCACTGGTTTCAGCCGCTCAAAAAGCTGTTCTGTTTCTGGAATTTTTGCGGGATCGTTGATGTCGAAAAACCAGAATTGTTCAATATCCCCCCGGCTCATTCCGGTTTGCATTGTGCCTTGTGATTTATGTTCAGCAATCAGCCAATTCACCACAATTTTGTAATCCAGCGCGTTCTTAAATCCGAATTTCACTGTTCGATCAAAAAAGAAACTTGGCTTTCCGTTGCTGACTTTTGTTTCGGGATAATTGGCAAGCATGGAGAAGCGCGTTGCAGCGGTGTCACCTTTTGTCGAGTCGGAAACGCCAAGCACAACCGGGCGTTTATCTGCTGGTAATTCTTTCACTGTCTGAAGTGCCAAAATTGTTGCCGATTTATGATGACCGTGAGTTCCATCGGTTGGCAAAAGGCAAAAAATATAATCATAGCCTTCGCGAAGAATAATTTCCGCAAGCCGTTGCTTCACCTGTGCAAGGTTCCAAACGCCAGTGTTCATCACTTCTGCTGGGTCGGTTGAATATCGGGTATCCTTCTGCTCCATGAAATAATAATTGCGAATGCCAATCCACTTCCCTCCATTCATCAATTCTTGTTTCCGGATTGTCGGCAACAATTCTCGGCCAACGGCTTCTTCGGTCAGTTCAACTCCATAAATTGATTCGGCCAGCGTTGAGTATTTGTAGCCAGCTTCACCGTTGGTTATCACTGCAAGATCAACCTTCCCTTTCAGGTCGTGGGTAATTTTATAAACGGTGGCCGCGCATCCCGATTCATCATCAGGATGGGCGTTGACGATCAGCACTTTTATTGTTGTGTCGGTCTGGGCAAGCAATGCAGCCGGGGCAATGCTTACCAATGCCAGCATCAGGCAAGGCAGGAGGAGGTATTTTCGATAGTTCATTTTTTTAATCAGCAGTTGTTAGTTTGGTTGCAGCAAGCTGTTCCCGAATTGTTCGTTTGGATATTTTCCCCGTTCCGGTGCGGGGAAGCGCGGGTAAAAAGAAAATATGGCGTGGGATTTTATAGCCAGACAAGTAATTACGGCAAAAAGCAATGATTTCTTCTGCAGAGGTTTTCTGCAACTCGCGCAATACTACTGCTGCGGCCACTGCTTCGCCAAAAACATCATCGGGAATGCCGAATGCGGCTGCCTCTAAAATTGCCGGATGCTGGTACAATATATTTTCCACCTCAGTCGAATAAACATTTTCCCCGCCAGTGATAATTATATCTTTTTTCCGATCCACTATCGTCACATATCCCTCTTCATCAATCACCGCAAGGTCACCTGTTTTCAGCCACCCATCTTGGAATGCCGCTTTGGTTTCTTCCGAGCGATTCCAATATCCAGGGGTTATTGTTCCGCCACGCACAAGAATTTCGCCAACTTCTTGCTCGTTGTTGCTTACTTGGCTGCCGTCGTTGCGCACAACTTTTAATTCAACAGTGATAAATGCTCTGCCAGTTTTTGATTTAAATCGAAGTTGATCTTCCGTCGGCAATGTTTTTAGATGATTTTTCAGCAGGCTTAACGTTAAATATGGGCTGGTCTCCGTCATGCCGTAGGTTTGCACATAATCGCAGCCAAAGGTGACGATAATTTGGCGAACAACTTCCGGGGCAATCGACGCGCCGCCGCTTAGGATGCAGCGCAGCGAAGAATAGGAGTGTTCAGCTACTTGCGGATGCTTCACCATCAGGTTCAGCATGGTTGGGATAAGGTTGGTGATGGTGATCCGCTGCTGCTGAATCGCCGCAAGCGTCTGCTCGGCTTGGAATTTCGGGACGATGACATGGCATCCGCCCACCATTGTGATTGCAAACGTCGCCCAAGCATCGGCAAGATGGAACATTGGCGCGATATGCCCCCAGCGATCCGATTCGCAGAGGCCAAGCTCGGCAACCGCACCGATGGCATGAAGCGCGACGTTCCCGTGGGTGAGCATCACCCCTTTGGGGCGGCCAGTGGTTCCGCTGGTGTAGTAAAGTTGGGCAACGGTGTCGGGGGTGATTGACCCGGGCAAACTCACCTCACCCGTTTGCTCAACCGCTTGCTGATACCGTTGCGATTCCCCGTTCCAGCCATGCTCCGCTGGCGGATCGCCAATCCAAATAATGTTGGAGACCTTGCTTCCGGATTGCAGTCCAGCATCAACAGCGGCCTCAACAATCGGCGCAAACTGGGCGTTAGCAATCAGCACGTGAGCTTGGCAATCAGCAAGGATTGCGGCAAGCTCGGCGGGGTTAAGCCGGAAGTTGAGCGGGCAGAGAATTGCACCAATCGCGGCAGCGGCAAAGTAGCTTTCGAGGTATTCAATCGAGTTGACATCCAGCATAGCAATCCGGTCGCCAACGGCAACCCCACACAACTGAAGGTTGCTTGCAAGATGCCGTACACGCTGATCTATTTCGTGGTAGGTAAGGCTGCGTTGGCCGTCAACCGCAGCAACCGAATTGGGGAAGAGCGTTGCTGCGCGGCGGAGGAATTGATAGAGGCTCATGGCCGAAATTAGCACGAGAGAGGGAACTTTACGACATTGCGCCCAGATGCAATCCACGCACTTGAACTACCAACCAATGACCAATCAAGAATCGGAGACCCAAGCGCCCCGGCTTCGCAAAGGGAACCAATACGAACTGACCGCCGAATCCGCCGCGTTTGAAGGGGGCTGCGTTGCCCGCTACGACGGCATGGCGGTTTTCCTGTCGGGCTGCGTTCCTGGCGATACGGTGCTGGCACAGATTACCCGCACCAAACAACGCTATGCCGAAGGGCGCACTGTGCAACTGCTTCAGCCAAGCCCGCACCGGGTTTCCCCCGAATGCCAATACTTCGGAACGTGCGGGGGGTGCAAGTGGCAAAACCTTGAGTATAGTGAGCAGCTTCGCTGGAAACGTCAGCACGTGTTGGACGCCTTCCAACGAATTGGGGGATTGCAGGATGTGGAAATTCGGCCAACAATCGGCTGCCCCGAACCACTCTTCTACCGGAACAAAATGGAGTTCTCCTTTGCCGACCAGCGTTGGCTAACCGATGCCGAGATTGCCAGCGGGAAGGAGTTTGTGCGGGATTTTGCGTTGGGTTTGCACGTTCCCGGGCGATATGACAAGGTGTTGGATATCGAGGGCTGCTTCCTGCAATCCGAACTCAGCAACCAGATACTGAACGCCACCCGCGCCTTTGCTTTGGAGAACAGTTTGGCCCCGTACAACTTCCGCACCCACACTGGGTTGCTGCGCAATTTGGTGATCCGAACATCGCGGGCAACGGGGGAAACAATGGTGATTTTGGTGACAAACGAAGAGGCGGATGAAGCGGTGCAGAAATACACACGGTTCCTTCGGGTGGAGTTGCCGCAGGTGACAACCATTGTGCAGGGGATCAACCGGAAGAAGGCGCAGATTGCGTTCAGCGACGAAGTGCGGGTGCTTCATGGAAGCGGGACAATCACCGAAACCGTTGCGGGGAATCGCTTCAGCATCTCCCCTTTCTCCTTTTTCCAGACCAACAGCTTGCAGGCAAACCGGCTGTACCAAGAAGCATTGAACGCTGCGGAAATCACAGCCAGCGATAACGTGTGGGATCTGTATTGCGGTGCCGGAACCATCACCCTTGCTGCGGCGCGGCAGTCCGGAAGCGCGGTGGGGATTGAGCTAAACGAAGGAGCCGTTGCCGATGCACGCGAAAACGCCAAGCTGAACGGTGTTGATAATGCTCAGTTTATCGCCGGGGATTTGAAAGATGTGGTGGGGCAAGTAAGCGGCGTTCCCGATGTGGTGATTACCGACCCACCGCGTGCGGGGATGCACGAGGATGTTGTGCGGCGGCTGATGGAGCTTGGCCCACGCCGGATCAGCTACGTTAGCTGCAACCCCACCACCCAAGCCCGCGACTGCGCAATCCTGGCCGAACGTTATTCCGTTGATGTTGTGCAGCCAGTAGATATGTTCCCGCAAACCTACCACATCGAGACGGTAGCGCGGTTGACGTTGCGGTGAGGATTATTTTTGGTGATAATTCGATTAGAGTTGTTCGGAGATGGAGTTTCTGGTATTCGGGAGCCTTCTACTTACTCCAGCATCTATCCCCCCCCTACTTCTGCAAAATAACGAACTCTGTCCGGCGATTTAATTGGCGGCCTTCTTCGGTATTGTTGCTGGCGGTTGGGCGGGTTTCGCCGTAGCCAACGGTGAACAGCCGCTTGGGGTCAACCCCTTTGCGGGTCATGTAGCCGCGCACCGATTCGGCGCGAAGGTTGCTCAACTTCATGTTGTAGAAATGGTCGCCGGCATCGTCGGTGTGCCCTTCAATTTTTAGCCGAAGCGTCGGGCGGGCTCGCATCAGCTCAACTAAGTAATCCAATTCCGGCATCGAGGCCGCTTCGATGGTGTAGCGGTTGGTGGCAAATCGGATATTTTCCAAGATCAATTTGCGCCCAACTTCCAGCACCGAAAAACTTTTCTTCACCGTCACTTTCTGGTTTGGCAGGCGGATTTCCACACGGATGGAATCGGGGATGAAGTCGGCACGGGAACGATAGGTGGCGGTGTAGAGTGAGGTCATGGTGTTGACAAACCGGTTCAGCACTTCGCTGAATGGTTGGCGAATATCGAACACCTGCCCGCCAGTCCGTTCGGCAATCTCCGAATACCCTTCCACCGCTGGGGAGGTGATGCAGAATGCGCGAATCTCGAAGCGGTTCAGGATGGTGCTGATGGTGCGTGGGGTGTACATTGTTCTACCGCTTCCGTAGGTGTGGTAGGAGGCATCGGTGATCAAAATTGCGCAGCGGTTTGCGCTGGAGCGGAAGTTCATTCCTGTTGCTGCACGCAACGCCTCCAGCGCGTTCTCCGGCTCATCCCCCCCCCCTTCCGCCTTCAGTTTGCTGACCCAGCTTTTGAACTCGCTGATGTTATCCGTCAGCCAATAGCGGTCGTTGACGTTGTCGTCAAAAACCACCAGTCCCAAGCGGTAATCAATCCCTTTTGCAGCAAGGCGTGTGGTGAATTCATCAATATTCTGCTTCACCGCATCAATTTTATCCCCCATGCTGCCGGTGTGGTCAATCAGGAAGACGAAATCAACGGGAACACGGTTTTGGCTGGTGATAAGCGAGAGCGAGGTGACTTCTTGGGGGACGCTGTTTTCTGTGATGACGATGTCCGATTTTCGCAGGCTATCCACAAACCGATACTGGCGGTCGAAGACATCGAAGACAATGCTGACAAAGGGGAATTTGGTGATATCAATGTTCCGAATTGCCACCCGCAAATTGCTGTCAAGGGTAATAACTGTGGTGGATTCAAGGATGTCTGTCCCACTATTATCCTGCTTTTTTCCCTGCGCAACTCCGTGGGTTGCGGCCAGCAATAGCATAGCAATCACCACCCACAACGGGCGGAGCGGGCGTGGTGCTATTGATGGAACGGTGGGGGTTGTATTCATAGTATCGTTCACTGGTTCAGTAGATCGCGCGTGGGGTGCAGATGCCGCCGCACTACGCGGTGGCTATTCATCATCATTGCTTCGGTGCTTCTCGGCAAGCTCTGCATTCAGCGGGGTAAGGTTGGGTGCTTCCGATGATGCTGCAAGATGCTCACAAAACTATTGTGTCTCTGCCATCAGCATCCAACGTTGGATTAGCTACTGGCAGAGACACCATAAGCCCTTTGTGGGTAACGCACCGCAGGGAGAACGTGATGGAGCAACGGCGCGCAACCGTTGGGGATGGGTTAGTTCCCCATGTCAATTTTGAAACGGAGGATCGGCGAGATCATAAAGAAGTGCCGTTGTTCCCACGGTGCTGGTTGCTCGCGCAGTAGTGGCGTGCTGTACTTTGCTTCGATAAACAGCCAGTTGGGGAACAGTGGGATAAACCCGGAGATCATCAGATTCTGGTTAGCAAGCTGTGCGCTTAGGCCAAACGGGAATCCTGACTGATTCAAGTAATCAACCTTGAACATCACCCAATCTTCGGCGGTGGTTGGGTGGATGATGCCGCCGTTTTCGTAGTTGACAACGGTTGCTTCGGATTCAAACTCTGCGGGCTTCTTTTTGGTGTGCGCCACGAATTTCCCAGCACCATCAATGTAGCCCAAGAATCCGCGTGCGTAATCTTGGTAGCTCATGCCGACGCTAAAGCGGAAGAAGTGTTCGTAGTCGTTCAGCCATGTTTCCCAGAAGACCGTTCCCTGCACAACGTTCCGCAGGAAGTAGGCAGCTTTTCCGGTGTCGGGAAGCGAGCCACGCTTGGTGATTGCCTCGGGGAACCAGACCACCGATTGATCGGCATCGAACCCGCGCTGTTCTAGCTTGCCGAACGGAACCTCGGTATTGAGCGACATACCGAAAATGGAGTTTGTGGAGAGCCAGAATACCGGCGGGCGATAATCCACGCGAGCAATGGCTTTCCCCCCTAACGACCCATTCAGTAAACGCGCAGGAATTGTGCCGCTTAGGAAGGAATCTTCTGGTCCACCGAACTTCAAACGGTAGCCAGCACCCAGCATCACCGTAAGAATGTCGGGAACACCTTTGGAGCGAAGCTCGCCGTTATCCAGCTCAATAATCGGGTACTTCAACGAAGCCTTGCCCTGGCCGGAAGACCAGAAGTGGTAGCCGATTTCGTCGTTCCCCAGCACGTGTTCGATACGGGCCCCGGTAGTCCCAATCTGCACAGTTTGTTTGAATGCCGAGACGGCAATGAACTGGCGCGAGTTCACTGGATTGAGTACGTCGGCAACACGCTCGGGATCCTTGGAGGTCACGGGGCGGGCGGGCTCAATCACCGCATGGGCGTAGTTGCGCAGAAGGATTTCGCGGTACAGGCCATCGCCCAAATCGTTTTGCAGCTTACGGCTACCGTTGATAACAGCATTTTTTGATGTGTCGCCAACGCGAATTGTCAGCAATTCCTGGGGCCGACCCGGCTGCACAAAACTGGCCACCACAACCATGGAATCCCCTTCGCTGACGGAGTATCCGTAGCCCCGGAAAATTGTTGCCAGCTTAATCTTCAGATTAGCTTCCAAAATTTTCCACCGCGGCATGTACTTTTCAAGGTCGGGATCCAACCGCGTCATATCATCAATGTTTTCCCGAAGGTCGTTTGTTGTTGGCGGTTGCGCAACCGCACTGGTAGGCGGAAGCAGCAATCCCGCGACGATCAGAGCGGCTCCGACGGGAGCCGCAAGGCTCAACAGCTTTCGCATTCTATGGCTGATAAATGGAACGTGTGCGTTATTGAAGGTTCGGATAGCCGTTGGTTAGAAGTGATATTTCACCGTAACCGATGGCACAAAAATGGTCTTGTTCTCCCACGGATAAGGATCGCGTAGGATGGCGGCGGCAAGCTTCCCTTCCACCTTCAAATCCCACCGCTGCGACGGGAAGAACTGAAGCCAGATATTCCCCAAAATTGATTGGTCGAGATATTGGATCCCGGCTCCAAACGGGATACGTGTTCCGCTCCGCATAAACTCCAATTTTCCGGAGACGCTTGCTTTGGTTTCGTCGTCGGTTTTGGCAAACACCATCGTCTCTTTCTCACCAATCAGCGCGGTTGTGTCGTTTTGCCGGGCGAACTCATCCATGCCATACATGGTGGCACCCAACTTCAACCGGAACAGGAACTGTGCATTGTCATCAAGGAAGAACCCGAAGCTGTAGTAGGTTTGGGCGGCATAGCGCACAAGCCAAGCACGTTCGCCACGGTTGTTCGGATCCTCCACAAAACTTCCCCCTTGGCGAATCAGTTTGCGCGGGCGGATGTCATCCAGATCCTGCTCGCTGAAGGTGTAGGTGGCGAAGACGTTGAACAAGCCTGAGTTATCCATGATTGGGAAGGCAAAATCGCCACTGAAGGCCGCGCCAATCCCGCCAAGGATTTTCTGATTATTGTTGCCAAAGCCGCTGGTGGCGTAGTTGGTGTCGCCGGTCTCGCCAAAGCGGAGTGTGGGAAGCACCACGCCAAGCTTCACGTTCTCCAGCATGGCGTTCAGCGTCATGCGGCCACCCCAGATTGATGGGTAGTTCAGTTCATCAAGGTTGTTGCGAAGCTCCACCCCCCAATCGGTTTCTGGGATTACTTTCTTTGCCTCATTCAGTTTGAACTTGCGGAAGCTGACTACCACGTCGTTCCCAACACCGACTTCGTAGGGGTACTCACCAGCAATGGCGACTTTTGCGCCGTCAACTTTATTTTCGCTACTGGTTGTGGCTTCGCCGAACAATCCACCTGCGTCACCGCCTGCATCACCGAACAACCCACCAGCATCTTCTTCACCGCCGGAAGAGTCATCTGGGGTTGCTTCTTTTGGTTCGGCACGAAGCGGACGGCCTTCGGTGATGCTGGTCAGGATGTAGGGGTATTTCCCTTCGTTAAGGTAGCTGGCGCGGGCCTTGGTGACAGCAGTGAAGTTCAGTTTGGATAAGTCCCGCATTTCGTTCGTCATGTTTTTCACAAGCACCGATCCCGGCTCGGCCACGGCTTGCTTCATTTCGCCGTAGATGGTGGTGTCGGAACGGTTGGCAGTAAGCCAGCTATAGACTTCGCTTCCACCTTTGACGAACTTGATATTCAGGGAAGACTCGGCGATGTTCCGCTTCATTCCAATCAAGGAGATAATCCGGGGCTGAATCCCTTCTTCCACCCGCGATGTGACGATGTAGTATTCGTCGGGGCGGGAATCGCGAGCGGAAAGAATGCCTTTGGCGATACCGAAAGCGTTTCCTGCTTCGGTTTCGTCCACGTCTTCTTTATCAATCGAATAGCGTTTTGCTATCTCATTTCTGAACTGGTCAACAGTCCGCACCGCTGGCCGCTGGGCAGTGGTTAGGGCGTTGGTTGCAAAATCAGGAAGCGGTTCGGGGGCAATCAGCTGCCCGATATCGTCGAGCCGTTTTCTGTCGGCGGCATCTTCCGATTCCAAGCCTTTTTTGATACGGGTCAGAAGTTCATCGCGCACTTGCCAGATACGCACGTTGGCCCAAACGATATCATCAAGCGAAGGTATCAGGTTCGCGATTGCGCGATCAAGGCGTATCCGCTCTTTCTCATCTTTATCCTGTGCTTGTGCTGGCTGCATCATTGCCTGGGCGGCGATTGCAACCGCCGCAAACGCAGCAAGTTTTTTCCACCAAGCGACTTGGGTTGACATAAGCTTCATCTATTAATGCTTGTGTTAAGTTTTTCGCGATGACGATTAGGCTAACGCTTCCCGATGGTGAAGGTCACAAAGGCAACCCCGGCACCGTCGGCACTTGGTTTTTTCCGTCCTTTCAGGGTAACGGCAAACTCGAATTTGTGGCCGTTAATTGTTGGCCGCACCTTCTTCTTGTCAACATCAACAATCAGGCTCCAGTTCACGCCATCAACTTTGGAAAGCCGCCCGCTAACGCCAAAGGCTTCGCACTCGGTGCAGGAAAGTTCGGCTTCGTCAATGTCGCTGAAATCGGCTGCGCCAGACCCTGTCTTCTGCTTGAAGATCAGCGGCGAGAACGTCTCATTGAATCGGGTTTGTGTCAGCACAAAGGTGAAGTCGCCAATCCCTTCTTGTTCTGGGGCTGGGTATTCTTTGGTGATGGAGCCGAGCTTCACTGGCGCATCAACTGCGGGGTCGGTGCTGAGCAATGGGATCCATTTGCTGCGGTCGGCAGTTCCGCCCGGTTTCCAATAGACGATTGTTTTGATTTCGCGAACGGCATCGCCAATAATCAAATCGTTGGGAAGCTCGGCTGGCTTAAAGTTGGTTCCGGATTGATCGAAGACTTGGCGATTATCAATCGTGACCACAGTCTGGTAATCGCTTGGCGG
>JADZEY010000127.1 GCA_020850315.1 Armatimonadota bacterium | reverse complement strand
GTAGTGCAATTTTTCAACCGACACACTGAAGGTTGTAATTGTAGGCGAAGAGCTTGAAATGGAGGTTGAGCATGGACTCCTTCTTGGAAAACAAGCTACGCAATCAGCCGAAAAACCGCACTACCCCATTTCAGATTGAAGTTCTCTAACGCAGGAACGTAGTGCTGGGTAAGGAAATATGCCATGTCGCTTCATCAATACAACAGAATCCCTCAACGCCATGAACCAGCAACCAACACAACCGTTAATCGGAAGCGGGCTTCCGAACCCCGCGCTCGACATCGTGATCCTTCCGCGAACCAGTGAGATAACCGCAGGCTTCAAGGTGCAGCGATTGCTTCCGTTCCGGGGGCGGCGGATGGTTGGGCCGTTTATCTTTTTCGATCAAATGGGGCCGGAGATACTTCGCACCGGACAGGGGCTGGATGTTGCTCCGCATCCCCACATCGGGTTGGCAACGGTGACGTATCTATTCGATGGCCAGCTGTTCCACCGCGACAGCTTGGGAACCACACAGACCATCCGCCCGGGCGAGGTGAACTGGATGACCGCCGGCAAGGGCATTGCCCACTCCGAACGCTCACCCCAAGCAATGCGACAGCATGGCGGGAAAATTTTTGGGATTCAATCTTGGGTGGCACTGCCGGAGCGGGATGAAGAAACCACGCCAACGTTCGCCTACCATGCCGCCGAAACCTTGCCAATGATTGAAGGGGAGGGGAAGCAGGCGCGGCTGATTGTTGGCACGCTGTTCGGCGCGCGCTCGCCAGTGGCAACCCTTTCCGAGACGTTCTACGCCGATGTCGTTCTCGCCGCCGGCGCGGTGCTGCCGATGCCGATTGAGCAGGAGGAGCGCGCGCTGTTTATCGTCGAGGGCCAGGTGACGATTGATGCCGATGCTACCATCTATCCAGCCGGGCAGTTGTTGGTGTTCAAGCCCGGCGCGGATGTCATTGTAAAAAGCATTGGTCCGTCACGGGTGATGATCTTG
This sequence comes from Armatimonadota bacterium, assembly GCA_020850315.1. Lineage (GTDB taxonomy): Bacteria > Bacteroidota > Ignavibacteria > OLB7 > OLB7 > OLB7. The sequence continues at coordinate 12,344 of JADZEY010000127.1, read as the reverse complement.
GGCGGGGCGGCAATGGAGGGGCCGCGCCATATCTGGTGGAACTTCGTTTCCAGTTCGCGCCAGCGGATCGAGCAAGCCAAAGCCGACTGGCGCGAAGGGCGATTCCATCCCGTGCCGGATGAGACGGAGTTTGTGCCGTTGCCGGAGTGAGCGGTGGGACGGAGGGAAGGAAGGTGGTGTTGCTCACTCACCTTACGCAGAACTTGGATAGTGAAGACTTGCTCGTTCACTGGCTTGCTTCGACAAGCTCAGCATGAGCGGAGGGTGATGTCCAGTGGAACAGCGAAGCATCGAAATCCCTTTTCGACTTTGGTTCCCTCTCCCGCCCGACCAATGGAGTGGAAATAGTAGCATCACCCGCTTGGGAGAGGGCCGGGGTGAGGGCTGGCAGCGAACGAGGGCAACAGTGAACGATTGCTCGTTCACTGGCTTGCTTCGACAAGCTCAGCATGAGCGCAGGGTGATGTCCGGTGGAACAGCGAAGCATTGAAATCCCTTTTCGACTTTGGCTCCCTCTCCCGCCCGACCAATGGAGTGGAAATAGTAGCATCACCCGCTTGGGAGAGGGTCGGGGTGAGGGCTGGCAGCGAACGAGGGCAACAGTGAACGATTGCTCGTTCACTGGCTTGCTTCGACAAGCTCAGCATGAGCGGAGGGTGTGTTCCGATGGAGCACCCAAGCACTGCAATCATCAAGCTCTATCATGGTATTGCCTAAGGCCAGTGACTCATCAGAAAACGCAGAGGGAGCAAGCAATCCGCCAAAAAACAGCAACAACGAAGAAGCCTGTTGGTGCTACTTTCCGGCAGCGGTCTGCACCCGCCACATTTTTTTTGGGAGAGGAAGCATGAGAACAAGCGAAGTCTGCTGTTTGGTTGGCATCATCTGGTGCTTGGTGAGCGTTTCCGCAATAGCTCAGAATGGGGAGGGGGTGGAGAAGGCAAAACAGCAAGCCGCCGAGTATTTCCAGCAAGGGGAGTGGCAGCAGGCGGCAAGCGGGTACGCGGCGTTGGTGCAATCGGAGCCGCAGTTCCGGCAGGGGTGGTTTCGGCTGGGGTTTGCGCGGCACAGTTTGGGGAATTTTTCCGAAGCTGCCACCGCCTACCAGAAGGCGATTGCGTTGGGCGCGCCGCCAATTGCGCAGTACAACCTTGCCTGCGCGTTCGCTCGGCTTGGCAAAACGGATTCGGCATTGGATATGTTGGAGCAATCCTTGAACGCCGGATTCACCCAGCAAGCCGCGCTGGAAAGCGATGCCGATTTTGCATCACTGCTGGACAACGCGCGGTTCAAAGAACTGAACCAACGTATGCTGCGCGCCGCGTTCCCCTGCAAGTACGACCCACGCTACCGCCAGTTCGATTTTTGGATTGGAGAGTGGGAGGTGTATAACCCCGCCGGGCAGAAAGTGGGGACCAACAGCATCCAGCAAATTCTGGGTTCCTGCGTGCTGCTGGAAAATTGGACAAGCGGGGCCGGCTCCATGGGGAAAAGCTTCAACACCTTCAACGCCTCCACCGGAACATGGCAGCAGACGTGGGTGGATGATCAGGGGACGGTGATAGAGCTTGCCGGAGTGCTGAAGGGGAAGACGCTAACGCTGGAAGGAACCACTCGCGACACCGCCGGAGCCATTACCCTCCATCGCCTTTCGTTCACCTCGATTGATACAAACACCGTCCGGCAATTCTGGGAGCAATCCACCGACAACGGCGCAACCTGGAATGCTGCGTTCGATGGGAAGTATGTGAGAAAAGCAGAGTGAGGAACTAACCTTGCGCAGAATCTGAAGAGCGAAGGCTTGCCCGTTCGATGGTTTGCTTCACTTCCTGCCCTCACTCCCTCGAAGATGCCGATTCTATTGGCACGCCCTCTCCCAAGCTGGTGGAACTACTGGCTCCACTTCATTCATCCGCTGGGAGAGGGGATCAAAGCCGGGGAATGGCGAGCCAAAAAAAAAACGGTGTCTTTGTGGTTTTTTTATGAACCATAAAGACACCGAGAGAAGAGGGCGTGAGAGAGGAGGGGGAGTAGCCTTCTTTGCTACGTCATTACCTCATCAAGACCATCCGCTCCCAGTCCGGTTCGGCGTGGGAAGTGGTGGTGAGTGAGTAGAAGAAAAAGCCGGAAGAAAGCCCCCCAGCTTCGAACGGAACGCTGTGCAATCCCGCCGCCTGGTTCTCATCCACCAGTACCGTTATTTGGTTGTAGAAAGCATCATAGACCTTGATGGTAACGCGCTCGTCGCGGGGGATGGAGTAGCTGATGGTAGTCCTTTCCCGAAATGGGTTTGGAACGTTTGGCGCAAGAAAATGGCGCGTCCCCGAAGCCGCCCCTGCAACGCTGTCGGCCGCTTGCTTTGCCGCAGGCAGCGATACCGAAGCCGCTTCCGCGCTGGTTTCCGTTCCGGCTGGAAGCAGGGTGGACTCGCCAAGCTGCGCTTCAACAATTTTCATAGGTATTCGGCAAACCGCTGTGCCACCAATGGAGCCGGGTATAGCTTGTGCGGCAAGGCTGCCGGAGATTGCAACGAAAATCGCTGCCGAAAGGATCAGAGTTCGTTTGTTCATTGTTGGCTTGCTCATTTCTATCATCATTTCTATCACTCCGCTGTTGCCCCGGCCGGGACGTTGGTTGTTGGCTGGCTTTCTGGATAAAGTAGGCACCGGACTTGATGCCCTGCACCGTCATCGGCCAGCTTCGGGTGGGTTACTTTGCATTCCGGCATTGCCTTCGGGCAGCGCGGATGGAAATGGCAGCCGCTGGGAAGGTTCGCTGGGCTTGGAACGTCGCCGGTTAAAATAATCCGGTTTGGCTTGCGCCTCGGATCCGGCATCGGCACTGCCGACATCAGGGCTTGGGTGTACGGGTGCTTCGGGTTGCTGTACAGATCGTTCGATGTTGCAAGCTCCACAATCTCCCCCAAGTACATCACCGCAACGCGGTCGCTGATATGCTCCACCACCGAAAGGTTGTGAGCCACGAACAGATAGGTTAGCCCAAAATCCCGCTGCAGATCTTCCAACAGGTTAATCACCTGCGATTGGATGGAAACGTCCAGCGCCGAAACAGGCTCGTCGCAAACGATAAACTTTGGTTCCACCGACAATGCCCGCGCAATCCCAATCCGTTGCCGCTGCCCGCCGCTGAACTCATGTGGGTAACGCCGCGCATACTCAGGCCGAAGCCCAACCACGTTCAGCAATTCCTCCACACGAGCCTGCACCTCGGCCTCACTTTTCCGCAATCCGTGGAACTTGATAATCTCGGCCAGCATCCCCCCAACGGTGATGCGTGGATTCAGCGAGGAGTACGGGTCCTGGAAGATGATCTGCATCTGGCGGCGCAGCGTCCGCATTTCGCTGGTATCCATTTTCGTCACCTCGTGCCCCTGGAACTGGACTGATCCGGCGGTGGGCTCAATCAGCCGAAGGATGGAACGGCCAACCGTTGTTTTCCCGCAGCCTGATTCCCCCACAAGCCCTAGCGTTTCCCCCTGCTGGATGTTCAGCGAGACATCATTGACCGCTTTGACAAAGCCAACGGTCTTGCTGAACAATCCCCGTTTGATCGGGAAGTATTTCTTCAAATTGCGGATGTCGAGAAGCGTGTTGTTTGCCATTGGAAGGTATTCGGTTGGAACGTGTTGTGGGAGAGTGAGAGAGAGAAGGAGGCTTGGTTACATGATTGAGGTTCGTTCGGTTATCGCGTGCCGGATGTCAGCAACTGATGCCCGGCAATGGCAACCGCTGCAATCGCTGCGGTTTCGGCGCGAAGCCGTGCCGGGCCAAGCGTGGCAATCAACGCGCCTGCTGCGTGGGCTTCGGCAACTTCCGATTCGGTAAACCCCCCTTCTGGGCCGATCATTATCGTTGCTCCGCTTCCGTTCCCCAACCGCAGGGTCTGGCTTACCGTCTGCTGCCCAATGGCTTGCTCGTGGCAAAGAATCATTGGGGCAGGGCCTTGTTGCACTGCGTGTTGGATCGCTTGCTTCATCGTCATCGGTTGATGAAGCTGCGGAAGATAGCTCCGTTGCGATTGCTTCAGCGCGGCCACGGCAACCCGCAATAACCGCTCGCGGTGAAGATGCCCTTCCGAACGCTGCGTGTTGATTGGCAGAAGTTCCCGCACCCCAAGCTCTACCGATTTTTCCACCAGCCATTCCAGCCGGCTGCGGTCGGCAAGCATCCCGAAACCGAGGGCAATATACGGCCAGCCTGCGTCGCTCTCCAACAAGTTGTTGATGCACCGGAGCAGCGGCCCCGATTTCTCCCAAGCCACAACCTCTGCTTCAATTTTTCTTCCGTTGCCGTTCAGCAGCGTGGCCCTATCCCCAACGGCTAACCGCAATGCGCGTGCGTGGCGGGCCTCATCGGCTTCCAACCGGAACACTTCATTGACCTCTGGAGCCGGGCCAGCATACCAGAGTGCTGGGATTGAAGAATCAAACTGATGCTGCATGAACCGTTGACATTGTTTGCCAGATGAACGGGAACCAGCTGTATCCAAGCCCCCGTATCGTGATTTTTTTTTTGCGAGTTTACTAACAAATCGGCCAATTCCTGTGTTAGAAGTATGCAGGCGTTTCGGTAATCGAAGAAGCCGCCGATGGGAAGCCTGCACTGGTGTTGTGGGTGTGTGGGAAAAGGCTTTCATAATCGGCGATTTCGCGCTGATTATTCCGTTTTTCAAGGCCATTCCGGCCTCTGGTCTCCGTTCGCTTTCTCAATCTCTAACTGCGCAATCCAACAACCCGTGCCCCTTACTGATGTGTTCATAGGGCAACCATCTCAGCAGCGTCAGCTTGATGACGACGCGCTGATGCTGCGCGTGCGCAAAGGGGATGAACTTGCGTTCAGGACGCTGTACGACCGCTACAAGAACCAGGTGTTCTGGTTCTGCTACCGTACGCTGAAGGATCGCGACAACGCAAAAGATGCTGTTCAGGAAGTGTTCATCCTGGTGTACCGAATGCGCGACAAGTATGTGGCAGGGACAAATTTTGTGGGTTGGATCCACTCCATCGCGCGCAACCAATGCCTGAATATCCGCCGCACGCAGAAGGATACCGAGCCGTTCGATGAGCTTCAGGGATACGCCATTGCAATGGCCAACGAAACCAGCGACACCGCCTTGCAAGATCACCTTGCCTACGAAGTTGCGCAACTGCCAGAAATCTACCGCGAGGCGTTGGTGCTGCGGGAGTATGAGGGGCATTCTTATCAGGAGATTGCCAAGATCACAGGGCTGGCACTCTCGGCAGTAAAATTCAGAATTTTCAAGGCTCGCGATCTGCTTCGCGAGCGGTTGGCAAAACGGCTGGATGAATTTGACTGACGGCCAACATTGCTGCTGTAAAGAAATCCCAGCTTCAACTGTTCCTCACCGAATAGAACAGCAACGACAGAACGACCGAATAAACAACAGAGTAACCGATAACGCTAACGAACAGACGGCCACTTTTTTACGATGAATACCAACGACATTCAGGAGTTGCTTGAGGGCACGCTTAGCGATGAGCAGATGGCCGAAGCACTCCACGTCCTTTCCGTCAGTCCCGAACGGCGAACCGCGTTCCGCCAGCACATGGCGTTGCGTGATGCAATCGAGAAAGATCGGCTGACCAATGCCCTGCGCCCAGAGGAAGATGCCGCCATTTGGGGGGCTATCGCTGGGGGAAGCGGGGTTGTGGCAAACCCCATTGCGCGCCCATTCCTGAATGGATGGATGCGCCGCGGAATCGCACTGGTTACTGCTGGAGTGGTCGGGTACATCTTGGGATCCACCGAGTTTGGAGCCCTGTTCGGCGGCAGCGAATACAGTGGCAACCAGCAGGGGGGAAGCGCGGAAGTGGTAAGCAGCATCGCTGCCCCGGCTCCGTCAGCGTTGGCTCCGTCAGCTTCGGCTGCGTTGCAACAGATGGGGGATAGAGTTCCCGCAATAGTTGCCAACCCTGTTGTGGTGAACCCAGCCGAGGTCAGTCTTGCCGCGGCTTCCAAGCCCCGGGTGATCTACCGCGACCGGATTGTTCGCGTTCCGGTTCCGGTGGAATCAGTCAGCAGCAACGCCTCTTCCCCTGCCTCTTCATCCTCCATGTCCGATCCGGTGAGGAACATGGCGGCGGCAAGCACGGAAGGGCAAAACAGCGAGCCACCAACAACGTTCACTGTCCCAAGTCCTTCATTAACAAACCTTCCCAAGGATTTTCAATTGGGCTTGGGCAATCCGCCAACCTTGCCATTGGGCAATGGGATGAGCAATGGAAGCAGAGAAACCAACTTCGCTCCATCCAAACCGGAGAGCACCGACAAGGCGAACAACAACTCAGGAAAGGGAACCACTTCGGTTGCGTCCACGCCCAAGTTTGACCCCACGCGGGCAAACGGATTTGAGATGATCTACAGCGAGCGGCTTGGGATGCTGGCACCAACCCCACAAGGGATCACCAATCCTGACCGTGAGTTCAGCAACCGTAGCGTGGGCGCGATGTACCGCTTTGGCGAAGGGCAATTTGGCTTGGGGGCGCGGATGGTGTATGGAACGCTGGCATCGGTCAGTCTGCAGAAAGTTGGGGTGAACATCACCGGCGGAAACGATTACGGTCCGGTGCTGAACGCCAGCAAAAAACTGTGGGCCGAGGCTGTTGGCAACTACCGCATCCCACTTTCGGAAACAATGGCCCTCAATGTTGAAGGCTCCTTCGGGACCAACGCCACCAGCACACTGTACGGTGCCGATGCGTTTGTGGTGTGGTACTTCACCAACACCATCGGGGCACAGCTTGGCGCGGGGGTGGCAAGCTACAGCTACGACCTGCGCGAGGAACGCCGCAAACTGATTGAAGGAAGCCTGAACGATGGAGTTGTTTCCACCGCCAGCGACACCTACCGTGGAACCCTGATTCAGGGGCGGTACGGACTCTTTTTCCGATTCTAACAACGCACAGCGCGGGCGGTGCGCAAGTGTTTTTTAGCAAACAAACTCAATAGTGATAGATACCATGAAGGCTACAGGAACCAAATCATTGATCGGGTGTGCCGTGCTGCTGTTGGCAGTGGTGGTTGGGGGGTGCAGCGTCACCGAGCCGGAAGGCCCAACAACGGTTGCCGATTTTTCATGGCCAACAACCCCCAACTTGGCCATGACCTACAAGAAAGAATCCAAAAACCCGCAGTTGGGAAGCGTGGATACCATCGAGGAACACCTGACGGTGCAGCGGTCGAAATCGCAGTTCAAGGGGAACGATATGTTCGAGCTGTACGACACCGTTTCGGCAGCATCGGCCCGCACCCGATTCCTTCCGCTGAACGACACGCTGATTGTGTACGATAATCTTGGGTGTCAGTACGCGTTGGTCGGCACAATGGAAAAGGGGGGAGAATGGTATTCGCCACGTCGCGGTTTTGCCGACGACAAACCTTCGTGGCACGCAAAAATTATCGAACGCTACGACTTCAAACGGGTGGAAGGGAAGACCTACAAGAACGTGATCGCTGTTCAGTACACCGAAGTTGATAGCAACAAAGTTGAGACCGGAAAAGGATTGTGGGTGAGGTTATTTGCCGAAGGGGTGGGGGTAGTCCAGGAGGTCAGCTACTCCTATCCAACATCATCGGGGGGAACAACCCAAGTGGGGGAAGAACCGGACTTTGAACTGCTGCGCCAAGAAGCACGCCGCGTGCTGATCCAAACCGACGCTGTGCAGAACTAAACACCGACGATTGACGGACGAACCAATGAATAGACTATCCATACCAACATTCCTCCTCCTCCTTCTGTGCGGCGTTGCTCTGTTGCCGTGGTGTTCCGCTCTGGCCCAGAACGGCACAGCCGACGGAATGGTAGGCAGCCCGCAGGGAACCGAGTACTTCGTGTCGTTCCCGCAAAATGGAGATGAGCAACGGAAGCCTTCCCCACGATTTTTGGGGCTTTGGATAACCTCCGAAGCACCAACCACCGGAACCATTGAAATTCCCACAGGGAAAGGGGAGTGGACAGTGAGGTCCTTTGCCACGAAGCCGGGCGAACTAACAGTTATCGAGCTTCCGGCTGCGCTGGAGCAGATCATCAGCGAAGAGATCAGCCGTGGCGGTGTGCATATCCAATCGCGTGATCCGATTGCGGTGTATGCCTATCACTCCCGCTTTTTGTCCGGTGCTGTATATCCTGCGGTTCCGCTCAACTTGTGGGGGCGGCGGTATCTGCCCCTTTCGCTTCCGGCAGCCGATGGATCTTATAACTCCGCACGCACCAGCCAAATCCAGATTGTGGCAGCGTTCGATGGTACACTGGTGACAATCCGCCCCAGCGTGCGGCTGTACACCAAAGCCGCTGGTGAAGAAGTTCAGGTTGCATTGAAGAAAGGGGAGACCTATCTGTTCCAAGCATTCAAAGACGCAACCACCGAAGGGAATGGCGATTTAAGCGGGACGGAGATCACCTCCAACTTCCCGATTGGTGTGGTGACTGGCCACGTCCGTGCGCCAATCACTGTTTCCGGCAACTTTAACTCTGTGCAAGATTATGCAAGCCACCAAGCTGCAATGATCTTGCCCGACTCCTTGTGGGGCCAAGAATACTACTCAGCACCGATGAACGGCGTTGGCCGTTTCCGGGCGATTGCTTCGGCCTACAACACACAGGTCACCGTTACCTGGTGCAAGCCGGATGGCTCGGTTGAGCGGCAGGAAAATGTGACGCTGAACCGTGGGGAACTGTTCGACACCCGTGGCACAGCAATCAACGGAGCCAGCTACTGGAGCGCGACCCGCCCGATACTGGTGATGCAGCATCAAGTTGGGGCAACGTATTCCAATCCCTTCAGCAACGCCCCAGCAATGATCCCCCTTACCGCCAGCGACCAGTTCAGCAACCGTGCGTTGTTTACGGTTCCAAGCGAACTGCGTGGTGAACAATTCCAGCAATCGCTGCTGACCGTTCTTGCCAAGGGAAACGCCGGAAACCCATTCGGCGATGTTCAACTTGATGGTGCTATCATCAACCAGTTGCCCGGCGTGGTGGTTCGTCGAATTGGCCAAACCCCGTGCTGGTATGCAACGCTTTCGGTGGCTTCCGGCGGGCATCTGCTGACAACCTCCAACGGGGTGACATTTACTGGCTCCGTTCGTGCCGGAACAACCGGTGGCGATGGCCTAACCTACCCCCTTCCATCGTGGGTTCCGCAGGTTGGCCCCGACACCGAAGCCCCGTTTGTGAAGGAACAAAACACCGCCACAAAAGGGGCAATTCAACTTCAGGTGAGCGACCGCACGCAGGGATATTTCAGCGGCGTAAGCGATGTGCGGTTGCTGAATAGCCCCGGATGGCAGCGCATTCAATACTCGGCTCCGCTAACAATGGATGACGACGCAACTGCAGGGTTCAAAGCCGTGAAAGACCCCAGCGGCCCGCTGAACGTTCAGATCTGCGACAACGTTGGAAACTGCAAGGTGATGGAGTTCCCCGCTGTCTGCTTCAAAACGGCAAACGTGGATCGCAGCAGCGTGGGGATATCCACAACACAAGGGAAGCCGGCCACCGAAACGCTAAACGTTGCATCCAACCTCTGCGGCGATGAAGCTCATCTGGAAATTCTTGGCTTTGTTGGGGGGGATGCTGGTGGATACCTCACTGCGTTGTTCGATGGTGACGCAGCCACGGCAACCATCGCGGCAAACAGTGCTCTTCCGCTACGCATCAACGTTGCGGGGAATCCACCGCAAGGCGACTACGCCACAACGCTCCGGCTGAAGAGCGATGACTCGACGCTCACAATTCCGATCACCCTGCATGTCTCCGGCCCATCGGGGGTTGCGCTCCAGCAGGGGACGGCACAGCAGCGTGCGGTCTTGGCCCCGAATCCATTCCGAACCAGCACGTTCTTGTTGGTAGATCAACCGCTTGGCAGCAATGCCACAATGATTATTAGCGACCAACTTGGCCGCCCAGTGCGCAGCTTCGGGCCGGATCAGCTTGCCGGAAACAATAGAGTTGAGTGGGACGGAACCAACAATGATGGAGCCGCCGCCGCAAGCGGTCTGTACCTTTTTACCATCAGCGACGGGCAAACCCGAACGGTGCAAAGCGTGCTGCTGCTTCGATAACGATAACCCGCGCACATTCGCAACATTGCGTCCAGTGCCACACGTCTTGCTGCTAAGGCCCCCCACAGGTCAATATGGCAGCTAATAGCGTGGATGCCACAGAAGGCCCTGAGCAATCGGGGCCTTTTGCGTGATTTGAGGAACCAATCGTTGGTAGTTCCCTTCGCCAGCCCTATTATCGCAGCAACGTTCCGGCTTCCCAACGGCATATCCTTCTTGCTGTTGGCCGAAATTTCCCCTCCTTCCTACCAACTGCTCTCACAGCTTTTATGGAACCGCTGCGCGCATTGATTGTGGACGACGAAACATTGGGTCGCCAAACCCTGAAAGAATTTCTGCTCCGGTACTGCCCGGGTGAAGTTGAAGTGGTGGGAATGGCCGCCTCCGCCGAGGAAGCCCGTTGGGGGGTTAACCAGCACGAACCTGATGTGGTTTTTCTGGATGTCGAGATGCCCCGCGAAAATGGCTTCGATTTCCTTCGCTCCATCCCCGACCGCGAGTTCGCCGTGGTGTTTGTCACCGCCTACGACCACTACGCCTTGCGGGCAATCCGCGCCAGCGCAACCGATTACTTGCTGAAGCCGATTGACATTGACGAACTGCAAGATGCCGTGCGAAAACTTTCCGAGATGCGCCGTGCCCGCAACGCCCGCGAAACCAGCTACAACACACGGCTGAATGCCGTGCTGGAAAACACCTCCGATAATCGCCAAAAACTTACCCGCCTGATTGTCCCGTCACTTCACGGGTTCAGCGTGGTTGCCGTTGACGACATCCTGCATTGCAAAGCCGAAAACAACTACACCAGCATCCACCTTCGCACCGGCGAGCAAGTGCTTGCCTGCAAGCCGCTGAAGGAATATGACGAGCTTTTGGAAGGCTCGGAATTCTTCCGGGTGCATAAATCGTTCTTGGTGAACCTTCAGCACGTTCGCGGGTTTTTGCGGAGCGATTTGGGAGGGGGGACGGTGATGCTGACCGGAGGTGTATCGGTGGAGGTGTCGCGCCGCCGGAAGGACCCGCTTGTTCAGAAACTGCAAGAGTTCGGATTATCGGCGTAAACAACCTGCCATTGGCCACCGCAAGAAGAACACCACATGCCCGACACACGCCAGTATCGTTTTGGGGATGAGGCAGAGGCCACCGAAGACCGCCGCCAGATTGAGGAATTGCTGGAACGAGCCAACGCCGCCGACACCTTGTCCGGCGCGCTTCCGCTGCTTGCCGAAGCCGCCCAGATTGCCAGCAACACTGCCGACGCTAACGCTCGTGCATTGTGCCACCACGCTGCGGCATATCTCTACCGTGTTCATGGCCGCTTGGCGGATGCCGTGCGGGAATCGGAAGCTGAAGTCTTGCTGCGCCAGCAACTCCATCACCCGATGTTGATGGCTCGTGCTATCCATTCGTTGGGTGAGTGCCATGCCGATCTTGGTAACTTCGAGGTTGCCTTGCACCACCACTTGGACGCGCTTCGGATCATCAGCCACAGCAACGACCAGCCACGCCTTGCCATGATCTACAACGACATCGGCGTGGTCTATCACAAGCTGACCCAGTACGACCAGGCATTGAAGTACTACTGGCAATCGCACGCCATTGCCCAGCAGATTGGTGATGTTGAATCCGCAGGGCGGGCATTGGGGAACATCGGAATCATCCAAGCGCGGCTGGAAAAATTTGATGAAGCATTGCAAACCCACCACCAAGCATTGGAACTACGTAGCAGCGTGAACGATGAGCGCGGCGTTGCCATTGTGCTTGGCAGCATCGGAAACGTCCATGCAATGCAGGGGCAAGCACTGACCGCGCTGGAATACTACGGACGCTCACTTGCCAAACGGGATAGCGAGAAAGATCAGCGTGGCGTTGCAATTTTGCAGCGGAACATCGCCGCCATGCTTCGGCATCTGGGGCGATATGAGGAAGCCATTGCACACTGCACCGCCGCGCTTCAGCTTGCCACGCTTCTGAACTCCCGCGATCTACTGGCCCAATTCCACGAAGAATTTTCCTCCATCTACGAAGCTCTGGGCGATCACCAGCAGGCACTGCACCACCACAAACAGTATGCCGAGCATTACTCCGCCATGCTGAACGTCGGCACGCAACGCTCGGTGGCGGAGCTTCAGGCGAAGTACGACCTGGAGCGTGCGAACGCCGAACGCGAACAGTTCCGGCGGCGGATGCTGGAATGGGAACACACGGCGTTCCGCGCCCAGGTGAACCCACATTTTTTGT